>DJVI01000003.1 GCA_002441125.1 Caldifarciminota bacterium UBA6260
ACAAAGGCTGGATAGGTATTTACCTATTCAGCCTTTATTCTATTCCTAAATTTACTTTATTATATTTATCTTCCTTGTCTCTCCCTTCTCTCCATCTCTTATCCTAACAAAATATATTCCACTCTTCTGAACTAATCCTATCCCTATTTCGTTCAACCCAGCCTTCACCTGCGATTTCATTATTCCCAATCTGCTTCCTCTTATATCGTATACCTCTATCTCCACTTCACCTTCTCTGTCTGATATATAACTAACCTTTAATCCTTCTTTTTTACCCTTAACTTCCGTTGTCTCTGTCATATTTATTGCTTGTAATACCTTAACTTTGTTTGCTGTTACTATTTCTTTCTCCCCTTCAGTTTCATACTGGTATACCTCTACCTTCGATACCCTGTTTGGATTCCCCTTCTTCCTATCTATACTTATCACTATCTTGTTATCTTCATATATCCCTTTAGGTAGTACTATCTCCGTTGTATCCTCTCTGTTTGCATGTCCATACACTACCCCATACACCTCTCCATCTATCTGGATTATTTGTGGCTTCACAGGACTCCCTTCTGATGTTATCACTCTCACATTGTAGCTCATCTCAGGATCAAGTCCAACTATCGTCGTGTTCAACCTCTCTACTGGCTCTTTCCTACCAAGGTAATTGTTGTCATACAAAGGTGATGTTGTAACTCTCTCTATCGTATCCTGTGGCAATGATATTACATATGGTACCGGTTCTGTTTTATACGATACCTCTTTCATGTTCAATCTATAAAATCCATTCTCTCCTTCCGTCCATATGAAAAATCCTTTTCTGTTGGTATAAGTATCTTTAAAGTTAACATCATAACTAAATATTGAATCAGTTGTCTCTCTTATTATATTCTGCTCTATTGTTAATCCATATCCAGGTTCACTTATGAGTTTCTTATCATTGTTAACATAAAGATGAAGATAATTGTTCTTAACCTTTGGATACTTATTTACCCCTATGAATGTGTTTATCCTCTCTGGCTCTGTTAAAAATCCATCTATCATCTTTGCTTTCCATATATCTCTTGTTCCATCAATATTTATCACTTCATAAGCAAATGTTGTTACCTCTCCATAATAATCTGCTGTAGGTGCATTGCAAACCTGCCCTGATTTATTAATTGTGCGCAATTTAGTCCATTGGGGGAGTTTACTTGTATATAACTTATATAAATAATTTTTTGTTGTGTCTATAAAACCTATTAGGTGTGATATTGAAGTAGATGATATATCATAAAATAATGAAAATACTGGGGATTTCATTGGAACTTTATTATCTTCTCCATAATATGATACAACAGTATCAAAAACTAATGTGCCTATATCTATGCCTTCCATACTTCCAAGAATATAATCCCCTCTCTCTATGTTTAAATATCTGTTCCCTATATATCCCATATATGTCTTATCTGTTGTATAATTGTAGCCAACAACTGGTTCCGTAAACCATACTGTTGGTGATATAAGTGTATCAACCGGTGTCCATGGGCTATGTTTAATCGAATACCAAAATGTGCTTTCCCCTTCTTTCCATATAGCTATTAATCCATCTTTTGTTCTCGTTAACGCTGGTTCTTTCCCCTTTCCTAATATCTCCAATTCCCAAGTCTGTCCAAAATCCTCACTCCTTCCATACACCACACTGTCTCCAGTCGTATACAACATCTCCATCTCATCAGTATTAGGTTTCCTCACTATATGCTCCTGATTGTTCCTCCCAAATGCTCCTCTTACATTGCTCCACAAGTAGGGAGTTATTGTACTGCTATATTTAACAAAGCCCTTTTTGTCTATTATAATTTGCAATGCCCTATTAGATTTCAAATAGGCAGAAAAATTAATATTACCATTAGTATCTGTTAATCCAGAAACATTGTAAGCACCAATATTGTCAGTTATTATTACTGATGCATCAGGAACATTTTCAATTATTATTTGTTTTGGCTCAGGTTCAATAACAGGAAGTTCATACTCGGTTTGAACTTTAATACTAAATAAATTATTTTTCAATACAGGACATTCTTTAGGATAACTAACTTTAAATAATCTGTAATCTACCTTTACTTCTTGTTTCTCTATCTGATCAGTAGTTATTTCATTTTTTGATACTATGTAAATAGGAAATGTATCTTCTTTTAAAATCTCAAATATAACTTTCCCTGTTTCATCTGGTTTCTTTATGTCACTAATTCTTATTCCATTTTTATCTTCAATATAAACTTGTGCATCATTTCCATTGCCATCCATATTGTAAAAAGGCCCTCTATCTCCATAATCTTTTTTCAATACAACAGAAATTTCGGTTTTATCTTCATATTTTAACTTTTCTGGAGTATATGTCATTGTGAATCTATACCCATTTTTTAAATGCTCTATTACTTCCAATCCATTTTTGTAAGATGCTGTGTAAATTATATTGTCTACAGGACAAACACCATTTGATCCATAACCGGTATACAACGATCCATAATGCCCTATATGTTTAATATTGGAAATATCAGTTACATCGAATACTATTAAACCAAAAGATTTTAAACCTACATATGCTATTTTCATTTTATCAGAATTTACTATAAATGAGCTACCTTCTTCTGGGACATAATAAGAATCTCTATATTGTTTAACTATTCGAGGATTACTTGAATTAGAAATATCCACTATTGTAAATCCATTTTTCACATCTATCACATATGCATAGTTCTCTTCAACAAAAACATCGAAGGGTTTACCTGTCATTACATTCCCAACTATCTTTATAGGTGTTTGGCCAAGTGAATCTAATTTATTTGGAAGTTCAACTATCCGTAAATATCCAGATTCTTCATCTGCCAAATATGCGTGATTCCCTACAACATGAACTCCTGTTGCAAATATACCTTCAATTTTTGCTATCTCTTTACCTCCTTCTAACCAATAAGTACCAAATAAATCACCTTTAATTTTGTAGATAAGAAAGTGTCCCTTTGAAGCCACAAATACATAATCATAAAACTCAAATTGATTGATATTTTCTCTTACTACATAGACATCTTTTACTTGTTCAGTATCAGGATTTAACTGAAAAACTTTTGAAGGATTTCTAGGATCTGAAACATCCATTACCACAAGTCCTTGCATATTGTATGCTATAAAGGCATGATTGTCCAAAACTGCAATTCTAAGAGCATAATCAGATGAATCAGAAGGTGTAACAATTTGATAACTACTTACTAAGGATGGTTCTAAATGGTTTGATATATCGACTATTTTCATCCCTCCAGAACCATCAGCTATATAAGCATAATTCCCAGATACGACCACATCTTCTGCAAATCCGAAGTCAATCCAACCAGTTTTTGTACAATTCAAAGAATCATAAACGATTCCTTCTTCAGAAGCTATGCAAAGTAATCCATAAAAAATAACTATTGTTATGAGAATAGCCCTCATAACAAAATAGCCCTTTTTGTAGAGAGAGAGAGAGAGAGAGAGAGAGAGAGAATAATTCTCCCTTTAAATGATAATTTTTCTTCATACCACCTCCTTTTTATAAAAAAAGATTAAACTATTTTTTTATATTTGTCAATAAGAATTTTGTTTTCATAAACAATTTTTTAATCCATTTATTCATATTCTCTTTTTTGTTTACAACTCTTTTTCTTTTGATAAAGATTTAAAGTTAGTTTTTGATAATATGAAAGCATAATAATCCATACTCACATTAAGCAAAACTTTTCTTCTCTTTTCTTCTTGAATTGCTTTTGCTTTTTCTCTTTGCAAACCATATCCTCTCTTAACTCTGAGAGTAGAAATTTCTTTGGCTATTTAAAGTTTTTCTTACTTTCCAAACTCTAATCAAAAAATAAACCGAACATCTTACTCTTTTTTAAAATAATTTTTCGGATTTTGACGAATAGATTATAAAATTTTAAAAGAAATGAAAAAAGGCTGATTTTATATAACAAATAGAGGCATAAAATTTTTTATAGATATAAAATAGCCAGAACAATTGCAAAACCATTTATACAGGTATAACTTTAAAAAATCAAGTATTACAAAAACTCTCTTTTCACTTTAATTAAAAAGAATGGAGTGTTGAAAAATTATCGAAAAAGTAAAAATAGTTACTTAGGGCCCTCATAGTTTGGAGACTCTTTTGAAATTATAACATTATGAGGGTGGTTCTCTTTAATCGATGCGTAAGAGATTTTTACAAAATTGGCTTTTTTCTGCAACTCTTTTATATCTTTTGCTCCACAGTAACCCATACCAGACCTTATTCCACCAACAAGTTGAAATAGGACTTCAGATACTTTTCCTTTATATGGAACTCTTGCTACAATACCTTCAGGAACAAGTTTCTGAGCATCATCCTGAAAATACCTGTCCTTTGAACCTTTAAGCATAGCATCTATAGAACCCATTCCTCTATAAACTTTGAATTTCCTTCCATCCATTATCACAGTTTCTCCAGGTGCCTCATCGGTTCCTGCAAGAAGTCCACCTATCATAACAACATCAGCACCTGCTGCGAGTGCTTTTACTATATCTCCAGAATAAACTATACCTCCATCAGCGATAAGGGGAATATTGTTAGAAGATGTTGCATCTTTAACATCCATAATTGCTGAAAGTTGTGGAACTCCAACTCCTGCTATAACTCTTGTTGTACAAATAGAACCCGGACCTATACCTACCTTAACACCATCAACACCTGCATCTATAAGATGTTTCGCTCCATCCTTGGTTGCAACATTTCCAGCTATAACACCTATTTTAAATCTTTTTTTAATCTCTTTAACTTTTGAAATAACATTCTTGGAATCACCATGTGCTGAATCAATAACTATAATATCAACTCCAGCTTCTATAAGTTTTTCCGCTCTTTCAAAAGAGTCAGATGAAACACCTATTGCAGCACCAACTCTCAACCTTCCCAACCTATCTTTACAAGCAAAAGGATGTTCGACAAGATTCAAAATATCTTTTATAGTTATAAGTCCAATAAGATGGTTGTTATCATCAACAACCGGTAACTTCTCAATCCTTTTCTCCCTGAATATCTCCTTTGCCTTTTTCAAATTTATTCCTTTTTTTGCAACAACAAGATCTTTACTTGTCATCCTTTCCTTAACCTGAATATTCATATTATCTTCAAAAAGAATATCCCTTTTTGTAAGTATCCCTACCAACCTTTTCTTCTCATCAACAACAGGCAAACCTGAAAGGTTGTAATCTTTCATATATTTTTTAGCATCACCTATAGTCTGATCTGGAGTTAATGTCAAAGGATCCTGTATCATTCCAGATTCATACCTTTTGACCTTTTTAACCTCTTCAGCTTGTTCATTTATACTCATATTTTTATGGATTATTCCAACACCTCCCTCCTTAGCGATCTCTATAGCCATAGAACTTTCAGTTACAGTATCCATAGCAGCAGAGATTATAGGAATATTAAGTGAGATATTTTTTGTAAGAGAAGTTTTTAAAATCACATCTTTAGGCAAAACCTCAGAGTATTGTGGAACAAGTAAAACATCATCAAAAGTCAATCCTTCCTTCATCATTCCTCCATCATTTATTCTTCTTTTTTATAACCTTTTCTATCTTCAAGTCAAGTATCATCCTTTCTGGGATGATATTCAGAATTTTTACCAAGACTCTATCACCTATAGTTATAACTTTTTTTGTGTTAACACCATAAATAGATATCTCATCGTCACAAACACGATAAAAATCATCCTCTATATCCCTATACCTTACAAGTCCATCTATAAAAAGATCTTTCAATTGTATGAAAAGTCCAAATGGAGTTACCGATGTTATAACACCCTCATAATTCTTTTTTGGGTGATCTTTCAAATAGTATAGTTTAGCTACATCGTAAGCGTTTCTTTCAGCCTTCTCAGATGCTATCTCTCTTTCTGTGGAATGCTTGGCAACAATTTCAAGATCATCGTAATTGAAAATTTTTCCCTCTATAATCTTTCTCAACTGTCTATGTATAACAAGATCAGGATACCTTCTTATAGGTGAAGTGAAATGTGTATAATATTGCAAACCTAATCCATAATGTCCATAATTTTTTGTTGTGTATTTTGCCTTCATCATAGATCTCAAAACAAGTTCTCTTACTATGAATCCAACATCACTCTCTTTACTTTTTTCTATAACACTCTGCAACTCTCTTCCATCAAGTCTTTTGATCTTTATCCCATACTCTTTTAAAACATCTTTAAGATGGTAAAGTTTTTCTATATCAGGTTCCTCATGTATCCTGTATAAGGTTATTTTTGCATTTTGGGTTAAAAATGTTGAAATAAGGTTATTTGCAGTTATCATAAAATTCTCAATTAATTTGTGTGACCTTAACCTTTTCTTTTCCCTGATGCTCTTTATGTTTCCACCGCTATCAAGTGTTATTTCAACTTCAGGTATATCGAAATCTATCCTTCCTTCAAGTGAAGCTTTATTTGAAATCTCTTCGGACAATTTTTCCATTAAAGAAATATCATTGTAAAATGGATCATCATTTTTAGATTTTAAAATATCCTCAACCTCTTCATAGGTGAATCTTCTTTTACTTTTAATTACTGACGGGAAGATGTTGTAATTTTCGATCCTATAATTTTTATCGAAAATAACTTCACATGTTATCGTATACCTTTCCTCATAAGGTTTTAAAGAACAGATATCGTTTGATAACTTCTCAGGAAGCATTGGGACTGCCCTTGAAACAAGGTACACACTCGTTCCCCTTCTGAAAGCTTCTTTATCTATAGCGCTGTTCTCTCTTACAAAATAAGAAACATCGGCAATATGAACTCCGAGTATAATTTTACCATCTCTCAACTCAATTGAAACCGCATCATCAAAATCTTTCGCATTTACAGGATCTATCGTAAAAATATTTTTATCTGTCAGATCTACTCTATTTTTAAAATCCTCTTCTGGATTGAACTTTATCTTTTTCACCTCATTTAAAACATCATCAGGGAAATTTTCAGAAAATCCGTTCTCTATAAGGATCATCTTTTCGATAAGATCGAGCCTGTTTTCAGATTTTAACTCTTTTTCAACAACCCCTGTTGGATTCAACTTTGGAGACAACCAATCGTTCAATTTTACAACTACCCTTTTTTCGAGAAACTTCTCGATATCCCTTCCACCATCTATGAAAATGTTTTTCAAAATCTTTTTATCATCTGGAACAACATAAAAAAAACTTCCACTCCTTTTCAGAATACCTGTGATCCTATCGGATCTCCTTTCAACAACAGATACAACTTTTCCTTCTAACCTTTTTCCTTCTTTTCCTCCTATAATTTTTACAAGAACTCTATCCTTGTCCAATGCTGTTCCCATAAGGTGGAGTGGTATGAAAATATCCTCTTTCAGATCATCTCTAATAAGAAAAGCGAAACCTTTCGGGTTAACATCAAGAACACCTGAAACTATATTCATCTGGGAAGGAACACCGAACTTAGCATTTTTAAGAACAACCAAAAAACCTTTCTTTAAAAGGTTTTCAACTATAAAGTTCAGTTTTTCATCATCCTTAATCTTTAAAACTCTTGATAATTCCTTTTTGGAAAAAGGTTTTTTGAACCTGTTTAATATTGTTTTTTCTATGTTAGATGGTATGGAAAGATTCTCTTTTCTTTCTTTTTTCTTTTTCATAAATTGAGTTTAAAGAAAATTTTTATTCTGTCAATATTCATTATCTATTTTATTATAAATATTTTATCCTTTAAACCATTTTTATAATCAACAAAATATAAACCATTACCAAGAAATGAAAGATCTAAAGATTTCAAATTTTCAGTTCTAATCCCGATAACTTTTTTTCCTACTTTATCGAAGATTTCAATATAATTAATGGAAAGATCGTTGAAAAATATTTTATTTCCAAAAATTAATGGTTTTTTTGGTTCTATATTTATATCGAACTCCTTTATTATCTTTCTATCAATAAAAGTATAACCGATTATTTTATAATTATATTTTCCTCTAAAGTTGATTTTGTCTTTAACATTCCCTTCGAGAAGTGTTGATTCAAAAATTATTTTATCATCTCTTACTATTTGAACTCCCACAAAATCTGATGGTAAAATGTAATCAAAAGAAACCTCTCCTTTAATTGGATCAAAATCATAATTTATTTCGTACTCTTCTTTTTCTACAGTCGATGTAAGCCCATATATGAAATTCGTCCATGGATAACATGCACCGTTAACTGAACCATTGTAATAGGATGAAGCTCCCCATCTGTGTGTTGATGCATAATACTGTGCTTCAAAATAGTAGATATTTTTATCATCAGGCATATATATTCCAAGACCGTGTGAGTTTGGAAAACCAGATTGCCAATCTTCAGGATTCATTTTATCTATGATATTCATAATATTAACAGCGTAACCTTTAACTCTTGTCCCTATGCTTGTATTGTTGTTAAGAAGGTAACAGAAATGGTAAAGATCTTTGAAATCTTCATAGAAAGTCCCAGATGACATTTCTTGTGCTCCATCAATACAAGATTGAACATCTGAAGCATCTCTTCCACCTTCATCGAGTATAAGATATTTTGCAAGATTGAAAATTTGACTTTTTAAATAGAGAAATTCATTCTCGGTTATTCCATTAAAATAATCACTGTTATTTATAACATTGTATGTTAGTGTATTAGATGTTGAAGATCCGTAATAGGTTTTATAATCATTTACCATAAGATGCCCAAGGTAGGCATGTGAAGTTGGAGCGCTTGTAGCGAGTGATGTTATAAAAGAGTTATAATACCAACCTTCAGCTGGAATGTTGGCTTCGGAGTAAACTACCATATCTGCAAGATCATACATATCCCATAAAACCTCCATGTAAGCCATAACACACATATCGCAACCGATAAAATAAAAATCTTTCCCAATCTTGCTTACCGCACCTTCCAAAGCTTCTCTCCATTCACCCCCAGCCCCACTCATAAAATCGTCATCAGTATCATCAGAAATTCCTCCCTTTAAAGGCATATCTCCTTTTCCCCATCCAGCTCCATGGTTCCACATAATAAGTCCATAATTTGTAGCTTTATAATTCTTTTCTGCCCAAGTTACAAAATCTATAAGAGTTTGTGGATCAGCCATATTTTTCTCACCCAAAACAACACTTGCAAGATCATTTATTTTACCATCCGTTCCATTACCTCCACCTGAAAGATGGTAATATCTGGTATCACTCCTTGTGCCACCATCATCAACATAACCTCCATAGGAAGAATTTCCATCAACACATATCACTATGTCAAGATTTGATGTAAGGTTTCCATAAGCGGCCTCTATCTCATCTATATCATCATTAATATACGATGAGAGATTGTTATCACCACATATATAGATCATAAGTGTAAAAGCTTTTCCATAAAGGGAAGATAAAAGTAAAGTTGAAAGGAATAAAAAAAGAACTTTTCTCATTGACCCTCCTTTTTTTTATATAAACATAAAATTTTTAGTCTGTCAATGTTAAAAATATTCTGAAGGATTATGCTTCAGATAGTGGTTTATGTTAAGATTTTTCAGCATAAAATTTTCGTCCTTATATTCAAAAATAGTTGTAGATGCCGGATCGAAATGTATCTTCCAAAAATATGGTTTTTCGATACCCAAAATTCCTGCAACGAGAGGTTTTAAAACAGCCCTATGGGTTACAACCAAAATGTTTCCTTTCGATACCTTTGCGAGTTCTTTCAACCTTTTTTTACTTCTCTCCATAACATCATCAAGTTTTTCCATACCTTCAACTTCAAGATATTCAGGTGTTTTCTTCCAAATCTCCCACTCTTTTGGGAAATTCTTTTCAACAAAATCTTTCGTCAGATTCTCCCAAGGTCCCAAACTTATGTTGTTGAAGTGTTCATCTTTCTTTACTTCTATCTTTTTCAGATCAGCAATAGGTTGGGCTGTTTGTAAAGCTCTTTTCAATGGGCTTGAAACTATTATTTCAAACTCAAAATTCTTCAAAAAATCTTTAAGGTCATTTGCCTGTGCAATTCCAATATCTGTAAGTGGGAAATCAACTCTTCCCCTGAATTTGTTATCTCTATTCCCTTCACTCTCTCCATGTCTTACAAGAAATATAAGCATCATAAAACTCCTGTAAATTCGTTAAAATCTAAAATTGCTGGTTCAACAAAAAACTCCGAAATAACTTTTTTCCCATATTTTTTAGTTATGATTCTCTCATCGAGAATATATATCTCACCTTTATCATCCTTTCTTCTTATAAGCCTTCCCATTCCCTGTTTCAATTTTAAAATCGCATAAGGAAGTGAATAATCGTTAAATGGATCAAAACCTTTATTTTTCAGATTCTCACTCTTTTTTAAAAATACAGGGTCATCTGGAACAAGAAACGGAAGTTTAAGTATAACAAGTATTTCGAGAAGATCTCCAGGAAGGTCTATCCCTTCCCAAAAAGTGTTCGTTCCAACAAGAATACTATCCTTTCTGTTTTTATATTGAAGTAAAATTTTATCATTATTTCCCTCTTTTACCTGAAATATGAATTTAGGATCATTCAACCTTTCTTTGATATAATCAATCTGTTGATAGGATGTAGTCAAAACGAGTGTTCTCTTTCTTTTTTGCTCAACTTTTCTTATAAAAGTTATAACATTGTCCATAAACTGTTCAGTGTTCGGATCTCCAATATTTTTGAAACAGAATATCTTCATCTGATTTTTGTAATCAAAAGAGGAAACAAACACTTCTTCTTTGTATTTCCTTTTGGAAATATTAATTCCTATTCTATCTTTGAAAAAAGCAAAATCGTTTGAAGATTTCAAAGTGGCTGATGTAAAAACTATAGAAGTTTTTTCTTTTTTCCTTAAAAAGTTTGAGAATTGTTCTCCGGTATTCACAAGTATCGCATTAAGAATCAGATTTTTTGTTTTTGTGTTCAACTCGTAAAAGAAAGCGTAATCTGAGTTATTCGCCTCACTAACAACAACAAAAGATTCATAAATCTTTGCTGATTCTTCAACAAGATATTTTAAATTCTGTTTTATTTCAAGATTTTTAAACTTAGAATCTTTTAAGATCTTTACACTCTTCTCACCATTCTCTTTTATAGAATAAAGAAGCTGTTTAATTTTCAAAACATATGTTTTTGCATTTTCAAACATTTTAAAGTTGTAGATATCTTTTTCCTTTTCATCAAGCATAACCTTTTCAAGAATGTTTTCATACAATATTTCAAAATCCTCATAAAGAGTGTTCAGGTATGAATATATTTCTGTGAAAAAGTTGAAACAATCATAAGGAAGTGATGATTCTTCGATAGTTTTCAAATGTTCCTTTATTTTTTTTATAAAATATTTTAGAATTTTGAATATCTCGAAAAAATCTATACTGTAAGAATAGACATCTGAAATAACATTCTCAAGGTTATGAGCCTCATCAAAAATTATCATTTCAAAATCACCAAGGATACTTTTGGGAAGAGTCTCATTTATTAATGTCAGATAATGGTTTGTTACAACTATCTGACTTGAAAGAACCTTTTCTTTCAATCTCAAAAAGAAACATATATTTGAAAATGGACATTCCAAATCCTGACAGTATCTACTATCACATGTTATATCATCGTAAGTTATACCTTTCATGAACTTCAAACTGTTTATATCACCTGTTTTTGAAATCTGTATAAATCCCTCTGTTGCAAGTTTCATCAAAGGATGAAAACTTTCCATGTTTTCATAATATTTTGAAAAACAGAAATAGTTTGAGATCCCTTTAATGTTAATTGTTGAAAAACTTACTTTGGCATTGTATGAAGCGAGTTTTATATCTTTTGTAAAAATCTGTTCTTGCAAACTTTTAGTGTTGGTAGATATCAAAAACCTTTTTGATTCGATGTTTTCCATCATAGGGAGAAGGTATGCGAGGGTTTTTCCAATCCCCGGTGGAGCTTCAGCGATAAGAACACTTTTTTCCTTCAACAAATTTTCAACATTCTCTCTGAAAAGTTTTTGCCCATCCCTTTCTTCAAGTTGTGGTCTCTTTTTGGATGGATTAACAACTTTGAAAGCTTCCTCTTCAAGTTTATCTTTTTTATCTTTACTAAGGTTCTCTTCCTTTAGAAGTAAAAGCAACTCCAAAAAAGGACCAGAAGAGTAAGAAAGTATGAAGGAATTTATAAGAGAGTTACTATATGATGATACTCTCTCTTTGAACTCTTTAAAAGAAAAATTACCTATCTTTTCAAAAAGTATAGAATTTTTTTCCTCATCGGAAATTTCTGAAAAAAGTTTTTCTATTCTATCCAACTGTTGCCTGCACCACCTCTTCAAGAGTTGTTATTCCAGCTTTAACCTTTATTAGACCATCCTCTCTCAACATTATTACACCTTCTTTTCTCGCCTGCATCCTTATCTGATCAACTGACGCTTCCTTAACTATCATCTCGGCGATTGTTGGTGTTATTGGAAGGACTTCAAAAATTCCAACTCTTCCCTTATATCCTGTAAAACCACAAACAGGGCATCCTTTGCCCATCATAAATTTCCCACCTCTCATATATTCAGGATTTATTCCATACCTTATGAACTCTTCATCTGGAATTTCAACGGGAGCAGCACAATTTTTACAAACTCTTCTTATCAACCTCTGTGCTTCGATAAGAATAACTGAAGAAGCGACCTTATAAGGTTCTATTCCCATATCTTCCAACCTTGCGATAGTTGCCACTGTATCGTTGGTATGTAAAGTTGAAAGAACAAGATGACCTGTTAAAGCTGCTTTAATAGCTATATCTCCAGTTTCAAGATCTCTTATCTCTCCAACCATTATTATATCCGGATCCTGTCTCAAGAAAGCTTTTAGTGCTGTAGCAAAAGTGTATCCGATATTTTCCCTAACATTAACTTGATTTATTCCAACAAAATCGTATTCGATAGGATCTTCAGCTGTTGTTATGTTAACATTTGGGGTATTCAACCTTGCAAGTATTGAATAGAGAGTAACAGTTTTACCTGAACCTGTTGGACCTGTAACAAGTATTATTCCGTTAGGTCTTGAAATCGCTTCAATGAAATCGTTATAAGCTTTTCTTGAAAGACCTATATCTTCAAGTTTCATAAGGGATGATTTTTCAGCTATTCTCATACATATCTTTTCTCCATGTGCAGTTGGGAGAGTAGAAACTCTAAGGTCGATAGATTTTTCTCCAACCTTCATTCCGATCCTTCCATCCTGTGGTACTCTCCTTTCAGATATATTGAGCCCTGCCATTATTTTCAACCTTGAAACTATAGCAGGGCCTAAAGTGTACTGAGGACTCATCACCTCTTTCAATTCACCATCAACTCTGTAACGGACTCTCAATATTTTATCGAAAGGTTCAATATGTATATCTGATGCTCCCTGTTTCACAGCTTCAACTATAATACCGTTAACGAGTTTAACGACAGGTGCAGCATCAACATCTATCAGAAGTTGCTGTGCATCAGGTTGTTTTTCCTCTTCGAGAATCTCTATCTCCTCTTCCATTCCAATCTCTGAAAGAACATCAGCCATAGAGCCTGCAACACCGTAATATTTTTCAATAGCTTTAGATATCATATTTTCACTTGCAACAAGAGGAATAACATTGTATCCTGTCGCGAATTTAATATCCTCAATAGTATAAACATCAACAGGGTTTGCCATTGCGAGATAAAGATTTTTCCCCTCTCTCCTGACAGGTATGACCTGAAACTTCTGTGCTATTTGGGGGGAAACTATCTTTAAAATTATCGGGTCTATCTCCTCTTTGAATTCAAAAACTCCAACATTGTACTGTTTTCCCAAAGCTTTTGAAATCTGATCATCTGTAACAAAACCCATCTGAACAAGGATTGAACCTAATCTTCCTCCATTCTCCTTCTGTTGGGATAAAGCCTGATTCAGCTGGTCTTTGGTAATTAGTCCCTCATCTATAAGAAGATCTCCTAACCTTTTCCACATAGAATCTCCCTCTTTAAAAGATAGATTTTACGAAAAATTTTTGTAACAGTCAATAAAAAAATCATTTCTTGGAATATTTCCCAACAAGTTCGCCGTAAGAAATTATATGATTCTCAATCATCTTAATAATATTTTCATAGGTTAAAGTTGAATCCTCTATAAGCACAGTATCTATAGCATAAACCTTAAAGAAATATCTATGAGTTTTAGAAGGTGGATTTGGACCAAAATACCTGTATTCATTTAAAGAATTTAACCCTTGCAAAATACCATCTTTAAGTTTAAAAGAACTTTTAGAAAAACCTTCTGGAATTATAGAATCGTATGGAGGTATGTTGAAAAGTATCCAGTGAATGAATTTTTTGAATGGAGCATCAGGATCCTCAACTATAAGAACCAAAGATTTTGTTTGCGAAGGTATATTTTTGACTTTTACAACTGGAGAAATATTACCACCTTTATAGGAAAATTTTTCAGGAATAAAGGAAAAATTTTCAAAATCTGAAATAACTTTTAACTCTTTGTTTTCTTTTACATCTTTATTGGTTTTACAACCTATAAGAAACGATAATAAAAAGAGTAATGAAAAAATATAAATTTTTCTTTTCATGTTTTTAATTTTAAAACTTTTTCAAAATTTTTCAACTCAAATTTATTGACTGAAAATATTTAAACTATATAATAATTTTTTAATCTAAGGAGAATCTATGAGAGTTTTTTTGTTAGTTTTAACATTCATTTCTACAATTTTCATTTACCCATCTGTACCTTCTACTGAAAACTATATTTTCGGTATAGGTGACTCAGTTGAAGTTTATGTTATAGATAAAAAAGGAGTCAACTCTTTCACTTACACAACAACTACTCTTGATGATGGTTCTTTTGTTCTAATGGTCCCATCAACAACAAAAAGTGGTATATTTGATTTAAAAACACAGACATATTATACCAACTGGAAAGCGGTAAACTATAAAAATCTTACAAGAAAAGAGTTCGAAGATTCAGTATATAAAACATACAGAAGAGAGTTCATGATCGATACTGTAATTTTGAATGTTAAATATTATGGCTCACACACTTATGTAAACATATTCACTACTCTCGATTCAACAAGATTTGTGAATTTTGAATGGGGGAAAAATTTCCTTTACTACATTTCACATGTTCAGACAAGTTATCTTACAACACTTGACTCGAATTTAACAATATATACCATAAGGAATGGCAAAAATAACCTTGAAAAGGTTTCACCATTTGATACTGTATATCCGGGAGATAGAATATACTTAAAACCACAAACTGTTGCTGTTGTTGGGCAGGTTGTTACCGGTGGTTTATATCCATATAATCCTGATTTCACTATAAACGATTATATATCTTTGGCTCAGGGACCAACCATTGATGGAGATTTAAGAAATGTTAAACATCTTGATAAAAATGGTAAAAAGAAAAATGGAAAAGTTGAGCCTTATGATATAATCGTAGTTGGTAAATCTATAGCTACAAATATAAAAGACATGACATATTTTGTTTCTGTAATAATGAACTCTATAATGATCTATGTTTATATATCTAACATCTTAAAGTGATTTTTGGAGGAATGATGAAGGATACAATCAAATTCTTTATATACCTTATCAGAAACAGAAAATTCATAGTTATTTCACTTATAATGACAATAATTGTCTCAACAGCGATAGCATTTTTGCTTCCACAACAGTTCACATCTTCAGTATCTTTGACACCTCCAGCAGGTAGTAGCCAATCACTATTATCATCTTTAACCTCAATTTCAAAAATGGCTGGGAGTTTCATGGACCTTAGTGGTTTTTCAGCTCAAAGTGTTGATCTTTATATAGATATTTTGAGAAGTAACTCTGTTATAGATTCTCTTATTCAAAAGTATGACCTTCAAAAAAGATACCACATGAAAACCATTGAACAGACAAGGATGAAAGTAAAAAGGTTGACAAAATTCGATATAGGTGCTTCCGAAATGTTGACTGTTTCTTTCACAGATAGGGATCCACAATTTGCGAAAGATCTTTGCAACGATTACATATATTACCTAAAAAAACAGATAAACCTTATAAATATTCAGAAACAACAGGAAAATTTAAAACTCTATCAGGATTTATACCAAAAACAGTTAACTGTTGTTGAAGACCTTTCCAACAGGTTGAACGAATGGTTAAAAAGAAACAGATCTTTAGGTGTTGAATTTTCAGTTCAGCAAAAAACTCCATCAATGGTTTCAATTTACGACGAACTGATAAAGGAAAAATCAGAATTTTACAAGATGAAATATTCTTTACCTGATACATCTTTAGCCCTTAAAAATAAATATTTAAAAATAAAAGAACTCGAAAAATCGGTTGATTCGATTTCCTCTACTATATATGAAAAACCTGAAGAGGTTGTTAAGTATACTGAACTTAAGATAGATTTAGAGGTTGCTTTAAGAATAAAAAATGAACTTCTTGGACAGTTGAACCTTATAAAAAGTAATCTTGAAAAACCACAGGATAATGTTTTCTTCGTCGATATCGCAACTGTTCCAACATTGAAAAGTTTCCCACCCAAAAAAGAAATAGTTGTAATATCTTTTCTACTCGTTTTCATTCTCGAATTGCTATTTTTTGGAATAAAATATTATCTTGATACCAATCTTGAGGATGAAGAAAGAAATGAACTTTATAAAAATTTAAAGTTAATTTTTTATGACCCATTCCAAAAAAGAAAAGATATTTGAAAATCTTTTCCTTATTTTTTTATTCTCTTTTTTTGTTACAGGTTTAATACTATTTTTGTTATTTGGATACAACATTTTTGGAAGTAAGAGGGGGCTTGTTCTATCAGCATCTTTCATAGTTGTTCTGTTTTTAACTTTGATTTCACTCTTCTTTTCTCTAAAAGATTTCTGTTTACTTTATATACTAACATTACCATTTTTTTTAAGGTTGAATGTTACAAGGTTCTATTTTGAAATTTCCAGTATTAAATTCCATCCCATAACTCTTTCAGTTATTTTTTTCATATTTGTCGGATTAACAAAAATCTTCATAGAGGGCAAATTCCCTAAGAAAAGTGATATAAAAGATTTTTTATTGAACTTTTCGTTCATTTTCATGTTAACTGGAGGAATAGTATCATCACTTTTAACTGAAACTGTTGTTGGTGGAGAAAAAGTTGTTTCTTTTTTTTCCGCAATTTTTGCTTTTCTGATCCCATTTTTTTTATTTTTTATTTTTTCAAACACATTCAAAACTTTAGAAGAGATAAAAAAAATTCTTATCTTCTTCATACTTTCATTTTTTCTTAACACCATTTCAGGATTTTTGAACATTTTAACAAAATTTGATCCAGTTGAGCTGTTTTTAAATAGGGCATCATTCAACTTTATAGGACCAAATGTTTATGCGGCGACATCTTTGATTTTTATACCTCTAACTTTTTATTTTCTTAACGAAGAAAAGGGAAATAAAAAATTTTTATTTTTTCTCTTTTTCATCTTTATAAACCTTTCATTACTTATGACAATAAGCAGGGGTGGACTTTTATCACTTCTTCTTATATACATTCTATTTTTCATCTTAGTAAAAGATTTTAGGAAAAATGTTGTAACACTTTTCTACATATCAGGTGGTATAGGAGCGTTGACTTTTGGGCTTCTTTTCAATGTTATTTCAAGATTTTTCAACATTTTCACACGAGCAAAAGTTACAGAGTTCAGCACTCTGATTAGGGTAAACGCTTGGAAACTTTCCTTAGAGCAGATTCCAAAAAACCCTTTGGGTATAGGCGGAAACCAGTTCCCAAAATTATGGAGAAATTTCGGTGCATTCCCTGAACAGATTGTTTTACATTCTCACAACCTTATGTTGGGACTAACACTCGAATATGGAATAATAGCGATTATAGGTTTTTTATATTTAAATGGATACCTTCTGTATAGCCTTTTTACACTATTCCAAAGATCTTCTGGAACAGTAAAAAAACTTTCAATATCATTTTTCATTTCTATTCTTTCATTCTTTTTTATGGGAACAATATCTGAAGGTCCAAGGGCACATTTGAACAATGAGAGATTTCTTACAAATGACCCTTTGATAATCTATTATATCTTTTTAGGTATAGTTTATTCGTTTTTAAAAGTGGTAAAAAATGAAAAAGAAAATAGTGATAATATCTCCTCCTGAATCAGCCCATACAGTTGAATGGATAGAATTTTTGAATGAACAAAAAAGGTTTGAAATTTTTTATATTTCTCTAAAAAAAGATTTTAAACCTGTAGAAAAGAGTTTTTTTATAGATTTTTCTTTTCCATTCTATAAACTTAACCTCTTAAAAAGTTATTTCAAGGTAAAGAGAATTATAAAAAGCATCGATCCAGATATTGTCCATGCACACTACCTTTTCCCTTATGGAATTTTAACCCTTTTCGATCATAAAAAAACTGTTATCTCCTTCTGGGGAAGCGATATTACAAACGATTATAAAAACTCTAATTCAATTTTCAGGTTTTTAGCGGATCTTTCTATAAAAGATGCGGATTTCATAACATTCGCTGGAAAACATTTAAAAAATTTTTTTAAATATGATGTAAAAAACTCTGAAATTCTTATTTGGGGAGTTGACAGAAATTTTATTGAAGGTGTGAAGGAATCTGATCGTAGAGAATTGGGATTTTCAGATGATGATTTTGTTATTTTGAATTTAAGGTATATAAGAGATATTTTTCAAATAGAAAGGGTTATCGATGTTGTTAAAGATTTAAATAATAAATTCAGTAATATCAAACTTGTTCTTATAAAAGGTGATGATTCACCATATCTTAATATGATCAAAGAAAAATGTAAGGAGTTACCTTTTATAAAAATTTTAGAAAATCTCTCAAAAGAAAAATTCATCTCACTTATAAAAAGTAGTGATATAACTTTATCACTTTCTAAAAGGGATGGTAGCCCTGTATCCGTCAAAGAAGCTATGATCTGTGGGAAAGTTGTTATATATCAGGAAATAGAACCAATGAGTGAATTCTTTGATAATAAAGATTTTAAGACATCTCTGAAAACTCTTGAAAATAAAGAGTTGTATGAAAAAATTTTATATTTTTACAACAATAGAAATGTTCTAAAAAATATTGGTGACCAAATGAAAGAATTTGCTGAAGAGAATTTCGATAAAAAAAAGTGTTTTCAAAGAGGTCTGAAGATCTATAATAAAATTATAGGAGATTAGTTTGAAAAGAATAGTTCACCTCTCAACTATACCTGTATGGGTTATGGGTGAAGGTTCTGGTATGCCATCTGTTATGAAAACTTTAAAATACTATGATGATAAAGGATTCTCTCAACTATACATTTACCCATCCGATAAGAATTCTGTAAATAAAATTTTTAACAATTGCAAGGTAGTTTCAATAAAGATACCTCAAATTTTTCTAAATCAAAAGATTTTAAAATCTTACCATCTTTTTAACAAATCAAGATTCTTATACTTTTTTTCAGCATACCCTTTGAAAATAAAAAAGATAGTTAAAAATTTCAATCCAGATTTAATTTACGCCCATCTACAATACATGCCTTTGACAGCATATTCACTCTTTCAAAGAAAAAAACCAATATTTGTTAGATATTATGGACTTGTGGATACATATAAGTATATTTCTAATGGTGGCTTTTACAGATTTGAAGAAAACCTTATACCTTTCAGATTGAACTTTTCAGGTTATATACTTGTTAATGATGGAACTGCAGGAGATCTTGTTGCTTCAAAAAGGGGGGTTAAAAAAGATAAGATTCTATTTCTCATAAATGGAGTTGATGATTTTCCAATTTTAACTAAAAATGAAAAAGACGATTTAAAGAATTCTTTGAATCTAAAAAAAGATAAACCTATATTTCTTTTTTTAAACAGGCTTACAAAACTGAAAGGTGTAAAATTTTTTATCGATTTTTTGAACAATTTTAAGGAAAGAGATAATGTTACATTTTTAATAATAGGCGATGGAGAGGATAGAGAGAATCTTTTAGGATTTTTGAATTCTAAAAAGATAGATTACAGGTATATAAAATATGTTCCACAAAACCAAACTTACAAATATTATCAGATTTCAGATATCTTTTTATCTTTCAACATTCTATCAGCTTTGAACAATCCTGTTCTTGAAAGTATAAAAAACAACACTCCAGTTTTAAGTTTGAAAAGGGGATACAATATCGATTTTTTAAATGATTACATTTTTTGTTATGAAAATGTTGAAGGGATGGTTGAATCAGCAAAAAATTATCTCCATTTACTAAACAAAGGTGATCAAGAAGAATTGATGAAGATAAAAAATAAACTTAAAGATTTTGAAAAAAACTATATAAAATCATGGGATGAAAGGATGGAGAAAGAATTAGATTTCATAAAGGAAAGGTTAAAGAATGTTTAAAAAATCACTTCTAACATTCATAAGTGAAATCCTTATAGTAATCATAGGGATTGGAACAACTATAATAATAAACAGAGGGCTTGGTCCCATTAACAAAGGTTATTATGCTTTTATAATCCTCGTTTCTTCAACTTTATCTATGGTTTTAGAATTTGGATTTTCAACAGGACTTTCATTCTATTCTGGTAAAAAAATCTCCATTTCAACAGATAAATGGAAAAGTTTTTCAATTCTTCTAACCTTTATTTTTCTTGTCCTTTCAACAGTTTCAACATTCATTCTTTTGCTTTTCTATAACGATCAAAGGGGGTACTTCATAATCCCAATGCTATTTTTCGTTCAGATATCATCAAAATTCACACTCGGGATATACCTTGGAACACTTAAGATAAAACTTTTCAATATAATCAGGACTTTACCAATTTTCATCGAAATAACTTTACTAATTGCATTCGTAATTATGAATGTCACCTTAACACCTTTAAACATTTCTTTAGTATATTTTCTTTCCTTTTTTATACCTCTTATACTATCGATATATTTCCTTTTTCCATTCAAATTCCAACTACCCAGCTTTAAGGAATTGGTTTCAATAACAAAATACAGTTTTTACATCTATATTGCAAACTTGATGTCTTTTTTAAATTACAGAATCGATATGTTTCTGATCTCATTTTTTTTGAAGCCTGAATATCTTGGTTGGTATTCTGTTGCTGTATTTATAATTGAAAAGACAAGATTATTATCCCAATCAACATCACTTGTAAATTTCGCTTTAAAGGTAAACCAAGAGGTAAAAGATACTTTTGAATTTTCAATGAGGGTTGTCAACAGCATAAACATTTTAGTCTCTTTCATGGTTGTTCTTTTAGCATATCCCCTCGTTATGCTTTTATATTCTCCAGCCTATAAAGAATCTATTCTACCGATGATCATACTCGCTCCCGCTATACTTGCTAGTGGTTATGCAAAAATGCTTTCATCAGAACTCTCTGGAGATGGAATAATAAAGATACAACTTTTTGCTTCAATATTGAGTGTGTTTCTTAATGTTCTTTTGAATATTGTTCTGATTCCAAAATTTAAAATAGTTGGAGCATCATTTGCATCCCTTTTTTCATATACATTCAATACGATAATAATACTTTTATTCTTTTTAAAACATTACAAAAAAAGTTTTAAAAGAATGATAATAGTTGATAAAAACGACATAATAAAGATAAAGCAATACTTTAAGAAAAATTTTTTATGATTTTTTTTATTATTTTTCTCTTAGGTTTTATAAATCTAAACTTATTTTCCAATATTTCAAACATATATCTTGTCGGTTGGTATCTTAACAGTGATGAAAAAATTTCTAAATCTTTTTTAAAAATTGATGGTGGGTATTACGAAGATACCTATTCTGATTATTATGATCTTTTCATACAGTATTCACTTTACAACAGGGAAAAGGATTTTAAGCAAAAAGATCCCTCGGATTTTCAGCCACTTTTGAAATTACCTCATAAAAAGTATGTTATAGTAACACTTCCAGCCTATTCTACATTTTCAAGAACACTTTTCCCCTTTTTTAATTCAGATTCTAACAAAGTTGAGATTTTAAATTATTCAAAAGTTTATCTTATCAAAAACAAAAAAACTTTAGAGTTAGATGAAAATGATGTAAAAAAGTATATAACCACATTCTGGGATAAAAACTTACCAACTTATGGTGTTTTAAAAGTTAAAAATCTTAAAAAGGATGAAAAGATAATAGTTGAAATAGATAGTCAAAAGGTTTTCAACTTAAAATCTAACTCAGCTGTAAATATCCATTTTGACATTTTCGGTTTATCTTATAAACTTTTGAATAAAAACTCTTTTATAAATATAATCTTCGATATAAGTTATAATGGTAAAACCTTCTCTTTCATCGTTGGGAACAAAAACGATTCCTATTTAGATAAAAAATATAAAAACTATTTAAGAACCGATTTCAACCTTAAAAATTTTTCAGGTGATAATAAAATAAAAATTAAAAGCGTTGAAAAGAAAATTTATATTTTAAATATCCCGTTCGAAACAAAGAATGACACTTTATGGAAAACCTTTCAGTTCGATTTGAAAGATTTTCTAAAAGATAAGTTGAAAATTGAAAATTATGAAGTGAAGGGCCTTAAGATAATTTTAAAGGACACATACATAGGTAATTTTACTTTCTCTTACAAAAATCAAAAGAAGTTAGAGGATTTGAAATACCTTATAGATAAATTTTCATCTCTAAATGATGATAGGATATTGGGATTTTATGTTGAGGATGAGATAGAATCTAAAACTATTCTAAACCTCGATAGATGGTTTTTCGATTATTCAGGTTCTATATATAAAGATAACCTTTTGAAGAAAAAAGATGAAACTACAATTTTTTATGTTGACAAAATATCGGAGTATATTAAAGAAAAAAATCTAATTCCTTTCATTCTACATTCAGCACAATTTTACGATTATAAAAATGATGATAAATTAAAAATGATAATGTTTGACGATACTTCTTTTCTTTTAAAAAGTGATTTTATAATGTTCGATGATTACCTTTACGACCAGTTTTTTCCAAAAAGATTTAAAAAGATATATGATTTTGCAAAGCAAAACTCAAAAAAAATTCTTTATGTTGCGGATGCATACCTTAATGTAAAATATTTAGAACAACCTTTTGAAAAATTAAAATGGAGATTTTTCGCTCCCTATATAATGGGAGCAAACGGAACAATATTCTATGCATACTACTATAATAAAACTGATACAAAAGAAAAATTTGAAAAAGATTTTTACAAACAAAACATTGGATTATTTTCTAAATTTTTAAAGGAAAATTCTCTTAAAAATATTGAAAACTCAAAAGAATTTTTCATACAGAAAGGAAATTATGAAAGATTTTCTAAAATAGTGATAACGGATAAAGAAAAAATATATTTTCTCTTTTTTACAAATAGCCCTGATTCATGCTATCCTTTAAATTTTAATTTTGTTAAAGAGGATGAAGATATAGATTATCTTTCATCTATTCTAAATGGAAAAGATTTTAAAATATCACAGGTAGATTTTGAATTTTTTAAGAATAATGAAACAAAAGGATCACCTTTTAAAAGTGTTAACAGAAATGATGGAGATGATATTTTAAAAACTTTAAACAAAAATGGTTTATCAAAATTTCAAAACAGATTTGATGTAAAGATACTACTTTTCGAGTATATCAAAGAATAGTTTTTATTTAACAAATTCTATATTACCTGTTTTAAACTTGACATAAAGGTCTTAAGAGTTAATATTAAAATATGAAGATAGATCAAAAAGAGATACTTAACGAACTTATCGAAATTTCGATAATGATAAGTTCTATTCCAAATCTTAACCAGCTTTTAGATATTGTTTTAAAGAAAGCAAGAGAGATAACAAATTCTGATGCAGGTTCTCTTTATTTAAAAGAAAAGAATAAACTAATCTTTTTAATTACACAGAATGATACCTTAAAAGATATACATAGGCAGTTCAAATCATATCCAATAAACATAGATAAAACTTCAATTGCAGGTTATGCAGCCTTTACAAAAAAGATAATCAACATTGAAGATGTTTATTCTCTTTCAAAAGAGTTCCCATTCTCATTCAACGATGAATTCGATAAGAAGAACAATTACAGAACAAAATCAATGTTAACTATACCTATGATCGATAATGAGAATGAGGTTATTGGTGTTTTGCAACTCATAAATTCTAAAGATGAAAAGGGTAATATTACATCTTACTCGAAAGAGTTAGAAAAAGTAATTGAATCTTTTGCATCTATAGCAGCAGTTTCAATAAAGAATGTTCAATTAAAAGAAAATTTAAAAAGGGCATACCTTGAAACAATATATAGACTTTCTGTAGCTGCTGAATATAAGGATACCGATACAGGAACACATATAAAAAGGATGAGTAAATACTCCGAACTTTTGGCACAAAAATTAGGTCTTAAGGATGAGTTCTGTGAACTTATACTTTACGCTTCTCCTCTACACGATATCGGGAAACTTGGAATACCTGATGCGATACTTACAAAACCTGCAAAACTGACTCCGGAAGAATGGGAAATAATGAAAAAACATACAACTATGGGTTATGAGATTCTTGCTGGTTCAACTGAAAAACTGATAAATTTTGCTGCTTCAATAGCGTTAAATCATCATGAAAGGTACGATGGAAGTGGTTACCCCAACGGGAAAAAGGGAGAAGATATACCTATAGAAGGAAGGATAGTTGCAATAGCTGATGTTTTCGATGCCCTTTCAACTAAAAGGCCTTATAAGGAACCTTGGCCATTGGATAAAATATTAAAAGAGATAGAAAGTCAAAAAAACAAACAGTTCGACGAAAAGATAGTTAATATCTTTATTTCAAACCTTGATGAGTTCTTAAAAATCCAAAACGAACACAAAGAAGATTAATCTTTAAGTTTCAAACTGACCATTTTCGATGTAACACCACTGATTTTTTGCAGAGCATTAAAAAGTTCTTTACCTTCCTTATCTGTTCCTGCGAGTTCTACAATCATAAGTCCACATTCAGAGCATTTGTTTTCAACACCATCATGTATTCCAAGTCTTGTCTTTATTATACAACCATACTTGGTTAAAATTTCCTGAACTTTGATGGCTGATTTGCTTCTGTTTGAAACAAGTATTAGAATAACATTTTTTTTCATATAACCTCCTTTAGATCAATTTTAAAGTTTTTTTCTTCAAAAACTTTTTCCTTGTTGTAAAATTTTACAGTATAATCTGGTAAATTGTCAAGCAATAAATTACCATCAACTATTTTTACTATATTTACTCTTGATTTTATAACTTCATAAAGTTTCCCTACTGAAACTGTTTTAAAATTCTTCTCCTTTGTTTTTTTGATGATCTCAAAAAGGTATTTCGAATAACCAGAATAAGTGTTATCATCCAAACTTGAAGGATGAAAGATGAAATTGAATACTCCCTTAGAATCTCTTATTTTATTCAAACTCTCCTCTATAACTTTAATGTACTGATTACCTTTCATCTCTTCAAGATATAAACCACTATCCATAGAAATAACGGGGAGCTCTAAAAGATTTTCATCAAGGAAAAAAGGATTTGAGAAACCTGTAAAAAAAGATGTCTCTTTTCTGTTACCTATAGATGAATCTGTTCTTACATTCATACACTTAAAAATTTTTACATGTTTTTCTGTCAACCTGTTTAAAAAATGAAACCTAACATCTATAATCTCTTTTTTTGTTATACTTTTAAATTTTTCTATCTCCCTCTTCAACATCTCTTCGTCGGAGAATGATTCGAAAGAGAGATGCAAACCAACATTGTAATTTTTTTCAAGTTTTGAAAACAAACTTTTTGAAACTCTGTGATCGTATCTTGATGTAAAAATATCCCTCTTCTTGGTAAAAATATAAAAACTCCCTTCCAAACTGTTATCTTTAAGTATTTCAACAATCTGGTCAATTCTATCCCACGGGTCTTTACCTTTGTAAACTTTTTTTAAATTCAAATATTTTGAAGATACTTCATCTTTTAAAAAAATATTTTTAAAATTGTAATAAAGATCCTTTTTCCAATCAAAATATTTTACTCTATCAACATCGAAAGTTAAAAGAAAAAAAGGTTCCTTTCTCTCTATTTCAATGTAAAAACCATTTCTCTTTAAAAAAAAATCTCTTAAAGCTTTCCCAACATCAGTTAAAATTTTTTCAACAAAATTCTTTTTCCTTAAAAACTTAACTTTATCGAAAGTTTCTTTATCTTTAAACTGGAATTCTTTAAATATTGATGAATACAACAAAGCGAATGGATCAAACTTTAATATTATAGAATCTGAACAGGAATAGAAAAGTTTTGATTCACAATCTCTAAAGTCAAGATCTATTTTGTTCAAAACCTTATTCCCATCTATATCATCTATTCTATCAATAAAACCATCATAAAGTTTTTTATCCTCTAAAATATAAACAGCATTCTTTTCTATCTTATCTATAGAATCAGTGTAAATAATTCTGTTTTTTGATTGTGGTATTTCAACAGTATAACAACCGAGTAAAAAATTTTTTTTTAAAGTTTCAAAATTTTCTTTTTTTAATTTTCTTCTGTCATCAAAAGATAGCATATTTTTTTTCCAATTTAAAATAAAGTTTAAGTTCACCTTTGAATTTACTTTTATACTTTGCGATCCTTTCAGTGTTGGCACCCATAAGATCAACTGTGTAACCTTTAAAATGACCTTCTTTGAATATCTGCTCTATCAAAAAATATGTATCTTTTCCAGTTATTATGTATAGGTAAGATACCTTATTGAAATCATCATAAAGAACAGCAACATTTGCCTTTGAGTTTGAAAAAATCTTCAAAATTCCTTTTTCTTTCAACGAATCAACTATAAATATGAAATCCTTTTCGCCTATTGGGAGTTTTCCTTTGTAAGATTCTTTATAACTTTCAAAAAGTTTTTTTGAATCATTCACTATTTTAAAATCTTCACCTTTAGAATTCTCTTTTTCTTTAAAACTTTCAACCAAGTATGTATAGAAAGGAATCGCTTTAAGCCTATTCCATTTAAAAAACCGAACATCATCAAAATCATGATGCAAAGGTAAAGAAAGGTAAACAAAATTCTTTCTTAGAAAATTTGAATATGTTGATATAACATCCCTGTATCTGAAAAATTTTTCCTTTTCATCTTTTGGATTACTTTTTAAAATAATGTTAAAAAACTGTGTAAACTGTGGAGTTAGAAAAAATTTTCCTAAAGGTGTTTTCTTCTCGTTAACAGGGAAAAAAGCTTCAATTCCATTTTCAGATGAAATAGAGTAAATTTTTATGTTTTTTAATCCTGCAAAAGTTTCAAGATAATTTTTCGAAACGAAAATATTGAAACCAAAAAAATTCCCACAATTTTTTTCATAAAAATCAAAATCGATTCTATCTATTTTCATCAACATAAATATACTCTTTTAAATTTCCCAACTTTTTTTTATTTATTCCATCAACAAGAAGAAGATCCTCGATTTTTTTAAAACCACCCAAACTTTCCCTCAATTTTAAAATCTTTTCAGCAGTTTTCTCCCCTATACCTGGTATTTCAAGAAGCTGATCAAATGTTACAGTATTTATTTCATATTTTTCAGGAACTTTTTTTGTACTCTCTAATTTTACCTCTTCAAACTGAATCTTTTTATTCTCAACCTTTTGATTGAAGAAATAAAGAGAAAAAGAAAGTAAAAGAATGATAAGTGAAAGTATGAAAAACAATCTATCTGTCATATATTGTTTCAATCAATACCTCCCCAACATCCTTTAAACTCTCTTCACTACATTTGTCTGGTGTATCTTCTGTTGTGTGCCAGTATTTGTATTCTATATCAATTATATCAACACATTTAAAACCTTTTTTGTTCAAAGGTATATGATCATCTTCAACAAAAAAACCAAGTTTGTTGATAAAAGTTTTTTTACCTAACTTTTTTGCTTTTTCAAATATTTTATCGTATAGTTTAGAGTTAACGATTTCAGAATTGATCTCCCTTTTTATATTTAGTTCTCTATCACCTATCATATCAACAAGTATTGCTATTTTTGGAATTTTTCCTGAGTAGTTCTCGGAAAAATATTTTGAACCTATAAACCAATCCTCCGGATGAGTTATGCTTCCTCCATCCTCTCCATCAAAAAATACAAAATCTATCCTCTCTTTAAAACCATTTTCTTTAAAATATTTTGACAGGTATAGTAGAAGTGCTGTTGAAGATGCCCCATCGTTAGCTCCGGGAGTTGGTTCTCCCTTTTTGTTTGAAAATGGTCGTGAATCAAAATGGGAGAAAAGCATTATGTTTTCTTCTTTATCTTTATTCAAAACACCAACAATGTTATAGAATTCTATTTCCTTTTTTGAGTATGAAACTTTTTTCGAAAATTTCTGGACATAAACAGTATCAACATACTTATTCAAAAAATCAACTATAAAATCAACAGTTTTTTTATGTGCTTCACTCCCCGGAACTCTGGGACCAAAAGATGATTGTTTCTCTAAAAGAGAGAAAGCGTATCTTGCATCAAAATCCGAACAAAAAAAATTTAAACTGGTTAAAACTGTTAAACTAAGAAGAAAAGATTTTATTAAAAATTTCATCTGCACTCTTTTTTAACTGTTCTAAAGAACCATTATTCTCTACTAAAAAATCACAAAAAAGTGTCTTCTTTTCATCTGTCCATTGGTACCTATCAAGCAATTTGTAAAGTTCCCTATCAGCTCCTCCCTTTTTTTCAAAAACCCTTCTGAACCTCTCTTCAAAATCACCATCCTTTATTAAAATTATATTATCAAAATAATAATCTATCTGCCATTCGAATATGAGTGCAGCATCAAGAATAACATCATCATACTTTTCACAGATCCCAATTATATAATCAGGTAGATGTGTATACATCCAGTTGTTATACTTTACAAATATGTTTTCATCTTTTGTGATACTTTCCTTCAACCTTTCAAGATAGTTCTGGTCATGTTTCAAATTTAGGTATGTGAATATCTCTTTCTGATTCTCTTTTAAAAGTTCTTTCCCAAGTTCATCTCCGGAAATTATTTTTATTTTCCCTTTAGAAAGGAACTCTGAAAAAGTTGTTTTACCGGTCCCGAATTTACCTGTCACACCTATTTTCATTTTTTATAACAGAAGACTATAAAACTAAGCCATTTTTTTCTTGGATTATCAGTTATTATAACTTTTTTAGAGAGTTTTTTTTCATTTATAATCTTTTTTCCATTATTTTTGAAAATTTTACCTAAAAGATCTCTTCCTCTGAAAATATCCCATAAAAAATTCAAAATGTTCAACTTTAACCTGTTTGGAACAAAAACATTTGTGAAAGGGTAAAGGAATATTTTCAGTTTGGTTATCCTGCCAATCTCCTCTTTAAGTGGAATACCTGTATATGTGATCCCAAAAATTTTATAGGAATCAAAATATCTTGTTAAAATGGAATCAAGTTCAAAATAGTTGAACTCCCTTATATGGTGCTGGTTCCAAGGAGTTTGAAATGGGAGTAATCTTAAGTAGGAGTTTGGAGTAGTTAAGATCAAAAGACCGTCATTCTTTAAAATCCTTTTGATCTGGTTAAAAAAATTATCTATATTTTCAACATGTTCAAGAACTTGAAATGCAACAACAACATCGAAACTTTTTTCCTGAAACATTAGATCTTTCTTTTCAAGTTGATCTATAACAAGGAATTCTATCCCATCCTTTCCATAGGTATCCCTCGCAACTTTTATCACTTCTGAAGAAAGATCAACACCTACAACTTTTTTAGCATATTTTTTCAAAATATCTGTTCCATAACCATACCCACATCCAAAATCGAGAACAACCTTATCCTTAACATAATCTTTCACAAGTTCATAAGACATTTTGTGGAAAACAAAAAGAGATGCGTGTTCTCCATTTTTACTTAGAACTTCTGGGTCCAACCTTTCACTTGTTTTTTCCATCTTGTTCCCCTTAGTTTAAATTTCCTTCCTGTAAATATACGAAAAAACTCTTTCTAAAAGAGAGAAAAGAAAAACAAAATATAACCTTACAATTATTCCACAGTAAAGGAGAGATTTCATAATTGGAGTTCTTATAAAATTTTTTTTGAAAAAGTTGAACATTCCAATGTTATGGTATACCTGTGCTTTTGAAAAACCTTCCTTTACACTTGCACCATGATAATGGAAAACTACAGCATCAGGTAAAAATACAACTCTTTTACCAGCTTTTCTTATCCTGAAACATAGGTCTGTATCCTCTACAAAGAGTTTATAATCCTCGTCGAAAAGTCCAATCTTTTCAACAAGATCCCTTTTCAACATCACAGCTGCTCCCATCATCCAGTCAACATCCTGCAACTTATCGTAATCAAGATTTTCAAGCATAAAATCTTTACTTATAGGATTGCCTGGAAAAATATTCCTTAAAACTGATTTCCTACCAAAAAAAACATTCAGATAGTTTGGAAACCTTCTACATGAGAGTTGTAAACTTCCATCAAAATTTTTCAACTTTGCACCAACCATTCCAACATCATCATTTTTTGATAGACATTCAGCCATCTTTTCTAAGGAACCTTCAGTTACTATTGTGTCTGGATTTAGAAGAGTTATATATTCACCCTTGCTTCTTTCAAAAGCAACATTGTTCGCATAGGCAAAACCTTTGTTTTTCGTAAACCTTATCAATCTTACCTGTTTAAACTCTTCATACAATATTTTTACCGTGTTATCGTTTGAACAGTTATCAACAACTATTATTTCATAATTCTCTCTCTTAAAAGAAGAGATGACACTTTTTATACAACTTCTTATGAAGTTTTCAGAATTGAAAGTTACTATTATTACGCTTATCATAACTTTTTCAAAATAGTTAAAATCCTTAATCTCCAAACAAGCCAGAAAGCTTCCCAGATTATCTTTTTGTTCATTTTGGAATAACCATCAACCCTATCCCTAAAAATTATCGGTATCTCTTTTACCTTACCATTATTTCTATAAATTTTCACATCTATCTCAATCTGGAAAGCATATCCATCAGATTTTATTTTTGTAAGATCTATATTTTTTAAGAATGAAACCCTATAACATTTGAATCCACCAGTTAGATCGTCGATTGGAACACCCGTGATAACTTTTGCATAGATGTTTGCAAAATATGAAAGAAGAAGCCTTTTCATTGGCCAGTTCACAACACTGACACCGTTGCAGTACCTCGATCCTATAACAAGATCATTTGTCTGTATCTCAGTTAAAAACCTTTTTATATCTTCAGGATCATGTGAGAAATCAGCATCCATCTCAAAAACAAAATCGTATCCTTTTTCTATGGCATATTTGAACCCAAGAACATAAGCGGTGCCAAGACCTAATTTTTTTGGCCTTTCTATTATATTAATTCTTTGGGAACTTGCCATCATTCTTTTTACAATATCTGCAGTTTTATCAGGTGAATTATCATCTATTATAAGAACATCGATAGAATCATCCTGTTTTAAAACTGCATTTATTATTCTTTCAATGTTATCCTTCTCGTTGTATGTTGGAATTATTACAAGAGTCCTCATTTTATAACCTCACATTAATTATACAAAAATTTTATCTCTTATTCAACATCACTTTTCTTTCAACATAGAAAACTAAAAAAACAAGAATGATTCCGAAAAGCGAAATAATGGCTGAAAAAATCTGCAAAGTCGATGAGAAGGAGAATACAACTCTGTTCACTCCACTTGTAAGTTTAACACCTCTAAAAATTCCATCGACTTTTAAAAGTTTTGAGCATTTTTCATTAACCTTAACATTCCATCCTTTATAATATTGATCGAGCATCAAAAGTATCGACTCTTTATTTGTTTGAACAACCAGAGAAACTTTGTTTGGTGTATATACTATGGAATCTATCCTGTAAGTTAAATTCTCTTCAACTTTTTTCAGATCAACCTCTGACTTTTCAACAATAGCGTATTTTCTCGGATCAAAATCACTTTTATCTATTATAGATAAAGCACCATTTATATCATCAACCTTAACAAATGAATCTACAACAAAAAATCTTGGAAGAAAATCTGTTGAAATATGTAGCATATAATCCTTTCCATAAAAGTATGGCTCAAAACCCATATTTCTGAATAGTGCCTGATAGAAAATAATCATATCTTGTGTTGATTTTGGATAACCTGTTGTATCTGCAGGTATCTTCGGTGTTATAAGGTATCTGACATTTAAAAGTTTCAATCTGTTCTTTTTATCGAACAAGGTTTGCGGATTGAACATAACAGATGAAGGATTGTTAACAAATATCTGGTACTCATAGAATGGACTTGGATGGTTACCTGATATAGTTTGAATTCCATAGAGATTCAAAAAATCGTTCTCTCCATAAGATATAGGGAAAACTCTTAACAGATTCATATCCTTTTGAATTTCCGAAACTATCTCATCCTTCTTATAATATTCACCGGGTGCAGGAACTGAAACGATGTAATCTTTTGAATAATAGTACATCTCAAAAAACTGGAATAAACTCAAAGATAAGAGTAGATAAAATCTGTTTATATTTTTGAACTTCGTAAAAAGGAAGAAAACTACAAAAATAACAAAAATATTGAAAAGGATAGTAAGTTTAACACTGTTCAAACAATATTTAAGGTTGTTAATTCTCATCTGTTTAACACCTTCGGAAAAATTGTTGTAAATGTTTTTCGAAAATATACTCTCATAAAAAGATGGGAAAAGAATTACCGTTAAGCCAAGAATAGTTATAAAAGCAAAAGATATTTTTAGAGATTTTGAATCGATATTTTTAACAGTTAATGTTGAGAGAATTATGAGAGAAAAAATATTTATAAAAATAATAAGTTCAGGTGCCCTGAATTTATCAAAGTATGGGAAAAGCATCCAGAAAAATCTAAAGAAAGGTGTTTTACCACCAAGTGCTATTATAAGTGACAAAAAGAATGTTATAGTGAAGAAATTTAAAATTGAACTTTTTTTACTTCTCAAAATACCTGCAAGTCCAAGAAACATTATTATTATTCCTGGATAAGAATGATGAAGTTTGAAAGGATTCTCTCCCCAATATGTATTCAACTGACCAACATTTACACCAGAAAACCCATGGAAGAACATATCTATTATATCTGGAAAACCCATAGCCCAACTTATCGAATAATTGTAATCTCTTGATACACCTCTTGCAGCATCAGGTAAAAATCTCAATATAGGAATATATTGTACTGAGCAGAGTAAAAAAGTTGTTAAAGTAAAAAATATAAGTGATAGATAAATTCTCAAACTTTTTTTATTGAAATTTTTATCAAGTATAACAGGCAGTATGAAAACTGACAGTATAAATATTAAAAATCCAAAATATTTGTTAACAAAAGAAAAAACAACTCCAAGGATGAACGAAATAAGATATGTCCAATTTCTAAATCTGTTTTTGTAATCCCTATCTATGTGTAAATATGAGATGAAGAAAAGTGAAATGAGTAAAACATAGTATGATGACTGTATATGACCTGACAGAAACATCAAACCTGCACTTATACCTGCAAATCCATAAAAGAAAAATTTCTCTTTTTTAAATCCCAGATACAGGAAATATAGCACGAGTGGAAGGTATGACATAACTATAACCCTTCCGTCATGACCACCATAAGTTTCAGTTAAAATTATACCAGTAAACATATATGCTATACTTCCAAAAAACGAAATATCTTTATCCTCTGTCAGTTCTCTTGCAAAAAGGTATGTTCCCAATCCAGCTATAAAAGAATGAATGACAAATGTCAAAGTCCAAAGAATAAACATCGGTATAAACATTTTTAGAAAAAGAGTTATAGGATAAAAAATATCTCCCAAAAAACCTTCCCCAGTTGGAATACCTGCAAATTTCATAGGATTCCAAAGTGGGAAATTCCCGCTCATAATATTTTCCTGCACAAAATACCTTTGTATATATTCTCCAACAACCCAATCTGTTCCAAAAAGCATTTTACCTGTAAAAAGTACTTTCCCAAAAATTATCAGGGGTAAAATTGCAAGAATTATGATGTAAATCTTATCCTTTTTAATCTCTTTTTTCATTTTTCCTCCATATCTTTTTATCACCTATAAAAAAGAAAAGGTATAAAAGTTCTCCTAAAGTAACCTCAATCCTTGAAAGTAAAGAAGCAACGGCAGCGATTTCGTTTCCAGTGTATCTTTTCAATAGAAAAAATATCATACCTTCCCTAACTCCTATTCCAGCAGGCATAAGCAAAGATAAAAAGCCAATAACCCAACTTGCAGGATATATACTCAAGATACCAACAAAGTCATAAGTTTTTAAAGTGAAAGAGTATATTAGAAGGTAAAACTCTATACCGGAAAATATCCAGACCAAAAAATAAAGAAAAATTATAAAAAGATATTCTTTAAATTTTATATTGAAATCTATTTTTTCCTTTTTAAAAATTTTCAAAAAAATATTTATGATATTTTTAAAAACTTTTGGAAGAGAAAGGAAAAGAAAAAAGAGAATAAGAACTATTAAAAGTATTGAATATAAAATGTTATTTTCAAATTTAAAAATGTTTATTAGAAAGAAAGAGGATCCTGTAAGAAGTAGTAAATAAGTCTCAAGAACAACAGCTGTGAAAGATTTCTTTTTGGGAACACCAACCCTCTCAAGCAATGCTATTCTACCAACAGTAAACCATAGTTTACCGGGTATATATTTCCCAAACATAGAAATCCCAATTATCCTCATTAAAGTGTAAAGATCAACATCGCTACCTAATGAAAACATTATCCTTTTGTATGCAAAACACATAAAAAAATACCAGAATGGTATCATCAAAAAAGATAGAATAAGATAGTAGATATTGAATCTTATTGATTTAAAATCAATCTGATTTATGTAACCCAAAAGTTTATAAAATATGAGACAGACAACAAAGATTACAATTATGATCAGGATAAAATTAAAAATCTTTTCTTTTTTACTCATAAATTAGTTCCAAATATTTTTTGTTTACTTTTTCAATTGAAAATTTTTCTTTTATTATTCTGTAACCTTCATATTGCAACTTTTTGTAAAGATCATCGTTTTCGATAAGAAGATTTATTTTTTGCGTGAGTTCCTTTTCATCCTTCTCTTTAACTAAAATTCCACTTTTTCCATCTTCTATTATATCAGTTATTCCTCCAACTGAAGTTCCAATAGAAACTGTTCCATTCAATATAGCTTCAACAAGAACCATTCCAAGTCCCTCAGTATCACCCCTTCTATCATGTATAGCAGGAAGAACAAATATTTTGCTTTTTTTATAATACTCAATAAGATCTTTATCTGTTACAAAACCAAAAAATTTAACTCTTTCTGAAAGGTTCTCTTTTTTCACAAGTTCTTCAAGTTCACTTCTTTTGTATCCATCACCAATGATATAAAGTTTATAATCATCTTTAACATACTTTAACGCTTTTATAAGATAATCAACACCCTTTCTCTCCACAAGCCTTCCAACAAAAAGTATAAACTTTTCCTTTTCGGAAAAATGGGTGTTTTCATAAACTTTGACTCCATAGGGAATAATTTCAATCTTCAAATTCTTATCTTGGACAATCTCCTCAATTTGCTTTTTTGTATAAGTAGAAATAGCTACAATTTTATCAGAATTTTTAAGGATAGATAAAAGAAGAAAATTTTTCCCAAAAAAACTTTTTTTAAAAAGTTTTAACTCAGCTCCATAAAAAACTGAAACTATCTTCTTCTTAAAAAATATTTTTGCTGGATATGCTATAAAAAATAATGGAAATGGCCAATGAACAAAAATAACATCTATCTTTTCCCTAAATACTATTTTAAGATTTTCTATAATTCCGGTTATGAAAAATAGCGGGAGAAGAAAAAAAGCTTTTCTGTTGAAGGAAAGGTAATCCATAATCGTGCTGTCATGTGTTAGTTTCATAAGATTTTTAGGAGCATAGTTGAACCTGAAAATTTTTATATTCTTATACTTTTGTCTTTTGGAAACATTTTTATAACCTGATGTCAAAACAAACACTTCTTCGCTTTTTGACTGTTCAACAAGAAGATCAACAAGCCATGGAGTTATTACATCGTTTTTATTTCTTTTGTAAGCGGTTGTTATATGGAGTAATCTCATATCAGTTAAAAAAACCGATTTTTAGAATGGTGTAAAAGGTTCTCATAGCATCCTTTAATCTTATCTTCTTACCTTCTTTATAACTTCTTGGATAATAGTTTATTGGAATCTCTTTTATCTTAACTCCCATCCTTTTCAACTTGATAGTTATTTCAGGGTCTATTCCAAAACCTTTTGATCTTATATCTATCTTTTTGAAATAATCGCTTCTAACAACTTTATAGCATGTTTCCATATCATTTATTTTCTGTCCTAAAAAAAATGATGTGGAAAGTGTCATTATCATATTTCCGATAAACTGTAAAAAAGTCAGCTTTTTTAAATTTTCTTTTGAGAACCTGTTTCCGTAACAGGCAACATATTTACCTTCAACAATAGGTCTAACAAGTTTAATGTAATCGAATGGATCATACTCAAGATCAGCATCCTGAATAACAACTATATCACCAGTTACAAATTTTTGACCTGTTCTTATAGCACCAGCTTTACCAATATTTTTCTCGTGGAATTTTACAATAACATTCTGGTCATTGAGATCTTTTAAAATCTCCCTTGTCCCATCTTTTGACATATCATCAACAACAATTATCTCTTTTTCCAAAGGAACACTTTTAACCTTTTCAATTATTTTTAAAATATAATCTTTCTCATTGTAAACTGGAATAATAACAGAGAGTTTCATAATTTTTTCTTCAACTCTTCAATGTCCTCAATTATAATAGATATTAGTTCTGAAACAAAGCCAAGTATAAACATCAAAAGCCCAGAAAGAATAAGAAGAATTACAAGGTATAACAAAGGCCTAAATCCAAAACCATAAAAAAATCTTAGTATGAATGCTGTAAGACCTGTTAAAAAACCAAGAATTATAAATATGCCACCACTTATTCCAAAAAGGATCATAGGTTTTTTCAAAAATGTTGTTAAAAACTTTACAGTCAAAAGGTCAAATAGCCCTATAATTATTCTAAAAGACCCGGAATATTTTGATTCCCCATATTTTCTTGGATAGAGTGTAACTTTTTCCTCTGTGACTGAAAAACCTTTTTCAATTGCTAAAGATACTATATACCTGTGCCAATCCTTTCTAAGATGTATGGCATCAAGAACATCTCTTTTCAAAGCTTTTAAACCGTTCTGATCATGTATTGGAAGTTTAAAAAACTTTCTTGAAAGAAAATTGTAAATTTTTGATATGAAAGCTTTTTTGTATTTCCCCTGTTTCCATCCTGTACAAATATCATAATCTTCTTCTTCTATCCTTTTAACAAGTTTCAAACAATCATCGAAAGAGTACTGCATATCAGCATCATAAATAACAAGTATATCTCCTTCTGAATTCTCTTTAGCAGTCAAAATACCAGCGGTTTTTCCAAGATTTCTTTTATGTTTTAAAATCTTTATATTTTGAAATCCTTTTGCTACCTCTAAAGCTTTCTTGTATGTTCCATCTCGTGAACCATCATCAACAAAAACAATCTCCCATTCATTACCTTGCTTTTTATTGAAAATATCGAATGTTTTAAAAAGTTCCTCGACATTTTCAACCTCATTGTAAGCTGAACATAAAACTGATACTTTTATCATTTTATTCTCACCACTTTATCAACTATTTCTTTCCCATCATTTTCGAATCTGATATAATATATTCCTTCAGGTAAATCTTCATCTAAAATTATTTCACTTTTCCCTTTAACATCAAAATCTTTCTTTAAAACTTTTTGTCCCAAAGTGTTTATTACGCTAACTTTTATTTTTCCAGACCCATCAACAAAAACTCTGTAAGGATTCTTCTGTGACCAATAAAAAGATGATGTTAAAAGGAGAAAATCTTTTCCAAAAGAATCTATATTCACAGAACCTATCTTTCTTTTTACTCCACTTGTCCTTAAAAGATACAAATTATATGTTCCGCCATTTTTATTTTTATGAACAAAAATATCTTTTTTGTTTCTACTTTCAAAAACTTTACTATCCTGATATTCAATCAAAACTTTTGAAAAATATAGGTCATCGACATCATACTCAATTATCACATCCTCTTTTTCCCTTTTTGCTTTTATGTTTATATTTTCAAGTTTTGTATCTATTGAAAATTTTCCAGTTCCCCCGGCTTCAAGATATCTTGCTGCAAATTCCTGCAGAAACATTTCAGCGAAATATTTGGAATGTAGAATAACACAGTTCTCGTCGTTACCCGTTTCAGCAGCATCAGACCAATTATATGAGCCGGTTATAACTATTGGATTTGAGTTCCATAAGTCAGCATCTATCAACATATATTTATGATGCAATAAATTGCCGGAAACACTATCTTTAAAAACATCAGCTGGTGGAGACCATGGATTGTTTGAAGATGTACTGTTATAAATTCCTCTCATATCCAAAGATTTTGAGTAATCAGCGTTCCAGTATGTTTCATCAAAAACACCCCTAACTGTAACTCCACCATCATATTTTGTTTTCATAGCATCACAAATTCCCTGATGTGAAAATGAGAATATACAAAAATAGATAGATTTGTTGGCTGTTGAAATAGCGTTAATTATCTTTGAAGCAACACCATCCGAAGGTGACATATAAACTTCAACTGTGTCATTTGAAACTATAAATTTATGTGTTATATTATCACTCTTCTGTGTTGAAAATTTTGATTTTGTTGAGTCTGGGATAAGTGTATTTGAACCCCACATCTCTGAAAACTCTTTTATATAGTTTTCCGCAACCTGTCTATCCTTAATAATTATTGAATTGTTAGCATTACTTTCAGTGCAATTATCTGTTATATTCCATGAGCCGGTGAAAGTCACAAAAGTATCTATTATACAGAATTTGTTATGCATTATATTTGAACCTGAGTATGTTAAAGGATAATCATCATCTATCACTTTTATACCGGCACTTTCAAGTTGAGCAACTTCAGGCAGAGTTCTGTTATCTTTATCTGTGATAAATCTTATTTTTACTCCCCTGTTATGTGCTGCAACTAAAGAATCAGCGACAACTCTTCTATCAAAATCGTAAAAACAACAATCTATAGTTTTCTGAGCCCTGTGTATATATTCACACAATATAAGATCAAGTTTTGAAGTATCCTCAGCTATATTGTAAATAGCGAGAGTTTCTTCAACAGTTTTGTTAAAATGAACATCAAAAAATGTATCAAGAGTATCTATAACAATATACCTGTAATTATCTGTTGGAGCGAGTGGTGGCAAAAATCTTGTTCTATTTTTACTATCGTAACCTTTTATATAATACCTTAGATCTGTATGAACAGGAAAAGCAGGAATAGTTTCAACATAGGTAGTATCATCAATTTTTGCCATAAGAATAGAATCTTTTGAATAAAAATCGTTGGTAGAATAGAAAATTTTAATATACTCTATAGTTGTATCTGAAAAAGCGTTACATGAAATAACAACATCATCAAGAAATGTAGGAGAAGCTGGTGTCCTTACATGGTTTTTCAAACTGAAAAATGATGGGTTCAATCCTCCAGTATCAGGTCCAACCGTTATTTGACCTGAAGATCTATTCCAAACAGTTGACAAAGATTCTGAGACTTCACCATAATTCTCAACACCTTCATTATCTTCAGGCCATCTTATGTAGGATAGATCTGTAACTGGAGTTATAGATATTGGATACCAGACACTTTCAGGATTCGCTGTGGTATATTTAGTGATATAAGCAAAACAATCTATTATAGAATCGTTGCTATTTTTAAGATAAACCTGATCACCTGTGTTTGCCAAAGCAAAGCTACCAGAAACAGTTAAAGGCCTGACTCCAGAACTTCCCGGGTATGCTGCAAAATCTGGGTAATAACCGTACTGTTTATAAAATGAATCAGCATACATAGAAAAAGTTATCTTACCTTGCGGGTAAAGGTAATAGTTGTTTGCTGGTATTGTCCAAACACCCTCTCCATCTGTTATCTTCCAACCATCTATAAGAATTGGAGTATCACTTTTGTTGTAAATTTCAATCCATTCAGACCTGTCACCACCAATACTTGGGTCAACAAGAAGTTCTGTTATCAAAGGATTGTGAGAAAATGAAACAAGATAGATAAAAAATGAAATATAAAAGAGAAAAATTTTTTTCATATTATATCTTCTATTAAATTTTAAGATCTTGACAATTTCCTGTCCATCTCTCTCAACCTTCTGACAAGTGTTGTTATCAAAGCACCAAGCAAAGGATCCTCTTCCATCTGTTTTAAAAGTGTTTTTCTGTCTATTATTATAACAGTTGAATCTTCGAGTGCAGCAGCTGATGCAGATCTTGGCCTTCCATCTATAATAGCCATCTCTCCCAAGAATTCACCTTCAGTTACAATATTCAACCTTTTCTTGTTTTCACCCTCATTAACAAAGATCTCTATCTTTCCACTTTTTACAAGATACACCTCATCTGGTGGATCTCCCTGCTTGAACAAGAGTTCACCTTTCAGAAAAGTTTTTTCAAATTTCTCTATAATACTTACCCCCTTTTCTTTGAAGGTTTCTTAATCTCCCAATCAAGAACAAGTGGAGCAACTATAAAATCTGAAGAGTATGTTCCAACTATTACACCAACAAGTAAAGCGAAAGCAAAATCATTTAAAACTTTTCCACCGAAAAGGAAAAGCATAAAAACTACAAACAATGTTGTCAAAGATGTTATCAAAGTTCTTGATAATACCTGATTTAAGGATTTGTTTACTATCGTTGAGAAATTATCTTTTCTCATGAGTTTTAAATTCTCTCTTATCCTATCTGAAACTATTATTGAATCGTTAATAGAATAACCTATCAAAGTTAAAAGTGCAGCTATTATCTGAACAGACATCTCTCTTCCAGTTATAGTTAAAAATCCAAGGGTAATAATAACATCATGGAACAATGCTATAACAGATGCTACTCCGAATCTGAATGTAAATCTTATCCAGACACAGATCAAAATTCCAACAAGACCAAGCAATACTACCCAAAGAGATTTCAGTTGTAATTCTTTAGACATTATAGCCCCAACTACCTCTTCCCTGTCAACTCTTGGATTCTCTTCTATAAACCTTTCTTTCAACAAACTTATTATCTTTTCAGTTGGAGAAAGTTCAACACCTTTTGATGAAGCTTTATAGGTTGTATCCTGCCAATCTGAAACTACCTGGACTTTTGTTATATCAGCATTTTTAGAGCATACGAAAATTTTTATCTCTTTTTCTAATCCCTTATTGTTTGTTCTATCAACTCCAAAAGCGTAAAGGGTTACAAGTGAATCATTTTTAAAATCATCTAAAGAAAAATTCAAAACTCCAACTTCTTCCCTTGAATCATAAATATCTGATGGAGTTAACTCCTTTATCTCTTTGAAAATATCTGATCTTATGAAAATATTTTTAACAGGTGATTTTTCATCATAAACTTTTACTTTTACAGTTAAATTCTTCTCCCCTTTTGTTGGATTTGGATATGTTGAAAAACCAACAACAACAGGTCCGGTTGTATCCTGAACCTTTTCAAAATTTTCCTGAACTTTTATCAAAAAATCATTCTCCGTTCCATATTTTTGAATAACAGCATTCTTATAACCCAAAGAGTTCATTACATCTCTGAGTTGTTCTATTTTAACATCTTTTTCAAAATGCACCTGTAAAACTATTCCACCTGTAAAATCTATTCCAAGATTGAAACCTTTATTGAAAAGAATGGTTAAAATACTTCCTATAACAAGAACCAAAGATATAATGTATGTTATCTTTCTTGTTTCAACAAAATTTATCTCTGGCAAATTTATCTTCTTTAAATTCATTGTTCCTCCTATATGGACAATTTTTTAAAATTAGGATTGGAAGTAATAATATCAAAGATAACTCTTGTGACAAAAATTGCTGAGAAAAAGCTTACAACAAGACCAAGACCGAGTGTAACAGCAAAACCTTTTATTGGACCTGTTCCAAACCAATAAAGTATTAACGCTGTAACCAAAGATGTTAAGTTAGCATCAAAAATTGTGGAGAAAGCTTTTGAATAACCTGCTGAAATTGCTGTTTTTATTGTCTTTCCAGATGCGAGTTCTTCCCTGATCCTTTCGAAAATCAAAACATTCGCATCTATCGCTGTTCCAACAAGAAGTATAAGACCAGCCATACCTGGAAGGGTAAGTGTTGCTCTGAAGAGTGATAAAACTGAAAGAAGAATAATAAGATTGAAGATCATAGCGAAATCAGCTATCATTCCAGATACTCCATAATATATCAACATAAAAACAAATACAACTATTGCACCATATATAAGGGATCTTATACCTTTTCTAATAGAATCTCCTCCAAGAGTTGGTCCAACCGACCTTTCTTCAATTATTCTAACAGGAGCGGGTAAAGCACCAGCCTTCAATATTACAGCAAGATCCTTTGCATCGTTTATCGTTGCATTACCCATAGATATTTCAGTATTTCCTGAAGGTATTCTCTCTCTGACAACAGGTGCTGAAACTATGACACTATCAAGAGAGAAAGCTATCCTTCTTCCTATATTGGAACCTGTTATTGATGCCCATTTGTTTTTTGCATTTTTGTTCATGGTAAGTTCTACTTTTACACCATAAGGATTGTCGCTTGTTCCTATAGCAGCCCTTGCATCAAGAATAGCATCACCTTTCAAAACAGGGTTCTTTTCAACAAGGTAAAGTATAGTCTGATTAACTCCATCTTTGTTTTTTTCTTTGCCCCACATAAAAATATAATCTGAAGGGATCAAACTCTTTATCTCTTCTTTAGAAAGTATATTTCTTATAAGAGATATATTTTCCGGATAAACTATAAAATCAACCCCATTGTTATCGACTAATGTTGAAATACGGCTTGTATCCTTCATCTCTTCAAGTTTCTTATCTATATTTTCAAACACTTTCTGAACGAAAGTGTTCTCAGCAACTATCCTAAATTCCAGTTGTGCTGTTTTTCCAATCAGATTCTTGGCTCTTTCTCTGTCAACAACTCCCGGAAGCTGTATACTTATTCTATCAGCACCCTGCTTTTCAACCAAAGGTTCGGTAACACCGAACTGGTCTATTCTGTTTTTCAAAATTTCAAGTGCTCTATCAACAGCACCATCAGCCTCCTCTTTACTCAAAGATGTTTTGTCAACCTCAAGTATAAGGTTCATTCCACCCTGCAGGTCAAGACCTAAATGAAGTGATCTATTTCTCAAACTGTTTATCTGTTCATAAGTCATATTCATCTTATCTTTGTCCGATAATGTATAATAGCGAAATGTATAGTAAAGTTGATATAAAGATAAGATTAGGACTACTACAATAATTACTATTCTCCATCTAAGATCAAGTTTCATCGATCCTCCTTATAATATTAAGTTAATAATTAAATCTCAGATTAAAAGGTTATCACATTTTGGAAGTTTAGTCAATATTTTGACTTAACAGCATCCCTAAAATCTAAAACTATCAGAATTTCTGAACTTGCTACCCCAAGAGTAGGAAATACTACCGCTTAGGTAAAACTCATAATCTGTTGCCCTTTCTTTTTGTAACAAAAGTATATCCTCATCTGTGTATCCTGTTTTTGGAATATTCCTCTGATCCCTTGGAACATTTAAAAATCCATAGATGTTTAAAGAAAGACCTTTTAGAAAATAAAATTTTAATTTCCCTTCAAGAGAAACAGAATACTGGTTAAAATATTGAATATAATTTTTACCAACAACAGAAACAGATACACTACCTTTTGGGAAAAGTGTTTCATAAGAAAAAGTTACAACATTTCTATGTAAAATTTCCCTCGTTTTATTGTATATTGTAGTATCATAATAGATAACAAAAGATGGCTCATACTCATATGAAATTTTTAACAATTTCGTGTTTCCATAACTGTATGGGAAAAAACTATACTCTATTCCAAAAGAAAGATCATTTTTAAACTTGTAGTTTGAATATATAGAGTTGAATCCATCTACTTTCACTCTACTTGATAGTTTTTCATCTATCGCTTGAATATACTCTATTTCAGAGAAAAATGTTCTATTCAAACTTGTTAAAACTCTGGCAGTATCAAGGTAAAAATATTTTTTCCCTATAGAGAAGGAGATTTCAAATTTTAACTGATCATCGATAAAAAATCTGTTTCCGTCATATTTTATTTTCAAAAAATTGTTTTTGTACTGTTTTTCAGAATAAAGTTCTGTGATACCTTCGAGATTGTGATTCCAACCATATTCCTTAACCTCTTCATCCAATTTTTCTTTTTCAGATATGGTAAAATTTTCAAGGTATTTTTGGTCAAAATAATTTTTCAGAATCATTATAAGAAAACTTTTATAAATATTATCAAAAAGTTCAAACTCAGAAATATTTTTATCAAAAGTTAAATATATAGTATCAGAGATATTTTGATAATTTTTTTGACCAAAAGAGATTAGAGTGTAATAAAGATTGTTTGACTCTTTAAAAGTTTTTATAACGAAAAAGATATCAGATTCACTTTTTATATTTGAAAACTCATATATCTTAACATTTCTTGTTAAATAATCTTTGACCTTATCATCATCACAATCAAGAAAAATTGTTAAAGAATTCAAAAAGCATGGAAGTAGAAAAAAGGAAAAAACTGCAAAAAGAAAGATTATTTTTTTCATATTTTTCTCCTTTGATTTTTTGATTATATTCTAAAAAAATTGATTTTCAATGTTTACAGAAGAAATTTTGAGAATATAATATTCTTATGAAGATCAGAACTTTAACCCTTTTTTACAATTTTAAAAATCGTTATATCGATAAAGATTTAAACCAAAAAATAGAGATTTTAAAAAAAATTTACGATGATTTGAAGGAAAAGAATATTGAAGTTCAGACTTTAAGATTATCAACAAATTTAGCATCCCAAAGAAAAGATTTTAAAACTATGCTCTCTATCATAACAAGTATAGATGAAATGTTAAAAGATAAAAATATAGAATTTTTTAATATTGGTAGAGTCAACAACTTAAAAATTGAAAATGTTTTAAAAATTTATGAAAGATTAAACATCTCTTCTTTCTTAGATATTGACACAAAGATTTTCGACGAAAAGGTTGTAAAAAAGGGAGCAACTTTAACAATAGAACTTTCAAAAATTGACCCACTTAAAAATTTTAACTTCGGTTTATCTTTCAACATTCCATCTGGAACACCATTTTTCCCTTCATCCTATTCTAACCAGCAAGGTTTTTCAGTAGGTTTTGAAAATGGGGATCTTTTACAGGATATATTCAAAGATGTAAAAAATTATGCTAACCTAAAAATTTATCTTGAAAAAAAACTATACAAAGAATACCTCTTTTTTGAAAAGTTTTTTGAGAATCAATCTATTAAAAGAAAAATACTCTTTTTGGGATTGGATATATCTTTTGCACCCGGAATAAAAAAGGAACAATCAGTATATGAAGCGTTCAACATTTTGAAAAGGAAAATAAAAAGAAAAAATTTAAACGATCTCGCAATTGCCGGAGCCATAACTGAAGTTTTGAAAAATTTGAAACTGAAAAAAACTGGTTACTCTGGTCTTATGCTTCCATTATGTGAAGATCACTCTTTAGCAAAATTGAGTTTTGGAAAAAATATAAGGATAAAAGATCTTCTTCTTTTATCATCAGTGTGTGGGTGTGGAATAGATACTGTCCCTGTGAAATTAAAAAATGAGTTCGTTGAATCTCTAATAATGGATTCTTATACTATTTCCAGAAAATGGAAAAAACCTTTACAACTTAGAGTTCTTCCAGTTGAAGAAAAAAGTGTCATCTCTTTCAGGTCAAAATATCTTTTAAAAACTAAACTTTTGGATTACTAAAATTTTGTCCCTATCTGGAAAAGAAAAACTGCAGGAATCCTGTAAAACTCATCCTTTGATTCACCGAATGTTTTAACTACAGAAATGGAAGAAAGAAGATTGTTTATAGGGTTATATGAAAGGTTAAAAACACCAATTAAGGACCTGTCATCAAGATTTAAAATGGAATTTAAAGATATATTGATTTTTTCTTTAACCTTAAAAACAGAAGTTAAAAACATATAGTATCTTCCAATAAGAAAATCTTTGTTTAAATATTTGTTTATAATATTAATATCAGAGTAAGGTGTTTTTAATCCTCTAAAGTTAATATAGAATTCCTGGTTTATATAAAATTTTTCGAAAAATGTGTAATCCCATCCAAATTGTAAGTTGAATTTATTAATACCATTTGATCTTAAAATCAAAACCTCATTCCATAAAGCTGGTCCAAAATGTTCTGTAAGCAAGGAAAGACCAAAAAGATAATTTTCAATAGAATCTATTGAAAGCAGATTTTTTCTAACCTGAGAATACCTTGATATAAAAAATCTTGAATTAAAAAACTGGTTAAGATATTCCAAATTAAGCCCCTCTTTGGAGGAAAAGAAATCCTGATTATCCTGATAAACAAAGGACAGAGTAATGTCCTTTTTAGAAAATGAGAAAAGAAAATTGGAAGGAAATTCTTTTAAGGTTATCAAATCGAAAGGTGAACTGAAATAGAAAATGTCGAGTGGAGAGTATATTTCAGAGAAACTCGATTTAACAGGAAACTTTCCAATTTTTAAATTCATTCCTTCATTAAACAATGAAAGGTACAATTGTGTAAACTTATACTGGTTAGAAAGGTATATATAGGTTGGCATTACTCCTATAATTGAAAAATCTATATCAGGATATGGGATCTCATATTTTGAATCCCCCTGATAAATCCTAACATCAAACTGTGCAAAGAATTTTAAAAAATCGTTAGAATTTTCAACATCTATAACCAAATCGTGTGAAGAAAAATAGTTGATTTTATAAAAATAGAAATAACTGTAATTGTAGTTGAAATTAAGGTCAAAAGAGAATAAGAATGGAGATAAAAAAATCAAAATCAAAAATAATAATTTTTTCATCTTTCAAGGTATGTTTTTGTAAAATAGTTGTCTGAAAGTTTATCTTTCAGGTTTATCTCTTTATATTCAACTGTTGTAATATTTTTTTTCTGTAAAAGGTCTTTCATAACAACCTTTTTGGGGAAATAAACATCCTTTATCTTTTCATAATCCTCTATGTAAAACTCTTTCAACAACCTGTTGGAAGAAGAGTATATCTCCTCTTTGTATGGCAAAAATATATCTTTTCTTATATAACTCTTTTTAAATTTATAAGGAGCATCCTCAACCTTTGCTTTCATCTCAAGAATATAATATTTTTCATCCTCAATAACATTTATATCATATACATCCCTCAACCTTCTATTTTCTGAAATATCCTCGTAAGATAGTGAGCTTCCCATAAATCCCTCTTTTAGCATATGACCTTTTATTAGAACAGATCTTCCTGCAGATGTCAAATAAAGCCACATTGAATTATCCTTTTTCAAAAATCTGCTCCTGTTCCCATCACTTGAAGAGATAACTTCTACATAAACATTTTTTTCATCTTTAATGTAAAGTAAAAGTTCCATATCTCTTGTATTTTCATCGTCCTCTATTTTCATACTGGCTCTGTAAATAACATTTTTTACACTTAAGTTTTTTTCAACCCTTTCCAAGATATAATCTTTATCATAAGAAAATAAAAGGATAGAAAAAATAGAAGATAAAAGGAAGATGATTTTTTTTGCCATTTTTACTCCCTAAGGATTTCTACTGGATTTACTACTTTTACTCTTTTCAAAAGGAAAAGGGATGAGAGTGATGATGTTACTATCCCAAGAGCAAAACCTAAAATTATATTTGTAATAGATAAAACAGGATATATTATAGGTTTTATAGGTATTTGAATATTTTTCAAAGCGTTGGAATAATCGAATCCAACTTTTGAAAAAATATATGTTATAGTTACACCAAAAATTATTCCAAGAAAAGTTCCTATAAAACCAATTATCGTTGTTTCTAAAAAGAATATCAAAAAAATTTTTCCAGATTTTAAACCTAAAGCTTTCATCATTCCTATCTCTTTTTTTCTTTCATATAAAGACATAACCATCGTATTTATTATAGCTATTGAAGCGAGGAAAAACATCACTAAAAAAACGAGTGTCATTACAGAAAAAGAAACTTTTAAAAGACTTAAAATACTCTCCCCTTCCTGCCAGTTTGAAAGAAAATAATCATCTGGAAGAATTTTTTTTATTTTACCTGATACTTTTAAAGATGAATTCAGGTCCTTACAGTATATCAAAAGTTCACATGCTTTTGTCGAATCCATTGAAAGAAGGTTCTGAGCATCCCTAAGGTTAAGGAATACTATATTGGATGCAATATAATCAATATCTGTCTCATAGAAATCTGAAACTATTAAAGATATTCCATTAAGATAGCCATATATGGTTTGTGTTATAAGTATCAGAGTATCACCTTTTCCAATTCCCATCTTTTGAGCGAACTTTTTTGAAACAATTATTTCTCCCCTTTTCAAATCTTTTCCTTTTAGAAGAAGAAAATCTTGTTCCCTTTCAGGAAGAACAGAAAAACCGATAACACCATCAACCTCTTGATCACCCTTGGCTATAAGAGTTCCAAATTTTATTCTTGGCCTTATAAGTTTTACATCCTTTAAATCTTTCATCTTATTTTCAAGATCTATATAATCGATTGTATAGTTAACAGGCATCATCCTTTCTTTATTTTTATATTCCCTTTTCACAATTTTTATATGACCTGTTTCCATATCTGAAATATTCTGGATTATGGGGATATACTCTCCATCTATAAAAGATTTCCCAAAAATTGTTGCTGCAACAGCAACAGTTATACCAAGGGATGTCAAAAATGTCCTTCTATGGTTTCTAAAAATATTTTTGAAAGAGAGTTTAAAAATAAAATTCATTTTAATATCCTTATTATGTTTTCCTTTATAGCCCTTCTCGCAGGATAGAATGAAGCTATTATTCCAACGAATGTTCCAAAAAGTCCTGATTTTAAAATTGAAATTATATCAAAAGATCCTCTGAAAATATTCTTTATCGGGTAACCGATATCAATATCTTTAATAACGGATGAAAAATCGAGCCCTATTTTGTAAAGGTATAAAGAAATAAGTCCTCCTAAAACCATACCTATAAAAGAACCTAAAAAACCTATGGTTGCTCCCTCGAATAAAAACATTTTTAAAATTACATTGTTTGGCGCACCCATTGCCCTCATAGTTCCAATCTCTTTATACCTTTCGTATATTGAAAGTAATATAGTGTTTGCTATACCAACTCCACCTATCAAAAGAAAAACAAAAATAAGAATAGATGAAGAATATCTTTTTGCTGAATCTATTGCTTTTATCTCAACAGCAAAATCTTCCCAAGTTACAAGTTTAAGATCAGGGTATTTTGAAAGAACCTTTTCAAATGATTTCATAAAATCGTAAAGGGATGTTTCCTTTTTTAATTTTATTGAAATATTTGATACTTTTCTACCAATATGCAAAAAATTTCTCGCTTGATCTATATCAACATAAGTTGTTGCTCTATCAATATTGGGATTACCCGTTGATATAACGCCCAAAAGTTTAACATCGAAAGCATCAAAAGTTCCACCTGATGTTCTTGATTGTATTATAAAAGTTGAATCATAGTTTATCTCCAGATACTTCAAAACATCGTTACCTATTAAGATCTCACCATTTTCAAAATCATCTATTTTTGGATATGTTTTTTCCAAAGTTTTAAAAGTTTTTTTAAAAGAAGAAAAATCTATCCCTTTAACTATTACAGGTAACCTGTTAATTCCATCAGAAAGGTTGCCTGTAAAAATTATTTCTGGAGTAAAACTCTCTACCATTTTTGAGTTTTTAAGAAATTCTGTTATCTCATCTGGAACTAAAAATCCAACTCTATTTATATCTATCTTTTTATCGTATATTGAAAAATTCTTTGAAACTATTTTAAGGGTTGCGCTTTCGTAGTTTATAAGATTATCTATAGAATCTCTATTCAAACCATCAAGAAGTGAAAACATAACTATCAGAAGAGTTACACCAAAAATTATTGGAAGAAGTGTTAGAAATGTTCTCTGTTTATTTCTAAAAATGTTTTTGAATGCAAGTTTTATCCAAAAAATCATCTCATACCTTCTGTAAAATTTTACCATCTCTTAAATGTATAATATCGTCAGCATAATCCATGACAAGTTTATCGTGTGTTGAAAAGATAAAAGTCGTATTCAAATCTCTGTTCATCTTTTTCATTATCTCCATAACATTTTTTGCATTTTCCGAATCAAGGTTTGCAGTCGGTTCATCCGCAAGAACAAGTATCGGTTTTTTTACAAGAGCCCTCGCTATAGCAACCCTCTGCTTCTGACCACCAGATAACTCTTTCGGGAATCTGTTTCTGAGTTCAAGTATCCCAACCATATCAAGCATTTCTTCGACCAGTTTTTTATGATTTTTCCTGAATTTAGGGTTGATAGCAAGTGAGAATTCAACATTCTCGTAAACAGTCAAAACAGGGATAAGGTTAAAATCTTGAAATATGAACCCTATGTTCTGATTTCTGAAATATGTCAGCATGTTATCATCATATCCCGAGATCTTCTCATCATCAAAAAAGATCTCTCCAGAAGTTGGTTTATCAAGACAACCTATTATGTTTAAAAGTGTAGTTTTTCCACTTCCAGAAGGACCTGCGACTGAAATGAAAGACCCTTTTTTTATAACCAAAGATATTGAGTTTAAAGCTCTAACTGTAATATCACCGACTTTATAATCTTTAACAATATTTTCTACCCTTACATCCTGCATCATCCCTCCGTATTATTTTTTTGAAAAAAGTTTGTAAAAAAGATGATCAAAAAATCTTTCAAAGTATCACAAAAAAAATTTGCAAAACTTATATTTGAAATTCTTGAAATTCCATAATTCACCTTTAACTCCTTTAGTTTAAAAATTTTAAACCATAACCATTTCAAGTCAAGTTTTATAAAAAAATTTTTAATTGACTATTGAATATAGACCAATATAATATGATAAACAAAATAAGGAGTTTTTATGTTAAATTACTTACTTTTTAACCAAACTGCAACACAACAAGCTAATCCTTTAGTCTCTCTTTTACCTTTAATAATAATGTTTGTTGCACTATACCTTCTTTTCATATTACCACAACAGAAAGCTGAAAAAAAACATAAAGAGATGTTAAACTCTTTGAATAAGGGAGATAAGGTTATTCTCTCATCAGGGATCATTGGCACAATAACAAACATTAAAGAGGATATTATATTTTTGGAAATCTCACCAAAGGTTGAAATAAAAGTTTTAAAAAGCACAGTAACAAGAAAAATAGAAGATGATTCTGAAGTGAAGAATGGATAGTTTCGTTTTCATTGGAAACGATAATATTTCTTTACAATTTCTTGAAAAGGTAATAGATAAAAAAAAGCCTTATTATATAATTACCGGAGAAGATAGGATATCAGGTAGGGGAAGGAAATTGTCTCCATCCCCTCTTGTTAAGATATCTGAAAAATATTCGATTGAAATTTTAAAAACTTCTAATCCTAATTCTATCGAGTTTATAGAAATTCTGAAGAGAAAAAGAATACCAGAATTTTTTCTTCTATTTTCTTTCGGTTACATTCTCAAAAAAGAGTTTTTAGAGATACCTAAAAGGATGAGTGTAAATATACATCCTTCACTTCTCCCAAAATACAGAGGAGCAGCACCTATCAACAGAGTTATAATGGATGGAGAAAAAAAATCTGGGGTAACATTTTTTAAAATGGATGAAACTCTTGATGGGGGTGATATTATCTGTCAAAAATCTTTTGAACTAAAACCTTATATGGATTCTTTAGAATTAAGGGAAAAAATGGTAGATGTAGCATCAGATATTTTTTTAAATTTTGATTGGAATAAACCTTTCCAACTTTCAAAGCAGGACGATAAACTTGCTACTTACGCTAAAAAGATAAAAAAGAAAGAACTTTTTATCGATCTTGAAAAGGATCCAAACGAAGTTGTAAACCATATAAATGGTCTTTCAGAATATGGAATTAAATGTAGAATAGGAAAATATAATGTGAAGATTAGAAAATCTGTCCCATCCGATTATATAGTTGAAAAATGGAATCTAAAGATTTCACAAAAAGGTGAAATGCTTTTGGGTTGTTCAAATGGTTCCATCTCTGTTTTAAAAATACAACCTGAAGGGAAAGGTATAATGGATGTAAAAAGTTTTATAAATGGATATAAAATAAATACTGGAGAGAAAATATGTGTGGAATATTCGGAGTGATAGGTTCAAAAAATGCTTTCATAGACATATACAAAGGTTTAAAAATGATACAACATAGAGGACAGGATACATGTGGAATAGTAACTTTCTCAAACAAGTTCAACATAAAACTCGCTGAAGGGCTTGTTACAAATTCTTTCGATGAAAACGATATAAACAAACTTGATGGACATGCTGGAATAGGACATGTCAGGTATCCGACTATTGGAAAGGGTGGAATAGAGAACGCACAACCTGTTTACACAAACACCCCTTACGGTATTACAATGGCTCATAATGGAAATGTTGTTAACTATTTTAGTTTGAAGAAGAGATTGATTGAAGATTACCATAGATACATAAACTCAGAAGTTGATGTTCAGATAATTCTTAATGTTTTTGCTTACTATCTAAGTTTAGAGAAAAAATTTACATTTGAATCTTTATGTGGTTGTGTTGAAAAAGTTTTTGACGAAGTAAATGGAAGTTACTCTGTTATAGCTTATATAGCTGGTCAAGGATTCCTTGCTTTCAGAGATCCTGTTGGATACAGACCACTCGTTTTCGGAAGTGATGGGGAAAAGTATGCTTTCTCTTCGGAATCGGTTTCACTTGAAAGTATAGGTATCGAAAACTTTGAGGATGTTAATCCCGGTGAGGTTATTTTTATAACAGATAAAGGTAAAATTAACAGAAAGATAGTTAGGAAATCCGATCACAAAGCATGTATATTCGAATGGGTTTATTTCGCAAGACCAGATTCGATTATAGATGGTATAGATGTTTACAATGCGAGATACAGGCTTGGTGAAAAATTAGCTGAAGTATTGAAAGATAGAAAAAATGAGTTCGATGTTGTCATACCTGTACCAGACACTTCGAGAACTGCAGCACTCGCTCTATCGACAAAATTGGATTTACCATATAGAGAGGGACTTATAAAAAACAGGTATATAGGAAGAACTTTTATAATGCCTGGCCAAAAGAAAAGAATAGATGCTGTTAGAGAAAAATTACATCCAATAAAAATAGAACTAAAAAACAAAAGGGTTCTTCTTGTTGATGATTCTATCGTAAGAGGTAACACTTCAAAAAGTATAGTTAAACTCGTCAGAGAAGCTGGTGCGAAAGAGGTTCACTTCGCTGTATATTCTCCACCTTTGAAATTCCCCTGCTATTTTGGAATAGACATACAGAAAACTGATGAGTTCATAGCGAATAAAACGACTTTTGAAAAGATAGCAAACGAAATTGGTGCTGACTCTTTGACTTACCTTCCACTTGAAAAATTGATAGAAGGTGTTGGAATAAAAAGGAAAGATTTCTGCACATCATGTTTCAGTGGGAAATATGATATACCTCTTGACCAGAAGGATATAGATGATATAAAGAAAGATAGGACAAACTCTTTCTGATTTAATTTTTTGATGTTTTATTTTAACTTTTTCTATCTTTTACTATTTTTCAATTTTTATCCAGACACAGTAAAACTTGATTATGTTTACGATGATTTTATTTTTGAAAACCCTCTTTACAAAAACTCTTTACAGGTAATATCAGAAAACAGAATATTGAAAGAAAATGATGATTTTTACTTCGATGGGAAAAAAATATCATTTTCAAAACCTTTTAAGGATGTAAAGATAATTTTTCTCAAAGTTGACGATAGTTTAAAGATAGAAAACTACAGATACAGAAGCGAAAATGTAATAGAAGAGATTGCAAAAAAAGATGAGGAAAAAGAGAATAATATCTATATTGCAGGTGTAAAGGGAATAAGCCTTCTAAACCAGAATAACTCTTTGGACATTGATCAGGTTACAGAGTTTTCGATAAATGGAAACATAGATTCTTTTTGGAGTGTTGAAGGTTATATAAATGATAACTCGTCAACAAAAGATCTTGGACTGAATATTCCAGTATACCAGATAGAAAATTTTAGGATTTCTTTGAAAAATATAAATGGAACACAATTCTTTTTAGGGAATTCAACTATGAAGAACAGCTGGTCAAAATTTTTGAACTTTAACAAGGAGATTTTCGGATTAGGTTTTCTTTCAAATTTCAAAAGATACCCTATATATTTCAACTACTCCACCGATAAAGGTAATTTCAGATCAACATCATTTAATTGTATGGATGGGATTTTGGGACCTTACAGGATAGTTGATGAAAAGAATCTTTTCGATTACACCATTACACCAGGTAGTGAAAGAGTTTACCTAAACGGTGAACTTTTGCAAAATGGTGAAGATAAAGATTACACAATAGATTATTACACAGGTGAAATAACATTCACAAACAAACAAATTGTAGATCAGAATTCTTATGTCTATATTGAGTTTCAACAGTTAAACATCACTTCACTTAACAGTGGATACAACATCTCTTTCGGAGATGAAGGAAACGATTTAAGAGTTTTATACTCTAATCAGGGTAACCAGATTTTCGATCAAAAATTGAAAGATGAACTATCCTTATACCCTTCTGATTCCTCATACATCCTTCTGAAAGGTTATCAGTTTGTTGGAAGTGGGAATGGTGATTATTCATTTATAGATTCAATATTCAATTTTGTTGGAAAAGGTAACGGTGATTACATTGTTGAATTTTATTATGTCGGTTATGGAAATGGAGATTATATATATTCTCCTGTTAATTTCTCATATATTTATGTAGGTAAGAATAATGGTAATTACTCACCATACAGAAGAGTTGAACTACCCTTTTTCTACCACCTTTTTGATATTTCATATTCAAAAGATTTTAAAATCGGAAAATATGATTTCGAAATTCTAACAGGACTTTATAAAAATAACAGGTATAACCTTCAATCAGAATTTCTAAAAGATTTTTCATACCTTTTATTCTATGAATCAAAAAAAATTTCATATGGAAAATTTTCATCATCTTTCTCATTTAAATTTAAAGAAAATGATACTATTTTTAAAACAAAATGGAATAAAAAAAATGATTATGGATATATAAGGAGCGATACAACATTTAAAACACCTTTCAGGGAAATATCTTTTTCTTTGCAACCTTCCTTTGAAAAAATTTTAAAATCCAACTTAACCTTTTCAAAACTGGACTCCTTTAATGTGATCAACACAAATTTTAACTCCGATACCATTTTTGACTATAATCTGGATTTTAAAACTAACTATTTTTTATTGAAAGATTCTTTCTTTTATAGAAATGAGAATATCACTCTGACAAGATATTTTAAATTAACAAACATTTCAATTTTCATAGAGAATGAGAAAAAAATTTTTTCTACTCTTAAAAGGGGAATAAGAAGTTTTACATCTAATAGGGATTTTTTACTTGAATACAGGAACGAGGAAACTTTCAACGATACTTTTAAAGCAAAAAACATAGATGTTTTCAAATTTGAAATAAACAGGTTCAAGGATGAAAATTTTTCAGGTCTGATTATGGCTGAATATAAAATATTTGATGAGAATAACTCAAAAAAGAATATCCTTGCATTAAATATGATTTATAAAAACAATAAGAAGAATTTTTATGAATATGTTTTAAACACATATATAACTTCACTCTCAATATATGATCTTGTCGAAACTTATGTTTATGTTGGAAAAGGAAAGGGAGAATATATTTATGATCCTCAGACTAACACATACATCTATGATAGAATATATGGTGAATATATTCTAATTAAAGAGAATAAGATGTCTAATGAACCTTTTTCTAAAAGGAATCTAAATACAACCTTTAGATTCTACCCTTTTGAAACTTTTTTAACTTTCGATTATTCAGACCTTTCAAAAAATATCCTTGAAACCAAACAGAGTTATTTGAACCAATCGAATTTAAAATTTAACTTACTTTCAAACAAAATTTTAAATAAGAGACTGACTCCATTTTTCAATATCAACTATGAAAGAACCTTCTATAAAAATATTTCCTATCTTAAAAACTCTGCTTTAGATATAGGTTTAAAAAATACAAAAGATTTAAACTATTCAGTTTTTTACAGAAGAGAGGACGAGACAAGAGATGAAAATTCTGGAAGATACGATATAAGTTCAAACTCTTTTGTATTCGAGTTTAACTTAACAGGATTAAAAGAAGATTACAATTTTTCAATCCTGTATGGTTATTTTTATGGTTATTACTATTATACAACTTTGGGTTTTTCAAGATTAGATGGAAACAAAGCGGAATTTTCATCAGATATAGAAAGAAAAATATTCCCCAACTTTTCCTTCAACATAATTCCAAAAGTTTCATACACTCTCTATAAAAATGGTGATGATATGCCTTTGAATATAAACTATAAATACCCTAAAGGAACCTATTTTGAAAACACATTATCTTTGTTATACACTACAAGTTTTATCAATATAAAAATCTCACATATAATGGATTATTCTGTTAGAAACTCTTTGAGACAGAGGATATTCTTTTCTTTATTTACCTATTTTTAAAAAATCTACTTCCTTTGATATATCTTTTTTCAACTTAAAAGGAAAACTGTTTTTTCCAAATTTTGTTTTTACCTCTAACTCTCCCTCTATATTCAAAATCAATTTCCCTTCTTTTAATTTTTCAATAAGATCTGAAGATAATATAGAATATTTTATTTTTAGATCTGTTGAGTAAACTCCGGAAGAATTCTTTTTTAAAATATACTCTTTTTCTGAGTAACCTTCTCCTATCTTTTTAGATTCGAAAAAGATCCGGTAAACTATTCTTTCAAAAGTAACATCAACTTTATTTGGGTTAAAAACTTTCATATTCAGTTCAAAGTTAACACCGGAAAGATCGAAAGATCTGTATTGAAAAGATTCAACTTCATATTGAAGGTTTTTCAATGTTTTCACCTGATTCAAATATGCACAGTTTGAGATAAAAATAATGGTTATGAGAAAAATTAAAGTTTTTAATTTTAAAATCTTTTTAAACATCTTTTTAGATACCTTTTGTAATCTGAAGGATTTACATCTATTCTGTTCAATTTTTCTTCAACGGCACTTTTTAAAACAGCATAAGATTCTTCAACGAAAACTCTCCTATCAAAAGGTTTTGGAATCAAATACCTTTTCGAAAATTTTAAATCCTCTTTATACAATTTTTTTATGTATTCTGGAACATTTTTTTTAGCAAGTGAAGCGAGAGATTTGGCTGCTTCAAGTTTCATCCTATCACTTATTTTTTTAGCTCCACAATCAAGAACACCTCTGAAAATATAAGGGAATCCCAAAACATTGTTTATCTGGTTTGGGTAATCAGATCTTCCGGTTGCTATAATTACATCTTTCCTTGTATCTACAGCATCATAATAATCTATTTCAGGATCTGGATTTGCAAGTGCGAAAACTATAGGGTCTTTAGCCATTTTCTTCAACATCTCTTTCTTTAGAACACCTTTTGCTGATAGACCTAAAAAGACATCAGCACCTTCTATAGCCTCTTCCATTTTCATCTCTTTTTCTTTAGCAAAAATTATATTGTATCTTGTCAGGTCTTTTCTTTTTTTATGAAGCATTCCAAATTTATCAAAAACGAAAATATTTTTTAGAGAGACCCCAACCTTCAAAAACATCTTCAAAACAGGTAAAGCAGCAGCACCTGCACCTGAAACAACCAATTTTATATCCTTTAAATCCTTATCCACTATTTCACATGCATTTAAAAGTCCAGCTGTAGCAATTATACTTGTTCCATGCTGATCATCATGGAATACAGGGATATCCATCTTTTCAATAAGTTTCTCTTCAATATAAAAGCATTCTGGACCTTTTACATCTTCAAGATTTATCCCTCCAAAAGTAGGTTCAAGAGATTTAACGATATCTATAAACCTATCTGGATCCTTTTCATCTATCTCTATATCAAAAGCATCTATAAAAGCGAATTTTTTAAATAGAACGGATTTCCCTTCCATAACAGGTTTTGAAGCATAGGGACCTATATCACCAAGTCCTAAAACCGCAGTTCCATTCGATATTACTCCAACGAGATTTTTTCTATTAGTGTAAGTGTAAGATAAATTTTTATCCTTCTCTATTTCAAGTGAAGGGTAAGCTACACCTGGAGTGTAAGCGAGTGACAAATTTTCTTTTGTATCACAATCTTTTTTTACCTTTATCTCTATCTTTCCACCTGTTGGAAAAGAGTGGTATTTCAAACTTTTTTCTTTTAAATTTTTCATAAAATAAGTATAGATGATAAAAAATCTTTTTCAAGAATCAAAAATTAAATGTTGAAAAAAAATCAAACTATAATATACTTTACAAAAAGGAGAGAAAATGAAGAAATTTTTCATTTTATTCTTAGTTTTCGTTTTTATCTCAAACATTTTTCTATACGCTCAAAATAAAGAAAAATTGACTTATGAAGAGGGAAGAAATGATGGGAAAATTGCCGCATCATCTGAAAACTCATTTATATGGGGTCTTATAGGATGTGGAGCAACATGTTTTTTCTCTGGACTTGGTTGCATAGGTTCAACACTTATAGGTTATATTATTGAGCCTTCCCTTCCTTATGTTTCTTTCGATAAAGGTGAAGATTATGTGAGAGGTTTTAAAGATGGTTATTCATCTGAAGTTAAAAAGAAGAGAGCAACAAGTGCTTTCGTTGGTGGTTGTATTTCAACAGTAGCACAGGTTCTTATTTATGTTCCAATATATATAATCTATGGGGCAACTATAATTGCATCTTTAGCTTCAATATTTTCTATGCAATGAGATCATATGCTTACAAAAATTTATGATGCATCATACAATGTAGTTGGTTACATTCATGATAACACAATTGAGGATTCTTCAGGTGGACCTATAGGTTATATTGAGAGTGACAAGATTTTTGATCAATACCATAATCTGATAGGGTATTTCCATTATGGAAGGTATGAGGACTCTTCCTCAACTCCAATAGCATACCTTGAGGGTGATACTTTACAGGATGCTTCAAGAAACACTATCGCATATCTTTTAAGTGAAAGGATTGAAGATTCATCTCATAACACTATAGGTTACATCCATAACAACCTTGACAAAGGACTTATTGGAATTTTAATAGTTTTTGGTTTCATCTCAATTGTATGAAAACAATTTAGTTCCACAATAAAAAAGGAGAATGATGAAAAGACTTTGGTTCTTTATTTCAATTTTAATTCTATCAATTTTTCTAAATTCAAAAAATATCAGGTTTGCTGTAATTTCTGATATACATATTTACGATACAACACTTGGAGTAAGGTCTGAAGAGTTCAAAAAATATATTATGCAGGATAGAAAACTTTTAAAAGAGTCTTCTTTTTTGTTGGATCAATTTTTAGAGGATATCCAGAAAGAGAGTTTAGATTTTATTCTAATTCCCGGAGATATAACAAAAGATGGTGAACTTGTAAACCATAAACTTTTTATAGAAAAGGTTTCAAAAATTTTAGATGGGAAAACAAAAATATTCGTTATATGTGGTAACCATGATATAAACAATTTTGATGGATTCAAATATGAAGAAAAAGGTAAAGTTAGAGTTGAAGGTATAAGTAAAAAAGATTTTGAAAACCTTTATCAAAATTTTGGCTATTTAAACTCCTTTTCAAAGGATGAGAATTCTTTAAGTTATATAGCTCGTCTAAATGAAGATTATTTTTTGGTTGCTTTGGATGGTTGCAAATACTATCTGAACGATGAGAAAAATCCTTCAACAGTTTCTGGAAAGATAAAGAAAAAAAGTTTGTTATGGCTAAAAGATAATCTTGAAAAATTAAAAGACCAAAATAAAAAAGTTATAGTGATGATACATCATAACATTATAGAACATTTTAAAGGGCAGAAAAAAGGTTATCCAGAATATGTTTTGGAAAACAATGAAGAGTTGTTGAAAATTCTAAACAGTTATAATGTTCAGTTAATATTTACAGGGCATTTTCACTCAAACGATATTACAAAAAGAAAGTTTAAAAATGGCTACATGTTTGAAATAGAAACAGGTTCACCTTTAACTTTCCCCTCACCTTACAGGATAGTTGAAATTTTAAATGACACTTTTGTTAAAATCCAAACATTTTCACTTTTAAAGAGCCCTGAATTTTACTCTTATGCAAAGGAATATACTGAAAGTGGAATATACAATATAGCCTTCAATATAATAAAAAGTTATAAAATATCAGATAGGGAATCAGATCTACTTGCAAAAAAGATCTCTTACTCAATGGTTTCACATTATAGAGGTGATGAAACAATGCCAGAAAAATTTTTTGAAAATAAAGATTTTTCGATTAAATCAAAATTTATAATGTTTTTGAAAAAAGATATGTTTAAAAACCTTTTAAACGATCCAACACCTGACAACAATGTTCTGATAAATTTATATTCAGGGGAAATTTCCAACTTAAAATAATTTTGCGTCACCGGGGAATCGAACCCCGAACCTACTGATTAAGAGTCAGTTGCTCTACCATTTGAGCTAGTGACGCTTATTAAAAATGCGCCTGACAGGAATCGAACCTGTAACCTACGGATTAGAAATCCGTTGCTCTATCCAATTGAGCTACAGGCGCTTTTTATTTTTTAAATGGGGTGAGTGAGGGGACTCGAACCCCCAACGGCTGGAACCACAATCCAGAGCTCTAACCAATTGAACTACACTCACCATAAAATCGGGGCAGCTGGATTTGAACCAGCGACTTCCTGCTCCCAAAACAGGCGCGCTAAACCGGACTGCGCTATGCCCCGATATATTCTCTTTCCAAAAAATCTATAAACTTTTTTACAGCTTTTGCTCTATGAGAGATCCGATTTTTTATGGATTCATCAAGTTGGGCAAAAGTTTCCTTATAACCGTCAGGGATAAAAACCGGATCGTATCCAAACCCTTTTTCACCTTTAGCTTCCTTGGAGATAAAACCGTTACAGACACCTTCAAACTTTTCTATAAATTTTTCAGTTTTAAAAGTTATAACTGTTTTGAAATATGCTCTCCTCTCTGAATCCTTCTTAAAACTTTCCATCCTTTTTAAAAGTAACATATAATTATCTCTGTAGGAAGGATCCTTACCAGCATACCTTGAGGTGAAAACTCCAGGTTCGCCATTTAAGGATTCGACGAAAAGACCAGTATCCTCTGCAAAAGTATCTATTTTTGTAAAAGAGTAGCCATTTAATACTTTTATCAGAGAATTCTCTTCAAGTGTTTTCCCAGTCTCTTCAACTTCTGGATAATCCGGAAAATCTTCTATGTAAAGAACTTTTATTTTTTTTGAAGTTAAAATATACTCAATTTCTCTCTTCTTGTCAAGATTATGGGTTGCAAAAAAAATTTTCAACTCTCTCATGGAACAACAGTGAAAGCATCAGAGTAACCTTTCTCTTTAACTATATCTCTGAATCTATCAGCTTCCTCTTTTAATTTAAAATGCCCTATTCTAACTTTATAGTATGGAGGGATATATTCAACATAAACATCCTCTGTAAATTTTGCCTTGGCTTCATCTCTAACTTTGTAAGCTTTTGCTTCATCGTATGTAGCAAAAATTTGAACTTTGTATTCACTAACAACATTTTGTGAAGTAGTATTTTGAGAAGGTGTTTCCTCTATAACTTCAAGTTTTGGTTGTTCAGTTACTGGTTGCTCAACTTTTGGTTCTTCCTCTATAACAACTGTTGGCTGCTGAACAGGTTCTGTTGTTTTTGCTTTTTTTGTGCATCCAGCAAAAACAATTGAAAAGAAGAGAACTAAAATCAATAACTTTTTTAACATTTAACCCTCCTTAAAGGTATTTTTTATATTTTTCATCCTTTTCGAGTATTTTTAAAAGATTTTTTATTTCACCTGTTTCATTCTTTTTACATACTAAAGTTTCATTCTCAGTTTTAACAACTATAAGATCTGAAACACCTATTACTGTAACAAGCCCATAATCTGAAATTATTATACTATTCTTTGAGTTCAAAGTAACAACCTCTCCCTCAACAATGTTCCCTTCCTTATCCTTATTCTTTATCCTTTCAAGTGCATTCCAATCTCCGACATCATCCCAGTTGAACTGTGCCCTAACAATAACGATATTTTCTGCCTGTTCCATAACTCCAAAATCAATAGATGTAGATGGTGAGTTTTCATAAAGTTTCAAAATACTTTCCCTTTCATCACTTTTCCCAATATGTTTTTCAAACTCAACAAGTTCTCTATACATTTCAGGCAGATATTTTTCTATCCCTTCAAGTAACTTTTCAGTCTTCCATAAAAATATACCACTGTTCCAAAGTGTATTCCCCTTTTTTAGATAGGAAATAGCTCTTTTAACATTAGGTTTTTCCTTAAAAGATTTTATCTTGTAAACTTGTTCATCTAAAAGTGATTCACCAAGTTCAATATATCCATAACCTTCATCAGGTCTTGTTGGAGTTATACCAAAAGTTACAAGGTTGCCTTTCAAAGCATAATCAAAACCTATCTGTATAGTTTTTTGAAAATCTTTGTCCGGAAAAATACTGTGATCGGCAGGACAAACAAGCATCACAGAATCTTTATCTATACTTCTAAGTTTTATAGCAGCAAAACCGATAGCGAGCGCCGTATTTTTACCGAAAGGTTCATACATTAAATTACTTTCTGAGAATATTCCTAAAGAATCTATAGGTTCTTTCAAAATCTCAGTTCCAACAACGAATATTTTTTCTTTTGGAATAAAATTGTTCAACCTTGAAAATGTCTCTTCAAGCATTGTTTTTTTAGATATTACAGGTAAGAGTTGTTTTGGTCTAACCTTTTTTGACCTTGGCCAAAACCTCTCTCCTCTTCCACCTGCAAGTATGACTCCATATAATCTGTTATCCATAATTTTTCTCTTTTTTAAAGATTATATATAATTTATCTATTTAGTCAATTATCTATTTTAAAAGATTTTTTACTCTATAATAATTTTTTCACTTTTTGTATGCCCAAAAACTTCAGGATTATACATTTCAAAAACATTTGCAGGTGGAAGATAAAACTCTCCAGAATTTATTGCCTTTACAAAATAAGTGTATACATGTTCGCCTTCAGTAAAATATATAGATGTTGTGATGACCCTATCCTTATAAAATTCCTCATTATAGAAATCTCCCCACCATAAACTTTTATAATTAAACCCTGATAGATTTATAAACTCAGTAACAAATTCTTTCTTAACTATTTCAAATCCAGAAGGAAGATTATCTTCAAGAAGAACAAAATTTCTGTCCTTATCACTTTTAATTTTTATTTTAACTTTATAAAATTCTCCTTTCTTGAATGAACTCACCGGTTCATCTTTTAAAGTCAGATATTCCCTTTCAACAAAAAAACCGTTAAAAAGTTCATCCTCCATTTTATTTTTAGCATATCTGTATTTCAGAGTATAATAGACTCTACCTTTACCCTTCTTTTCAACAGTTAAAATATTAATAGTGTCTTCAAATTCTTTCCCATCCAAAATATAGTTGGAAATATTGTCTTTTCTTCCTTTAAAATTTTTTTTGTAAAAAAGTTTACCGTTGAGTTTTAAAGATATTTTGTAAAATGTATTCTCCTTCTCATATATCCTGTAATACTCGTTCAAAGATTCAAGTACGAGTGCGGTAATGTGTGTGTTGCACCAGAAACCATTCTTCAGATTTTTCAAAAAATAGTTCACAACTTTTTGTGAATATTCATAGTTTCCATTTACCCTCAGAAGTGTTGTAAGAACAACAGATGTAGCTTTAAGATTATTGTTGAAAAACCAAGGATTTGAAAATCTTTCTTCAAAATAAAGGTAATCGGATTCAAATCTTGCCTGTGATTTTATTTCCGATAAAAGTATATTAAACTCATCTTTTAAACCATAGTTGTAAAGGAGTTCAAGAAGTCTTGCTTTTTCAGAAAGGAACAGTTTATCCCTCTTTTTAAAAATCTCTTCAACTTTTTCAACATAATCTTTCTTATCATAAAGGTATAGTATGAAAAGAGCAAAAGTTTTTAAAGAGTATTTATCATTTTCCGAATATTGCCAGATTCCATTCAAACTATCATTCAATATATTCTCAGTGTAATTTAGACCTAAATTTATAACATCTTCCTTTATATAATAACCTGCTTTTTTTGCATAAAAAAGAACATACAAAGTGTATAGTGAAAGATATTCGTTTTCATAAATATCATCTCTGTAGTATTTAAAACCTCCAGAAGGTGTTTGATATTTTTCAATATCTTTGAGAACGGAATTAACAAAATTTTTCAACTTTTTACCTTTTAAATCTGACATACCGTAAAGGTTTATAATATTTTCACCTATTATGAATGGAAAAATCCTTGAAAGTTTTTGCTCAAGACAAAGGTATGGATAATCTTTTAAGTAATCGAGAGGTAAATTCATACACCCAACAAGTGTAGAGTTTAAAGAGATCTTTAAATTACTTTTGCTTTTTATAATATCTTTTGAGAGAGAAAAATACTCTTCAACAGTCTGGCTATCAGTTGAAGAGAAAAGAGAGTTGTATTCGTAAAGGTTATGGTTGATTACGGGAATATTTATAGAAACAGCATCATAGAAAGAATCTTTTCTAACTATAAGGTCTATTTTTACTGAATCATCAAAACCAACCTCTCCTTTAAATTTTTCAACTAAAACATTTTCATTATTTTGAATCTCCTTAAAATTTTTTTCTAAAAATTTAATTTGATTTGAAAATATATCAATGTAAAGATTACCTTTTGAAAGAGTGTTATCAATTATGTTAAAAGAAAAATCAACTCTATCGTAAGGTCTTAAAAATAATGGGAAAGATGTGTTTATGTTAAGTTTCTTTTCGACTCTGATACTTTTCTGTTTGATGTTGAACTTCTCATCGTTAAAAGCGAATGAAATTATTCTAAATTTTCCAATATTATCAGGTAAAATGATTTTTATTTTTTGGGGATTATTTTTTTCCAATTTGATATTTTTTGAATAGTAGACCAAAGATTTAAAATCCTTTCTGAACTTTATATTTTCCATAGAAAATTTATCTACAGGGACTTGTGAACTTGCAGAAGTATAACCCTCTTGCTCTTTTGTAGATATTTCAGAAATAGAAATATTATCAGTATTTTCAAAAGATTCTGTTTTTGCCATCCTTAAAGGATAGTTATAATAATAATTTGGATAAAAGTTATCTGAAGTGAAATGGAAAACTCTATTAGGGAAATATGAATAGAATATATTCAAAGGATCTGTAAAATTATAACCTGTCAACATGAGAACAGATTCATCAACAACCAAAAGAATAGAGTTGATTTCTCCTTCCTCCCCACTTTTCAGAACAACTTCGACAGTGTCCCCAGGTTTATAATCATCTTTGTCAGTTTTCATATCAAAATCGGTTCTTTTGGATTCAACTGATACATCAACGAAAAGATTGGATAGTTTCGGTTCTTTTTTATCTGGATCACTTTTCAGGTTGAAAATTGAAAAATAGAATCCACCAGATAGTTCTTTTACAACAGGTATTTTTACAAACTCAGTATCAACTTCAAAATTCAAACTATCAAAATTAAAAATAGAATCTCTGCTACAATAATAAAAATGTTTACTTTTTTTATCTTTTGAAAATATCTTCAAATTAACCGTGTCACCTATTTCGTATTTCTCTTTATCTTTGAAAATAATAATATCCTCTCTATCACTTTCAAAGTAATATCTAAAACCATAGTAAAAATCATAAACAACTTTCAAACCTCTGTATGAAATTTCAGCTCTATAGTTCCCATCCTTTTTCAATTTTAGCCAAAGGGAATCAACTTTTCCTTCACTTTTTATACTTGTGATTTTTATTGTATCAAAAATCTCTTTTTCATAATTTAAAATCCTGTAAACTGAAAATTCAATATTTTCTCCACTAACAAAATTCTCATCCTCATCGATACAAACAATCTCAAAGAGTGAAGAATCATCCTTTTCAGAAATATGGGATACTTTCAATCCGGCAAATATATCTTTTGTGTTTTTTATAAACCTTATCTCTTTTGAAATAGATTCTTTTGTTTTATCTTTAACAGTTGCAATAAGATTTATTGAAACTGGATTTTTATAAATATCAAAAGGTATATTCTCCCTAAATAAAAACTCCCCTTCTTCATTTAGGACATTTCTCATTTCTATACTTTTCTCTTCAGAATTATTCCCATCATTTATGTAAAAGTTGAAATCTGAGAACTTTTTTGAGTAGAAAGGAACTTCATCTATTTGCAATGTTAGGTATAAAGAATCTTTGGACATCTTAGTTTTTGAAAGATAGTTGGCTTTTATATTTATTTCAGGGATCTCCTTCTTTTTGTAAACTTCTTTTTTCGATTCAACAAAAATTTCAAATTTCGGTTCTTTGAATTCACCCACTATAAAGGATGTCTCTCCCAAAAATAAATCATCCTTGAAAAAGGTAACATAATAAGTCCCTGTTTTAAAAGTGTCCGGAATGAAAAGTGTCGTGTTGAAAATACCATCCTTTCCAATTTTTTTGAAACCATCAATTATTTTTTTATATTCCGGATTTAAAACCTGATATTTTATAATACCTTTCGAAGGTGGGTAGATTTTTCCAGCATAATATTTTCTAACTATACCTGTTATAATTACACTGTCAGAAAGCTGATAAAGGTTTCTGTCTGTAAAGATATAACTTTTAAATTCCTCATTGAATTCTTTTAAAAAAAGAGGAACAGTTAAATTCCCTTCTCTATTTTCAAAACTCAAGAATTTGAAAAAATCTTTTTCATAACAGGTAAAATATTTTAAATCTTTTTTTGTTAGTTTTAAAATTCCCTTTTCAAAATTTTTTGAAAAAATTTTTTCAGAATTTTGATTGAAAATTGACAAGTTTATTTTTCCATGATAAATATTTCCCTCGTCGTATCTTGACAAAATTAAAAATCCATTATTTTTGGAAAAGATGCCATTTAGTTTAAATGGAGTCCTTTGAAATATGAAATTGTAATCAAATTTATTACCATCACTCTCATATTCGATCACTCCAAAACCAAGAGTGTTTTTCAAAGAAAACTCTTTTTCTATATTCAAACTATCCGTGTAAAGCAGGTTTTTTTCTACAGGGAAACTGAAACTTTTGTTTTTCCATTCTTTATAACCATCATAGGGATAATCATTTTTTGAAAAAACTTTTATAAACTCTTTTAAATAAAAATCCTTTAAATATATATCGAACTTTGAAATGTTAAGAAGTGAAAAATTTAAGAACAAATTTTCGTTTTTTCTAAGATATTCTTCATTAAAAAAAAGAGACTGTTGGTAATCTGAAACTATTAACCTGTATATTCCGGGATTCTCGATTTTTTCATTAAATATATCTCTTAGGTTTTCCTTTATATTTATAAAGTACTCTTTTTGTGGAACCAATTTTTTGTTGATAAAAAAAACTTTTGAAACATCATAGTAAGAATAGTCTATTATATCCTCATCTTTTCCATCAGAAATAAAATAAACATTTTTCATCAACTCTTCTAAACTCACTGGAGTTGAGAACTCCAAATCAAAAGATGTCTTATTATCATAGATTGGAATAATCGTATTTTTGTTTTCGATATATTTAAAATTATCATATATAGGGAAACTAATATCTGTTGTTTCCCTCATAAAATCTTCAATAAAAATTTTGAGTGAATAATATTTCCCTTTTTTGAATCCACCTTTCTCTTTCAATTTTAAACAAAAGAAATTCGATGTATCTTGAAGATTATAGTAAAAATGGTTTAAAAGATTTTTACCTTTAAGATCAAAAGGTTCCAGCAAAAATTCAACTTTTTTATTATCACACTCAAGTAAAATTTTTTCTCTAAGAATTTCAATAGGTACTTTATAGTTGAAAATTATGTAGAAAAAAGAATCTGAATGAACAGGGTAGGTAGATGTTTTAACAACCTCTAAGTTTACAGGTTTTATATTCAAAACGAAATCTTCACTTAAAACAGTCGAATCTATAGAGAGTATGCCTTTTTCTATAACAAATTTGTATGAGAGATTTGGAGAGAATGGTTTCTCAGGATAAAAAACTATGCTGTTTTTACCTTTAGCCCTGAAGATACCTTTAACGATAGGTTCGGATCTATATTTAACATTTATCTTTTCAACACTCTGTAAAGGTATTATATCTTTTGAAAATGTAAAAATTATCTCTTTGACATTTTCATCAAGGAAAATGTTGTTTTCAGGAATTGTTGATACTATTTCAAGTTTACCAAATTTTGAAAGGAAATAATCTGTTCTCTCATTTGAATATTGAAGATCATAAAATGGAAAAATTTTAATACAGAAAAGAACAAATATGAAAAAAAATATTTTTTTCATTTCATTATCATTTTAAAAAGTAAAATTTACTTTTTGAAAAATTTTTCCCATCATCTATTTGAACAAAATATACTCCAGATTTTAATTCTTTTAACATTAAAGAGTTTGTACCAACTTTTAGATTCTTCTCAAATAAAACGACCTTTCCAGTTATATCATAGATTTTTACACTATTTTTGCTATCTATCAAATCAAAGATCATACGATCTTTATAGATTTTGAAATTTTTGTTTTGAACCTTTCTTTCACCAGTCCCTCCCAAAAAAGTAGTCTGCAAAATATAAAAATCTCCATTTGCAAGATAAACTCTATCATTATCAACATAAAAATCTTCCATACTACCCGGTACATTATAGTATCCCACCAATTTCAAATCCATAAGATCGTTAACATCGATTATCCTTAAACCTTTATAATAATCGAGAATATAAAGGAAGTTTCCATTTTTTGAAATTTTTGTATATTCACCGGATGTTGGGAACGAGTTCTTTTTAACTGGAGAAGATGGTGTCGAAATATCTAAAACTTCCAGACCATTATAACCATCAGCAAGGTATGCATAATTCCCATCAACAACCAAATTGTACAAATACCCATCCGTATCATAGTTTCCTATATAAACTGGATTTGAAGGATCTGAAAGATCAACAGTGAACATACCTGAATAACCTGCTGATATGTAACCATAAACATTTTGAACATAAACATCAACTATCGGGCTTGAGAATTTATAATTGCCAACCTCTTTTACATTAAAAGGATCAGAAACATCAAAAATATATAAACCAGAATCATAATCTGCAACATAAATATAATTATCCTTTAAAAATATATTAACGAATTCAGATTTTGGTGGTATAGTTGAAACTATCGTAGGATTTGACCAATCTGAAATATCAACTATATTTATACCATATGCTGTGTGCAGAGTGTAAAGATAATTTTCAGAAAGAAGCATCGAGTTTATGTAAGGTAAAGAATCGAACTCCGCAACAAGTTTAATATCCTGTTCGTTTGATATGTCATAAATTTTAAGAATATCTTCACTTCTTGAAAGGAAAGCTAAATTTCCTTTAATTTCAACTCCGTTAACTTTTCCAAAAGTAGAATAGGAATTGATCTTTACCGGTGAGGAATAATCTGTTATATCAACAAGAACCATCCCTCCATAATAAGTTGATAATAAAGCCAAACTATCAACTATCTCAACTCTATAATAGGCGTCATTTCCATCTGGAATCAAGGAACCAACTTCTATAGGATTTGATATATCTGATAGATCTATTATCTTTAAACCTGAGTTATCTGTTGTAACAAAAAGGTAATCCCCATTTTTATATAATTCTGTAGAATATCCATCTATTTTTAAAGTATCGTATATAAATGGATTCGCTTTATCTGAAAGATCGACTATAAGATCATTCCCTCCATTTGCAACAAAAGCGTAGTCGTTACTCACAATTATATCGTATAATGGTCCACTTGCATCTAAAGAACCAACCTTTGAAGGGCTTAATGGATTTGAAACATCATATACAATTATATTGGAGTCATAGTTTGTAATATAAGCATAACCATTTTCAACAAAAACTGAAAGAACATAATTATATGTGCTATCTTTTCCCGCAAAAACTGGATGTGAAGGATCTGAGATATCGAGAATAAGAAAACCTTCAAAGGTATTTGCAAGGTAAGCATAATTTCCGGAAACCCTGATGTCGTAAATTGGAGAATCTGTATTATAAAAACCTTTCAAAGTTACATTTTCAGGATCAGAAATATCGTAGACATTCAAACCATAACCAGTTGTCCCAACAAAAATATAGTTACCCGACTGTGCTATACAGTATGGAGAATATATTGGAATTTCATCAACTATCTTAAGATCGTTCCTATCTTTTATATTCATAACAACAAGTGAATTGTTAAAACATACAAAGGCAAAACTATCTTTTACACAAAGATCGTATGAATCTTTATGGTATGGTAACTTTCCTATAGACTTCACATTCAAACTATCGATCTGAATGTTAACACCTTTTGTCATGAAAAAATTTTGACCTGTAAAAGCATTTGAGGTTAAAAAAATAAAAATTATTAAAAAGGGTATACATTTTTTCATTTTACCTCCATTTTTCTTATTTTAGTAGATAGAATAATTTTTTCAACCAAAATATTGAAAACAAAAATTTTCAGGTTAAAATTTTATTATGGATAATCAAAATAATAAAAATTTCAAAAGTTTTGGTTTTGATAAAAAAAGTGATAATATTGTTTTTGGACTTCCTTTATACCACATTTCTTGGGGTGTAGATGAGAATAAGAAGTTAAGGTCAGCTAAAGGATTTTTTGCAATCGGGCAGTTCGCTACAGGATATTTTGTTATCGCACAGTTCGGTTTAGCTTTCATTTTTGGATTTGGACAATTCATGGTTGCTCCAATATCTGTCGCTCAATTTTCTTTTGGGATAATTTCTATAGGACAGTTCGCATTCGGATTGATAGCGATAGGTTTTTCTGCGTTTGGGAAATTTCTTTTCACACCAAAAAGACATGATCCACAGGTTTTGGAATTATTAAAAAAAGTTTTGGAATTCTTTAAACTGTTGATAAAAATTTAAATGGATTCCCTTATTTTTTTCATCAACCTCATGTAATAGTTTATATTATGCTCAGTTGCAAGTATCCCAGCAAGCATTTCCTGTGATTTGAAAAGATGGTGGAGATATGCTCTCGAATAGTTTTTACATAGATGACAGTTACACCCTTCTTCAACTGGAGAAAAATCATTTTTATATTTTGCATTCTTTATCAAAATTTTTCCATTCTCTGTAAAAAGTGCACCATTTCTTGCATTCCTTGTTGGAACAACACAATCAAAAATATCAAAACCATTCAAAACAGCATACTTTATATCATCCTCTTCTCCAACCCCCATAAGGTATCTCGGTTTATCATTTGGCATTATTTTATCAGCCATATCAATAACTTTTCTAATATAATCTTTTGACTCACCTATCGCAACACCTCCCATAGCGTATCCATCAAAATCTATCTTTTGCAACTCCTCTGAACAGTATTCCCTTAGATTTTCAAATATAGATCCCTGAATTATTCCAAACTGGTACTGCTTGTAACCGTAAAGTGGTGATGTTTTCAGAAACTGTTCCCTCGCCCTTTTAGCCCAATCTAAAGTCCTTTTAACAGAGTGTTTGGCATACTCTATTGTAACAGGATACTCCATACATTCATCGAGAACCATCATAACATCCGTTCCAAGAACTCTTTGCATATCAACATTGTTTTCTGGTGTGAACTCGTGGTAAGAACCATCAATATGTGATTGAAAGATAACTCCATTATCTTTGAACTTCCTTAATTTAGATAAAGAAAAAATCTGAAATCCACCGGAATCTGAAAAGAGTGTTCCCTCCCATCCCATAAACTTGTGAACTCCACCTGCATTTTTTATTATCTCAAGTCCAGGTCTCAGATATAGATGGTAAGTGTTGGTTATCAAAAACTGAACTCCCCAATCAAAAAGATCTTTCGCTGACATAGCCTTGACACTCGCCTGAGTTGCAACAAACATAAGATTCGGTGTTTCAACTATCCCATGTGCAGTTTTTAAAACTCCCAACCTTTTTTTACCATTCTTCTTTACAATTTTAAATATTTCACTCATACTATCACCATCGCATCTCCATAAGAAAAGAATCTGAATTTTTTTTCTATAGCAAAATTATAAGATTTTAGAATAAGTTCTCTTCCGGCAAAAGCAGAAACAAGCATAAGAAGTGTAGATTTTGGAAGATGGAAATTCGTTATAAGTATATCTGTTGATTTTATCTTATATGGAGGATATATAAAAATATCTGTAAAACCTTTTTTTGGCAAAAACATTTCCCCTGTAAAACTCGTTTCAAGAGTCCTCAAACTCGTTGTTCCAACAGCAACAATTTTCCTATTATTTTTTTTATAAGAGTTCAACAATTTTACAACATCATCATCTATCTGTATGTATTCAGAGTGCATTTTGTGATTCCTTATATCATCAACCTTTACAGGTTGAAAAGTCCCAAGACCAATATGTAAAATCACATCAACTATTCTGATCCCTTTTTTTTCCAAAGATTTAAAAATTTTCTCTGTAAAATGTAAGCCAGCTGTTGGAGCGGCAGAAGAACCTATCATTTTCGCATAACATGTTTGATAGTTTTTACAATCTTCATCCTTATCTTCCCTTTTAATATAAGGTGGCAAGGGAACATGTCCGTATTTTTCAAAAAAGTATTCTTTGTCTTCAAAAGGAATTTTTATAGTGTATTCACCACCCTCTTTTTTTAAAACCTCTATATAATTATTTTCATCTATAAAAACCTTTTCTTTTTCTACCAACCTTTTTCTTGATTTTATAAGAGATTTGAATCTGTCACCTTCAGAGAAAGGATCAAGAATAAGAAATTCAACTTTACCACCACTCTCTTTTCTCCCAAAAATTCTTGCTTTTGCAACTTTTGTTACATTTCTAACAAGTAAAGATTCTTCTGGAATTATATCAACAATATCTGAAAACTTTTTCTCATAGAAATCTTTTTTTTCTCTATCCACAACAAGTAGTCTACTCTCTCCTTTTTTTGCAGGGTAAAAAGCGATAAGTTCTTTTGGTAGTTGATAATCGTAGTCAGAAATGTTAAAACTCATCTTTTGAAAAATCTAAAAATTATGTTTAAAATTATGGTTAAAAATATTGAAACAATTATTGATGTTCCAAGTGGAAAATAGAATTTAAAATTTTCCTTTTCTATTTTAAAATCGAGAGGATTTCTGAAATTCATCTTTTCAAACAAAAAGAAAATTACACCAGTTATAAGAAAAAATAATGAGAGTATGAAGAAAATCTTATAGATCAAAGAGCCCTCCTTCATACTTGTATCCAAGATGTTCGAATGCGAGTTTTGTGGCAACCCTTCCCCTTTGCGTTCTTTTTATAAGCCCCTTCATTATCAAAAAAGGTTCATATACCTCTTCGAGTGTTTCGGCAGTTTCACCAACAGATATTGCGAGAGTTGATATACCAACAGGTCCACCATTATACTTTTCAATTATAGTTTTTAATATTGAAACACTCAACTCATCAAGCCCAAGTTGATCAACATCGAACATTTTCATTGCATTTATAACAGTATCAAAATCTACAACTCCTTTTCCCTTTACTATAGCGAAATCCCTGACTCTCTTTAAAAGTCTGTTGGCAACCCTCGGTGTCCCCCTTGATCTTTTCGCTATCTCTATAAGACCTTCATCAGATGAATCTATCCCAAGTATTTTCGAGGATCTTTTTAAAATGTTTTTCAGATCCTCATCTGTGTAAAAATCCAACCTATGACTCATCCCGAACCTCGATCTTAAAGGAGAAGTTAAAAGACCACTCCTTGTTGTTGCCCCGATAAGAGTAAAAGGTTTTATCTTTATCTTTATACTCCTTGCCGAAGGACCAGAATCTAACATAATATCGAGAACAAAATCTTCCATTGCAGGGTAAAGGTATTCTTCAACAACTCTGTTTACCCTATGTATCTCATCTATAAAAAGCACATCCCCTTTTTCAAGTTTTGTTAAAATTCCCGCAAGATCTCCGGGTCTTTCAAGAATTGGGCCACTTGTAGAGTATACCTTTACTCCAAGTTCGTTAGCTATTATGTATGAGAGGGTTGTTTTTCCAAGACCTGGAGGTCCAAAGAAAAGTATATGATCCAAAACATCTTTCCTTATCTTTGCTGATTCGATAGAGATTTTAAGATTTTCCTTTAACTTTTCCTGTCCTACAAAAGATTCTAAAAGTTTAGGTCTTAAACTTTCCTCTATCTCTTTGTCCTCGTTCAGTTTATCTGAAGAGATTATCTCCTTATTCATCTTAACCTCTTTAGAACCTCTTTAATTATCTCTTCGATATCTTCAGGATTTTTAACATTCTTCAAAACATCGTTAAGAATTGGCGAAATATCCTTATCTGAAAATCCCAAAGATTTCAAAGCATCGTATGCATCCTTTGCAACACCTCTATTCTCAAAAGCGATTTTCCCTGCAAGTTCAAGGATTATAGATTCTGCAAGTTTTTTACTTACATTTTTCGCCCTTGCAAGCACTTTTGGATCAGAATTGTTTACAGCATTCTCAAAATCCTCGACTGAAAGAGTGTTGAATATAGAAATCGCTGTTTTTGGTCCAATCTTTGGTATATCTATCAATTTCAAAAAAATATCCCTCTCCCTTGATGTGGAAAATCCAAAAATTTCAAACTCCTCATTCTTCAAAGACAAGTAAGTAAAAATTTTAACCTCATTCCCAATATCTGGAAGTGAAGAGAAAGTTGTGAAAGAAACTCGTATCTTGTAACCAATACCATTATTCTCTACAACTATAAATGGAAGTATCTTTTCTGTCAAAATTCCTTTAATATACCAGTTCATAATCTTTTCTATTCAAAAAAGTGTATGTTACAGCAAGTGCATCCGAAACATCGTAAGGTAAACTTTTATCAATCTTGAAAATCGTTCTCACCATAAATTGAACCTGTTCTTTTGTTGAATGTCCCCTTCCAGTTATAGATTTTTTTATCAGGTTGGGAGAAAAAAATTTAACTTTAACATTATTCTTAACACATGAAACAAGAATAGCTGAACGAACCATTGAAAGTATTGATGTTGTTTTCACATTCTTATGGTAGAACGATTCTTCGAATACAGCGAATTCAGGTTTAAATTTTTGAATTATCAAGTCTGATTCGAAAAAGATTTCATACAACCTTTTTTCTATACTCTCATCCTGATCCGTTTTAATAATCCCAGCTGTAACTATTTCAAAATCATCCTTAACTATGGCATAACCTGTCTGTTTTAAACTTGGATCGAATCCAACAACTTTCACTTGCTCAACTTCTCCATAAGTTCATCAGATATATCAAAGTTAGAATAAACATTCTGAACATCTTCATGTTCTTCAAGTGCATCTATAAGTTTTAAAATTGTAGAAGCATCATTCTCATTAAGTTGAACAGTTGATTGAGGTTTTTTGGTCAATGTGACATTCGTTGTTTCAATCTTTTTATCATCAAAAACTTTTTTAACTTTATAAAGATCCTCAGGTGCTGTATAAACCTGAATAACATCACCTGTTACAACAACATCCTCTCCACCAGCATCTATAGCTATCTCCATTATATCATCGAATTTGTATTTTGTTCCATCTATCTCTATGAGCCCTTTCTTTTCAAACATCCACGAAACAGAACTGACATCTCCAAGTTCTTTTCCAAACCTTGTAAAAATATGTCTCAATTCTCCTGTAGTCCTATTCTTGTTATCTGTCACAACATCTATAAGAATAGCAGCACCACCGGGCCCGTATCCACCATAAACAACCTCTTCATATGTTGTTCCAGGCAATTCGCCAGTTCCCTTTTTTATTGCTCTATCAACATTTTCTGCAGGCATGTTCGCTTTTTTTGCAGCAGCGATAGCTGATCTTAACCTTGCGTTAAGTTCAGGGTCTCCACCACCCTCTCTTGCAGCAAGAGTTATCTCTTTAATAAGTTTTGTAAATATCTGTCCCCTTTTGTTGTCTTCAACTGCTTTTTTCCTTTTTATGGTACTCCACTTATTATGTCCTGACATAAATCCTCCTTATCTTTTTCCACCTGGTCTTACCAATATTTCTTTCTTTTCACACAATGGACAATTTTCCGGAACATAAGTTTTCGCTTCGACCTTCATTCCATAGAACAAAGGATATTCGAAACCGATATTGTCACTTCTATCTATCAAAACTGCTATAGAAACTATATTTCCCTTAAAACCTTTTACAGCATCTATCATCTGATTTATAGATTTTCCGGTTGTCAATACATCATCAACGAGAAGAATCCTATCGTTTGGAGTTATTGGAGTTTCCCTGAAAAGTCCAAGTTTATCATCCCTTTTTTCAAGGTATGCTGCTTTACATTTCAACTGTCTTGCAAACTCATACGATACAACTATTCCTCCGACAACTGGACCAAGAACATAGTCAAAGCTTTTTCCTTTGAGTTTTTTTACTACCGTTGAAACAAGTTCTGTTAACAATTTTGGATTTTCAAGTATTCTGAACTTTTCAAAATATGTATCCGAATGTAGGCCACTCGTTAACAGAAAGTGTCCTTTTAAAACAACCTTTTCCTTTTCAAGAGTTTTTAAGTCCATCCTTTATCTCCTTCAAAATACTTTTCACAACGCTTTTTGGTTTTTCCGATGCTGTTATAGGTCTTCCAACAACTATATAATCAGCCCCATCCTTTATCGCATCGAAAGGAGTTGCACTTCTCTGCTGGTCATTCTTTTCAGAACCTTTTGGCCTTATACCCGGAGTTAGGATTAAAAGTTCATCTCCGCATTTTTTTCTTAGCATTTTAACTTCAAGGGGGGAAGCAACAACACCATCTATTCCTGCCGATCTTGCCGCCTGTGCGAGTATCAGAACCTCTTCCTGAACACTCCTTGAAGTTGCACCTATGATATCCTGTAAAAAAGCACTGTCAAGAGATGTTAGAAGTGTTACAGCAAAGATTTTTGGAGCATGACTTTTGTTTTCTCTTCTCTGCCATATCAATTTTGCAACACTTTCCATCATGTCGAAACCACCCATTGCATGTATGGTCAACATATCTACACCATGTTCAAGAACAGAAGAAACTGCACCAACTACAGTGTTCGGTATATCATGGAATTTAAGATCCAAAAATATTTTTTTGTTTCTTTTTTTCAACATATTCAAAGATCTGTATCCCTCTTTTGTAAAAAGCTGAAGTCCAACCTTGTAAGTTGTTACATCATCTTCAAGGAGATCAACAAGTTTTTCAGCTTTTTTCAAAGAGTCAAAATCCAATGCAACTATAAGTCTATCCTTAGCGTTCATAATCTCTCCTTAATACTTCCAATAATCTCTTTTATATTTTTTATCTTTTTTTCCTTCATATACTCTTCCAAACTTCTTGAAAGTTCTTCAAGAATATCAGGTTTTATAAGGACTCCTGTTCCTATCTGACATGCGGTTGCACCAACTATTAAAAATTCTAAAAGATCGTTTAAGTTTAGTATTCCACCTATTCCTATAACTGGAATTTTAACAGATTTAACCATTTTGTAAACATTGAAAAGAGATAAAGGTTTTATTGCCGGACCTGAAAAACCTGCCTGAATATTTTTAAAAACGAACTCTCTTTTTTCTACATCAACAAGTGTCCCAATATAAGTGTTAGTGAAACTTATCCCATCGAAACCTTCCTTCTCTGCAAACTCAGCTATTTTAAAAGATTCGTTGTAGGAAGGTGACAATTTTAAAAGCAGGGTTTTTTCTGTAAGATCTCTTACACCTTTTAAAAGTTTTTTTGAGTCATCAAAACTTGAGTTGAAGTTTACCTTTTTGTTTGTAATGTTTGGACAGGAAATGTTTACCTCATAACCATCAAAACCTTCATTCCTATCAAGTATCTTTATCATTGAAAAGAGATCATCTTTAGAAAAAGGAGCAAGATTTAAAAATTTTGCGCATTTATAATTTTTTATCTGTGGTAAAATATTTTCAACGAAATATTCAACACCGTTATTTTCAAGACCTATTGAGTTAAGTATTCCACCATAAACCTCTCTTATTCTTGGATTCTCATTACCTATCTTTTTTTTCAATGTTATAGATTTTGTAACAAAACCACCTATCCTATCAAAATCGTTAAATTTTGAAAGTTCTAATCCCCAGCCAGAACATCCACTCGCCCCGATTACAGGTGTCTTTAAAGTTGTTTTTCCTATTTTAACTTTCAGATCAGTCATAAACTATCCTTTTACCATCAAGTACAGGTCCTTCGGTGCAGAGTTTTATAAAATCTCCATCCTCAGTTTTTACGGAGCATCCATTACATAGTCCAACACCACAACCCATTACCTCTTCATAAACAGCATAAAACTTTTTATCATTTTTAACAGAGTAATCTTTTAAACTTTTCAACATAACTTTCGGTCCACATCCAACTATTGTATCGAAATCATACCTGTTTAAAAAATCTGTTGGATAACCTTTAAATTTTCCTTTTTTCTCCTGACAGTGCAAACCTTTTAAAGAAAAATATTTTAAAACTTCTTCATACTCACCTTCTCTATCACCAAAAATCAGTTTATATTTTACATTTCTCAAAAAAGGTATCAAAGCTGCAATTCCTATTCCACCTCCAACAAAAATTGTATTTTCATAATCCAAATTTTCTTTAAATCCTTTTCCAAGTGGATAAAGAATGTCGACAAAATCTCCCTTATCAAAATTTCCAATACTTTCAGTAGAACTTCCGACAACTTTTATCAAAAAAGTTATAGAATTTTTTTCATTTCTTACTATTGTGAAAGGCCTTCTAAGAATTTTATCCTTTAAAGATGTTTTTATAGATGCGAATTGCCCTAAAAGTATATCCTCTCTGTTACTTCTTGATATTTCCAAAAGAAAAACATTATCTGTTAAAAAAATCTTTTTTAAAACTCTTTCAATCATTTTTTAGTTCTCCGATCCTTTTTAAAGCATCTGTATAAAACTCTGTTGTCTGGTAATCTTTTACTATCCTTTCCAAGAACTCCAAAGATTTCAAAGTGTCTTTATACTCTTTAAGGTAAATATAAGAGAGAGCGAACAAACTTTTTGGAGAATAGAAGGATAAAGGAAAAGAGTCAACTATGCTTTTATATCCAGATATAGCATCTTCAATTCTGTTAAGAAAAAAATACTCTATTTCAGAAAGAACGAACCTGTTTTTAACCTTTTCCTCTTCCGTCAACTCAGAATTTTCATCCTTCAGAGAGAGTAAAATCTGTATAGATTTGGATTTCGCTTCAGCTTGGTAATAAAGCGGAGAATTTTGCTGGTTTTCAACTATCAATCTATAAGATTTTTCAGCATTTTTAAGATCGTTTAAATATTTTTCATAAATGTAACCTTTCATAAAAAGGAGAGAATCGAGAAGAAATTTATCCCTTCCATTAACAATTTCATCGATCAAATTTATTGATTTTTCATACTCTTTCTTCTTTTCAAAAATCTGAGCTTTTAAAAAATAAAAAGAATTTCTCCTGCTATGATTCTGAAAAATATCTATGGCACGGTTTACATATTTTTCACTATTTTTAAGATCACCAAGCTCTATGTAACTACTTATAAGGTATCTATAATAATCGAAAATGTATTCTTTTGGCAAGGATTTTACATTTATCTTTGCAAAGTTTCTTAAAGCCATTTCATAATCCTTCTTAAGGTATTTTATTTTACCTTTAAGAAAAATATTTAAAGGATTGTTTTTAGCTTTACCTGTAATGTTTTCAATAAGAGTGTCAGCTTTATCATACTCTTTTTTTTCAATGTATATGTTTGAGATCTCTTTAATTGCATCATTTTGAAACTTGCCATTTTTAGCAATAACCTGTTTGAATATTGAAAGGGCTATATTCGTGTCCTGTTGTAAAAGGTAGGTTTCACCAAGATAGAACAAAGCTTCCTCAAAATAGTTTGATGAAGGGAAATAATCTATAAGTTCTGTAAATTTCTTTATCGCTTTTGAATAATCTCCCTTATACATATAAGATTTACCTATAAGTACAAGTGCATCATCAACATATTTTGAGTTTTGATATAGTTGTAATATTTTTGAAGATTTTTCAATAGACCTGTCAAGGTATGTTCTGTCAACAGGTTTTTCATCCTCAAGAGGTTTTATGCCAAGTTTATAATATTTTTCAGCGTTATAATATATGTTAAAATAAGCGTTAAAATTTGCACAGGAGATAAGAAATAAAAGAAGTGAAATGAAAAGTAATCTTCTTTTTATCATAATTTTTTATTATAACAGATATGTAAAAAAAATAAAGATGTCGCAAGGAACTTAAAATAAAAACAAAAATTTCTCTTTTATTACAGAAAATAACAAAAGAAGTTTGTAAATTTTGAAAGTTGTGTTGCCATTATATTGACTTTAATAACTTTTATCTATAATATTTTTTTATGTTTTCGATATCTGGAGAAAGTTCAAAAAAAATAGACACTGTATGTAAAGAGAAATTCTTGATCGATCCTATTATTCTTATGGAAAATGCAGCAATAGCATCATGTAATCTACTTATCTCAAATTACAAATTTGAAAGACCACTTTTAGTCTGTTCAACCGGGAATAACGGTGGTGATGGATTCGCATTATCGAGGCATCTTTTAAATAAAAATTATGATGTTCATACAGTAGTTTTAGGTGATCTAAAAAAATTATCGCCCCAAAGTTTTAGAAATCTTGAAATTTTGAAAAAATTAACCGATAAAATATTTTTCAATCCAACTGAAAAAACTTTTTCAAATCTTGTTAATTCAAGTGACATTTTGGTTGATGCTCTTTTCGGCACAGGTTTTCATGGAGAGTTTACTCCATTTTTCAGAAAATATGTTCAAAAGATGAATAGTTCCAAAAAAAAGATCTTCTCTTTGGATATACCATCAGGACTCGATTCTTCAACAGGTCTTTTCGATAAAGATACCATTAAAGCATCGGCAACTATAACTTTTGGCTTTGTAAAGACCGGAATGTTATGGAAGGATTCAAAAAAGTTTACAGGTGATCTATATGTTGCTGATATCTCTATTCCTAACAGTATAGTTTTTGACTTTGATTTCCAGACAGTAATAGAGAAAGATATAGTAAAAGGGTTGGCTGAACATTCACATATTAAAAGAGAGGATTATTCACACAAAAGGGAAAAAGGCAACCTTCTTGTTATTGGTGGAAACAAAGGTATGGAAGGAGCCATCCAGATAGCAGCTCTGGGTGCAATGAAAACAGGTGTTGGAATAGTTTATGTGAATCAACTGGGAAGTGAAAAAATCAGATTTTTGAAAGAGGCTGTTTACATAGATAAAATTGAGGATGCGGTTTTGAAAAGTGATAATATAGTAATCGGTTGTGGTTTTGGAAATGATCAGAATTCACAAGAGAAATTTTTAAAGATAAAGGAACTTCTAAAAAACAAAAAGGTTATAATAGATGCTGATGGTCTAAATATTATTTCCAAACTTGATGAAAAAATGAAAAAAAAGTTTTTAAAAAACAGTATAGTTACTCCCCATCCAGAAGAGTTTTTCAGGTTGACAGGGAAAAGATTTATAGATATAAAAGAAAAGATAAATTTTGCTAAAGAATTTTCAAAAAAATATTCTGTTGTAACTGTTCTAAAATCTCCCCCAACTATAGTAACAGATGGTGAAAATACCTTTATCCTTCCAAATTCAAACATAAAACTTGCGACAGCAGGTTCTGGAGATTTGTTGGCAGGAATTATAGGGGCTTATATATCTTTTGGTTATGACATTTTAACAGCATCAGTTATTGGAGTTTACACACATTTCAAAGCTGCCGAGTTGACGAAAGGCAAAAATCCTTTGATAAGCCAGATAGCTGAAAATATTGGAGAAGTTCAAAATGAGATCTTTCAATAAAATATTTTTTTTACTTATAATTTTAACGATCTTCAACTCTTCTTTCTGTTCCCAAAATATTGATGACCAGGATTACGATAACTTTTCATACTTTTTGAATGTTTTAGATATATCTGGTGATATAGATAAAATTTATATTGCAACTTCAACAGGAATATTACAACTGGACAAGTTCACAGATGAGTTAACAACTTTGGTTTCATTCAGAAAATGGATGTATGATATTCCCTTTACAAACCTTTTCCCTGATCCATTCCACGATAAAAATATTTACTTTACTGGAAGAGATTTTTTATACCATTACGATATCTTTAACGATACGATAGAGTTCTGTAAAATTCTTGATTTTTCAGGTAAATCTGTTTCATCTATAGGTACTACAAACGAATCACTTTATGTCAAAATAGATACACTTATATACTCTTCTTCGAAATATGGTTTAAAAAGTGAAACATGGGTTAAAAGTAAAAACAATGAAAATATAATCTGGAAAGAGAAAAATAAAGATGTGAACAATTATCCACAACTTTTGCCTTATACAGTATCTTATAAAAATAGGGATTACAATTTCACAACCGTTTTTGAAGATAAAGAAAACTATTATGTTGGAACAGATGGAATAGGTTTTCTTAAAATAGATAGATACAGTTTAAAGAGAAAACACTTTTTGTATGGAACAGGTTCTGTTGATATAAGGTCGATATCTTTTGACTCTTTAAAAAATGTCTGGATCGCTGGACTCAACTGTATTAACATCACAAGATACAATATTGAAAAAAGATCTTTCGAATACTTCAACATATCAGATATACCACAGATACCTGATAACCAAATAAATGTTATCTCATCATCAAAAAAATATGTGTTATTTTTGACTCAAGTTGGAGGAATATTTTATTATGACATATCAAAGGATAATTTTTTTAACATACCTAACAGTAACACAACACTTTTTTTCAGGGCAAAACCTGTGAATGAAAATCTTTTTTTAGTGTCAAACGATAAAGGTATAGGTTTTGTTGATATAAAAGAAAAAAAATTTTACCAAAAATTTGATAACCTTTTTTCGGTTATAGACATTGAACTGTATAAGGATACAATATATTTCGTTTCCAAGAATAAACTTTACAGAACAACCATTTTAGATTCTTCATACTATGAGGTCAAGTTCGATTTCCCGACATTTTTTGTTTACCAGTTTTACAAGGATGATTCAACAGAGATTTTACTTGATAACGCTTACATACATATAAAAAAAGGCAAAGAAAAATACAACTCATATCCTAACAACCTTTTTGGTGAGTTCTATGATCTTACAAAAAAAGGTGATCTTATTTTTGCTTGTGCAACAGATGGATTCGGTGTGTTCTCATTAAAGACAAAAAGATGGGAGATATATAATAAAAACAAATATCCTTTACCATCGAACAGTTTTTACAACATTCTCGTTTCAGATAAATATCTTTTAACAACAACAAGATCCTCCCTATTGAAAGTAAACTATGAAAAGATTTCAAAATAGATACCCCCTTTTTATACTTTTTTTTACTGTTTTTTTACCTTTAACTCTTTTTTCGGAAAAAATTCAGGGGATATACATATCAAGGTATGTTGCATCATCCCAAAGGTTTTATCAGTTAGTTGAAAGACTGAAAGAGAATAATTTTAACGCTGTTGTTATAGATATGAAATATGATTATGGTGATATTGCTGTTAAACTTGACTCTACATATTCGTCAATTAATTCCTATGAACAAATAAAAAACATAAAAGAGAAGTTGGATACTTTGAAAAAACTTGGTATAAAACCTATAGCAAGAGTAGTTTGTTTTAAAGATAACATTCTTGGTAAATATGAAAACTTCAGATATGCTGTCAAATATTCGGATGGTTCTTTGTACCGTGATCTTTCAGATGCGATATGGGTCTCACCCTATTCAACTTTTGTTCAGGATTATATTATAGATGTTGCAAAAGAATGTGCAAAGTTGGGTTTTTTAGAGATACAGTTCGATTATGTTAGATTTCCTACCGATGGAATAAAGGGAACTTTAGTTTTTCCAGAAAAAAAGAATTCAAGCGGTTTTGAAACAATAATTGATTTTTTAAAAAGGGCTTACAATGAACTTAAACCTTATGGTGTAGATATCTCATGTGATGTATACGGATACACAGTCTGGTTCGATTCTCTATATCTTGTGAACCAAAATCTTGATGGAATGGCTATATATGCTGATGCTATATATCCAATGGTATATCCATCACATTTTTCAGACTCTCTATACAGAAGTATGGGAAAAGAAGAAAGGACTTACAGGATAATTTTTGAAAGTGGTATCAAATCGAAAAGAAGGATAGATAGGTTTAAAACAAAAACTATTCTCTACCTTCAAGATTTCACATGGAAATCATCACTAATGGGGAAAGATTATGTTAACAATCAGATTAAAGCTGCTATAGATGCTGATGTCGATGGTTTTATACTTTGGAATCCTTCCTCAAAATATTCCTATTTTACACTTCCTGAAAAAATAAATTTTTTAAATTATAAAAAGGATTGAAGATGAAAAATTTTTTAGCATATTTAAAAGAGTTTTTTGAATTAATTGTAAGAAAAGATTTTTTAACTGTTTCATTTTATACATTATGGTCAGTTTTTCTTCTTTACAACAGTGATTTTTTTTCACCATTATCAATGTGGACATTATTTTCAATATTATCCCTTTTTATTGTCCCTATCATTTTCAACATAAGTTTAAACGAGAATAGAAAAGTCATAAAAATTTTATACTCGATCATTTTCATATCATCTATAATATTTTCTTTTTATATAGTCAACCTTAAAGGTTCTAAAAGGGATATAGGTAGAAACGAGTTTATAAATGGTGCTTTAATAATTTATTTTTTCTTTTTGATACTATACTTTTACCTGAACAGAAAGTTCAGTTTAAAAAATTTTAATATCAGTTTTGGTGATAAAAGGAATTCAATTATTTTGATATTACTATCAATTTTAGTGATAACTCCCGTTATAATTATTGTCTCAAGAAATCCCCAGTTCAAAACAACATATCCACTCTTCAAAATAATGAAAAACTCATCTTATGATTTCATAAGGTATGAAGCAGCCTTTTTATTCTTTTTTTTCTTTTGGGAATTCTATTTCAGGGGAATAATGCTTACATCATTTAAAGATGTTTTTAAAGATGATTTTTTAGCGATAATTCTTCAATCTTTAATATTTACCTTTTTGCATTTTGGAAAACCTGGACTTGAAACTCTATCATCATTTTTTGGTGGAATGATTCTTGGGTTTTTCTCTTTGAAATTGAAAACATTCCTCCCAGCGTTCTTTTTACATTTTTATATTGCTCTTCTGATGGATATCCTTTCAGTATACTTCTAAAATATAAGAGTATTTTTTCTTTACCCTTTCAGTCAAATTTTTCTTTTCCTTAATATTTATTACCTCCTCTTTCTCTTTATCCTTTATTCCGTTAAGAAGAATATCCAGAATATCGATCAAAGTTTCCGAATCATTTTCAAAGAATATTCCAAGTGTGTATAAAAATTCATTCTCAATTTCTTTAAAATTAAGGTTCAATTTAATTTCCTTTTTAAAAATGTTCAAAAAAAGATTCTCTTTATGAAGGTCATCGATTATCCTTTTCCTCTCCTTCTCTTTTAGTATTAGAAACCACTCTCTTGAAATCCTACTTTTTGAAACATTTTTAAATATTTCTTTTTCACTTAAACTTCTTTTTAAATCTGCCAAAGTATTCTCTTCACCTGAAAAGTTCAACCTCTCTTTGTATTTGAAAAATCTGAATATTCTTGTTGGATCCTCAAGAAAAAGGTTTTCCCTGTTTTCTCTAATCATTCTATCTTCAAGATCTTTTATACCATTTAATGGGTCAATATAGTTATGTTCCTGTAAAGAGTATGCAATACTATTTATTGTGAAATCTCTCCTTTTTATATCATCATATATATCACCTCTTGAAAGTTCCGGCAGCATCCCATTTTCTACATACAGTTCTTTTCTTGTGAATATTATATCAAAAGATGAATCATCGAGAATGAATTTATATGTTTTTAATTTAGATCTATTTTCTTTAACTATTTTTTTCCCAAAGTAAATTCTAAAATACGAAACAAATTTTTCTATATCACCTTCAACAGCAATATCAATATCCTCAAAATTTTCAATTCCAAGAAGTTTATCTCTGATAATACCACCTATTAGATATATTTTAAAATCTTGTGATTTTGGGATATTGTTAAGGTGAGTGACTATTTCGTTGAATTTCATAAAAAAAGGGGGAAAATTTCCCCCTTTAAAATTTTATAATCTCTTTTTAGCTTTTTCTAAGTATTTTGCAGCATTTTTATGGTTTGGATCTATCTTCAAAACAGCTTCAAATTTTGCAATAGCAGTTTTGTAATCACCTGCAAGGTAGGCAGCATATCCTTCTTCATAAAGTTTATTCGGATCTTGCGCAGGCTTTGTTTCCTTTGGTTTTTCAACTGTTTTCTGTTCCTCTTTCTTCTGCTCTTTTTTCAACTCATCCAAATGATTCTTTGCTTCACTGTTATTTGGATCCAATAAAAGTAGATTGTTCCATTCTGATATAGCAGATTTTGTCCAACCTTTTGCTTCATATGAAAGTGCATTTTCTCTGTAAGTTTTTATCATCTGTTGTTTTTTTGTATTTGCTTCCTGCATATATGCAAGAACTGTTGGATCATCTGGGGAAAGTTTTATAGCTTCATTAAGTTTAGAAAGAGCACCAACTATATCACCTTTGTTTAAAAGTGTTTTTGCATCTTTTGCAAGTTGAATAGCTTTATCATGGTTTATCTTTTCAGTATCATCCTTTTTGTTCAACTTGACATTCAGTTCAGTAGTTATTCCAGAGGATACCGTAAAAATTCTTTTCTGCCATTTGTATCCGTTGGATTCTATTTTCAAAGTGTATTTACCAGGTTTTATCTGTATTTTTTTGTATCCACCAGTTAAACTTATAGGCTGAATGTTGGATTCTTCAAATGTTAATGTAGCATCGAGAAGTTTATCAGTTGTTGCATCAACAACATTTACTATCAAAGTTCCCATACTTTCCTTTTTGGGACCACCAAAATTTATAGTATAGTTTGCATTTATCTCCATCCTCGGTTTCAAATTTGGATCACCTGATGTAAAAAGTTCAGCGTGTGTTAGTCCAAAAAGAACATTCAGATCTTTTAGATTGTATTTTAGTCCAAGATTGACATTTCTACCTGTTACATCACCCAAAAAACTCAAACCATAAACTATAGGTATCTCTGCACCACCAAAGAAACTGAACATAAAATCGTTAGCACCACCTGAAAGTGTTTGCTCATCGAAAAGTATTGATGTTGAAAGATATTTTCCTCTTCCAAAACCAACAAATTCTCCCCTTCCAATACCTAATGTGTATTTTCCATATTTGTTGAAATCTTTTGTTGTAACAACATAGAAAGAGAACCAGTCCTGTGATCTTAAAAGATACTGATTATCTGAAAGTCCGGATGATGGGTCACTTCCTCCTCCTCCCTCATCAATATATTTTCTGTAAGTTATATTTCTAATTCCAGCTGAAACGGAAGGTAGATTTCCTTTAGATTTTAAAAAGTTGTACTGCACATCGAACGAATAGTCTTTGTATGTTAGCATGTTCAATGAAATATCAACAAGGTCAAACAAACCGTAAGAGAAGAAAAGATTGTATGTGAATGGCACATTATCATTCGCCAAAGCTGAAGAAAGAGAGAAATCTATACCGAAAGAAAACTCGCCATTCTTTTGTATTTCAGCTGTTGGAATATCCAAAAGTCCATTTTTGTTTGCAAATGGATATATAGATATGAAAACTAAAACTATTAATACGAATAATCCCCTCTTCATAAAAACTCCTTTTTTGTAAATATAAAGTAAAAATTTAAAAAAGTCAATATATTTTTTAAATCGTTTTGAATAAACTGTTAACTTTTTGGCTAATTGTTTGTATAATAACTTCTTCTTAAACTTATCCTTTACCTTTCAATAATTCTTTTTTTTAAACTATTATATACCTGTTCGTTGTTTTTTGTCATTGCAAGCACCATTTGTTATGAGTTATTTAGATCTCCTTGCTCTATTTTCCTATCTCTAATCAACTAATCTGCTTTCAGTATTTCCCCTTTTCCTTTCTTTGCTTCATCAATAAAATAAAAATAATCATCATGATTCTTATTCAACCCAAAAATGTCACAGAGTCATGCACCGTCCCCAGAATTATTTTACATAAAAAAGTCAATATATTTGTAATTAATTATTTTTTTACCATCCTTGAATATGCTTATACTTAAATGTATAAGAAATTCAAAGAACGAATAAATTTAGAATTTAATAGAAAATATTGCTCAATTTTTATTCCTATCAAAACTGTCACAAGTCAACCACCGTCTCAAGAGTTACATATAGTTATTTTTTTATACTTAAAATGGTATTTCGTCTTCATTGATTTTTGTCTTTTCAATAGGCGAAGATTGTTTTTCTTTATATCGTTTGATTAAATATTTAATCAATACTCCAGCCAGATTAACAGCAAGCTCAGCTAAAGATTGGGGAACTTTATCTATTTTTCCCCCTCGTCCATGTCCAACTCCAGGCTCTTGATTTCTAATTATTGTCACTGCTCTTAATATATTTTCCTCAAAAGATTTTAGGAAACCTTCATAATACTTGGGAATTAATTCACTTTGTATTAGTTTTTGATATAATTCGCCAGGTTTTGCATTCTGAATATTAAGAATACATTTAATTGTACTCTCAACTGCCAAATTTGCACTTTGAATAGCTCCTTCATAGTCTCCATTTACAAGAGCCTCTCTCGCTTTATTAAATTCTTGAAGTGCTCCCAAAAATTTTACTTCTTCTAATAATTGATAAACTTTTCTATGGATTTCTTCCTCTATATAGTATGAATCTACAGGGAAAATTTTTCCTTCAGCCATTCTCCAATGTAAATTACTTTCTTCCATAATTTGGTTAAATTTACTTTGAAATTGTATTTGTTCATCTTGAGTAAGCATTCTAAAAAACAATTCTATAGCATCCATCAAATAAGAAGGGTTATTCCCTCTCTTAATAAATCCTTCTAATTCAGTACGGTCAATCTTTCCTTTTTGCTTTTCAGAGTAAGCAGTAAGATATTCTAATCCGTGCTCAGATTTAATATTCTCTTCTAGCTTTTTTATTAAACTTGTAGTATAATTAAACCCATTTTCCATAGATTCATACCAAGATTTATTATAATTCTTTAATAAATCCCATAACCGATTCCTCACTTTACGAGAAATGCTTACTTTTATCTTTCTTTTTTTAAGAGATTGTTGGCATCTTTTAGAAAATACCAAAGTCATATTTACCGTCCTATTTTTAATTAAAAACTCTTTTTCCCTTTTATTTTTTCTTTTTCTTTTCAAATAAGAATTTAATGATTTCTTATTTTGTCTGCTAACTCTTTTAATTTGGGCTAACTTATATTTTTTTGGTTGTTATTCTTTTTATAAATTGTCATTGCTGTTTTTATAATAAATTATGTTCATTAATTATATTTTTTTTTCGAATTAGATTCGTATATTGTATTGGATATCGGTGATTTATAAAGATCTTCATTCAAAAAATTAATTAACTTTTTTATTCCTTCTTTATCTTCTGGAAATTTAATTTTTTCATCTTTAAAACAGTCGATTCCCAGTTCTTCTGCATAGTTTTTTACTTGCTGAAAGTTTTTTTTAACATATTGAAGTATGTTATTTTTGGAGATAAGAAAAATTTTCTTTCTAATAGTACTTGTTAGATTTTCTTCTTTTAGTTCTCCATTAAAAATCTTTTGCTTACAAAATTCATCAATTTCTTGTTTTGTTGCTTCTCTATAAATATCTGATAAATTAAATATCTTACTTGCATTATGAAAAGAAGTAAATAAAAGACTTTTCGAATTCAAATCTACAATACAATCAATATTATTGTCTATTTTTATTCCTTTTTTATCTTCATAATTAAAAGTATTATTTGAAAAAATTAAAAAACTTTTAGGTTTAATAAACTTTCTATTGTCCATGCTTTGAAAAATCAGGTATTTATCTTGAACTGCAATCAGTATTTTAATATTTTCAATATCATTGTTATCGATTTGATTTAAAGTAATCAAATTATTAAAAATCACATTATTTAAATCGCAATTGTAAATATTATTATTCAAATCAAACTTTTTTAATTCATAAATCTCATTATCTTCACATTTATAATTGCCTTCAAAACCAACTTTTAGAGTATCGTTTATAAAGGTTTCCTTAACTCCATTGTAATGTTTAATTAAATCCTCTTGAATACCATTTGATAATGGTAATCTTCTAATTTTTCTATCATTAATTATTGCTATAAGATTCATTATTTTACTCCTTTCTTAATTAACTTCTGATTTATCTACCTCTAATAAAGTGTAGTCATCTAATTGAACTACACTGTTTATCTCATTTGCATTCATTAAAGTTTTTTTTGTTATAAGTACAAAGGTAGTTCCATTATTAAATGAAACTGTGTAATAGTGATAACCGAATAATCCTAAAATGGGATTGAAGTGATAAATATTTGTTGTAAAAACTATAAACAAATATAAAAACAAAATAAATAATGTTAGTTTTATATCAAAACCTATGAACGGTAATATGTAAGCAAAAATATAGGAAATAACCTCAGTATCAGAATTTTGGATTGAATGAATTGTCACTTTAATTACCTCCAATTTTTTCTTTGCTAATCTAATCATAAAAAACGAGATAATAATAATTATCAAAAAAATCAAAAGATAAAACCAACCATCGAATAGGTTAAAATTTTTTGAAAAATCTTTGAACCAAAAAGTAATAGCTACTGGTGATAGTGAAGTTATAGCCAAAATAAATTTTCTTATGAATTTACTAAACATTTTTACCTCACTTTTATATTATCCCTTACAACTATAGCATTTTTTAACTGATTTTGATTGTAATAAATCATAGTTTTATTTTTTTACTCTTGCATTTTCAAATTTTATTCTATCCTTCTATTATCCTAATCTCCTCCTCCGTCAAATCATACAATCTATACACCAGCTTATCTATCTCTTTTTCCCACTCGCTTGTATCTGCCTGCAGATTTTGTTTTTTTGCCTTTAAAATTTTATCTACCAGCTCCTCAATTTGCTTTACTATGGCCTCATTGGATGGAGTGATGGGAGGAAGGGGTAAATTTTCTAAAAATGCTTTCTTATATCTATATCCTTCTTTGCCTAGACCACCGCCAGCATACCAATGTTTGAAAAAATAACTTACAGGATTAGAATTTAGTAAACCACAAATGTATTTTATACATTCTCCAGTCATTAAAAAGCTAGTAGCTTCAACATAAAATTTCTCTGTATCATAAAAAAATTGTGGTTGTCTAACTATTTCCGAATACACCACCTTCTCCTTCTCAAACTCGGGGTAGTAGGTAGCAGCACATCTTTGCAAAGCATACCATTCATATCTAATACCTGTTTCTTCTTTATTTCTTTTTGATAAAGCATCTTTAAATTGCAATAAATGATTATAAACAGAAGGGAGTTGTTTTTCAAATTCTATTTCTGCTTTTTCACTTGCTCCTTGAATAGATAAATCTTCGTGTAAAGGGAAATGCCAAGGAATAAAAATCACCCACAAACCTGCCCACTCGTAGTAGTAGCGTTTTATATCTCTACCTCGCAGGATGGGTTTGATAATGGCTTCGGTGCGTTCTCTTTCGGCTTCGTCTTGGCAGTTGGCAAGTATTTCGTTGCGTTTTTCGGTGTCAATAATAAATGCATCGTTCAATCCCGTTTTAATTCCATAATATATCTTTACATCCCAATCTTTAAGGGGTTTGCCAATTTTTTCAATTTTTTCTTTTAATTTTTGCTCTTCATTTGAGCCAATAAACCATGCATCACCTGAAAGTTTAGTAAGATTAACACCTTTTTCCTTCAATGCTTTGGAGATATCCTCTTTATCCTCTTTTTGTAGAGTAACTGCTTTAGTATTTGAAGCACTCCTGATTCGAGAAACATTTTCTTTCATAATCAAAAGTATATTTGTATCAACGGTTGCATTCTCAAAAACTTTAGGACCTAAATCAATAAGTTGTAAAGGAGAGTGTTTGATAAAAAATTCACGCAGTTTTTTACCATATCCTGCTCTCATCCATTTGTTGGAAGTAATATAGCATAAAAATCCATTTTTTTTTAATAAGTTAATCCCCTTTTCATAAAACAAACAATAAATATCACCTTCTCTATCAAATGTTTCATAATCTTGATCTTTATACAAATCTGCAATTTTCTTCTCTTTATCTGCTTTTTTTTGAAGCTGTATATATGGTGGATTCCCTATTACAATATCAAAATTATCATTTAAACCAAACATAAATTCTGGTTCAAACCATTTACTACTTTCTCCAGAAAAAGGATTCCAATTGGATAAGTAGAGTTGACTTGTATATTCCTTACTTCTCGTTTCTTTCCATATTAGCATTGTTTCAAATAATTCTTTTTGAATTTCTTCTATTTCTTTTATTGTCTTTTCCTTTTCAACAGAATGACTGTAAAAATATGTAGAAACTTTTTCCTTAAGTTTGATAATCAAATTTTGGATTTCATGAGCTTGAATATCAAAAACTTTTGTTAATCCAATCAATGTATTTGCACAAACAAATTTAAATTCAAGATTTGGCAAAGGTTCTATTTTAATATTTTCAACAAATTTTTGTTCAACTATCAAAGTTAAAAAACATCTTAATTTTGATATTTCAACTGCAATAGGTTGAATATCTACTCCATATATTGAGTTCTTCAATATTCCCTTTTTACGAATGTAATCAGGATTCTGTTTAACCAAAAATTCTTTTGTGATTTTTCTTATACCGGCATCTTTAATTTGATTTAGTTGTTTTTCAAGCCATTTTTCCGAATTTGGATCAATTTTCTGTAGTATCAAAGTTATCTTTTGAAGCATACCTATTGGGAATGCTCCAGAACCACATGCTGGATCAAGTATTTTAACCTTTTCAAGTGCATCTATAATTTTTTCTTTTTCATCATCATTTAAATCATTCACAATTTCTTCATTTTCAAATTTTAGAAGATCATCAATTTTTTTCTCTTCTATTCCTGCTTCGTTTATCAGATAATACTTTAGACTTTCATTCACCATATAATCAACAATCAACCTTGGAGTATAATAACTACCAGTAGACTTTCTTGCAGGCTGGGAAGTTTCAGGATTTATCTCCGCAAGTAGATTTTCAAAAATTCTTCCAAGCATTTCAGGATCTATTGACAACTCTATGTCAACAGTCGAATTTTCATCAACTGTAAAATTATATGTTTCAAAAAGTTCAAATAGTTCTTTGAACCATTCGTTTTCAATCTTTAAACTATTCTCATATTTTGATAATGATTGAAATCCCTGTTCATAAAAATCATCTTTATGTGGCTCAAATAAACCACCATTCAAAAATGGGATTTTATCAAGTAAAGATATTAACCTTTCATTTAGAAATGAATCTTTTAACTTTCTTTCATCTTCTTTAGTATTCAAAACCATAAAAAATAATGGTTCAATAACACGGTGGTAATAACTTTTATTACCAATAATATCAACATCAAATAACTCTTTATCAATAATTTCCTTTTTAACCAAGAACCAACAAAATATCAATCTTCCAATCAACCTTACACCAAATTCCTGTCTTAATAATTTATTATTTGCTTCAGGTAATGTTAAACAACCTTTCTCCTCTATTTTATTTCTGCCAATTATCCTTTCACCACCCACAAGTTTTGTGAATAACTTTGATATCTCATTATAAAATTCTTTATTTACAACCTCTATTGAAAATCTTTCTTTTAGATCTTTAAAATCTTTAACTCTCCCTTTTTTAATAAGATATTCATTAGGAGTATGAATCTTTGCATTTTTTCCTAAATAAAATGAAAATCTTCTCGGATTTGAATACAAAGTTTCTATTTTCCCCTTATTAATATCAAAATCTATCTGAATAAGAGAAAATCTATAATTATCTGAATCTTTATTCAAAAATATACACAGAGAATTTTTATGCCCAAGTTTTCTCATAACCTTAAAAGACTCTCTTGTTAATGTGACTCTTGGATCTTTTTCAGACTGATGAAAAATTTCATAAACTGGAAGATTATCCAATCTGCTATCATAACCTAAAAAAGTTAACTTTTTTATTTTGTCAAAACCTTCTTTTAAATCTATTTCTTCTGGTTCCTGTTTATAATTAATAAGAAAATCTTTCAAAAACAATGAAAATTTTTCTCTATCATATTTTTCCTGAAAAATTGCCTCTTTCCCCATTAGAACTCCTCCGATAAAATTATTGTTTCTTTCGACTCATCTATAGTTTGAGCTCTTCTCTTTATATTCTTAAGATAATCTTCTGGAATTTTTGTTTTTAAATTATCAACTTCTGAATAAAGATCACTATTAAGATCTATTTTATTTATTTCTCTCATACAATAATCAGGTAATCCATTCAACTCTTCAATCGTCTCTCTTAAAAGTTTTAAATAGTTGCTCCTATCTTTTACTTTTTCTTCCAATAATCTAACAATCTCAAAAGTTTTTTGTTCACCTTTATCAAGTGTTCTTTTCTTTTTTTGATTAGAAATATACTTTTTTAGAATTTTATATTTCTCATCAAAAGACTCAGAGACATTTTCACCTTCCTCTATTAAATCAGATTTAAATATTTCTATTCCCTTTTTAGCATCTAACAATTCAACATTCCCATTCTCATCAATAAAAACAAAAAGATAATTATATCCTTTTTTAGCAAAAGTAATTATTCCTTTTATATTACTATTTTTCCTTTTTATTTTTGTTTTTAAAGGTATTTTATCTGCCTCTTCTATCAGGGCTGGATACTCTTTTTTTATTTTATCAAGAAAGGCTAAATAATAGGTATCCCATGATTCTTTTGATTCTTCATCGATCTGATTTTTGAACTGCTCGACAAAAAAGGATTGTATTTTTTCATCGTCTGTTAATATTTTTGTATCAGAACCCAACAGTTCTTGAATAATGGAAATTTTCATGGTTGTAATGGCTTTAATTTTTGTCTCTTCTTCTCCAATGTATGTTGGAAAACAATTGTATATATACAATTTTTCAAAGACTTTTTTATTTATTCTATTTATTCTTCCAAATCTCTGGATAACTTTTGTTGGATTATATGGAATATCATAATTAATAAGTATGCCTGCTCTATGCAGGTTGTATCCTTCAGATATTGCATCTGTTGATATTAAAATATCATAATCATTTTCCTGTTCATATTCAGGCAAACCAGCATCAAAATTTTTTAAAATTTTATTTAATGTTTTCTGTTTAAGAGATGAGTTGTATTTTATAATCCTAAATTTATCTTTGAGTTCATCATATATATAATCTACTGTATCTGCAAACTGACTAAATATTACTATTTTTCTTTCTGGTTGTTCCTTTAAAAATTCTTCTAAGTGTTTTTTTATAACTTTTAATTTTTTGTCCTCATATTTACTGTTTTTATTTTCATCAACCCATCTATCTTTAACCTTTTCAAGTAATTTTATATCTCTCTCTATTTCTTCTATAAATTCTTTTCTGATTTCATTCCCATCTATGAACCATATGCCTTTATTTTTTAATTCATTGATAACATTTTCCATAGACTTTTTTTCAAGTAAATCTTTTGAAATAATCTCTGGAAAAAGTTCATTTTCAATATTTTCTTCAAGTTCTTCATTTAGAACTTCATCAGGATCAGGTATATATCCTTTTTTATATATTGGAACCTGATTGAATTTGTTAACCCATTTTAACATATTATTGTATGAATCAATCATATTATCAATACTTTTTAAAAAAGAAGGAATAGAACTTTCAAACCTATAAACAAGCATTCTTCTCATAAAAGATGCTATATTTCTTTGACCCTGTGCAAACAATTCAAAACTTCCGAATTCTTCTTCGACCTGTTTTTTATATTTTTCATAGTTTTTTAAATAATCAACAGGTTTATACCTCGCACCTATGAGCCCCTTCTTTTTTGACCTATATTCTTCAGGTTTTAAATCAGGAGGGCATATTTGATCTATTGTCCATTCATAAATTTCAGTTAATTCTTCAAGATTGTAGGTAATCAGTCTTGGTGATTCAATTTCTGAAAAACTTACTCCCTGGCTATTTAAATCATCTCTATATCTTGGAATTTTTTCTAAGTCTATCCTCGTTCTCCTAATAATAAATGGTTCAATTATATTTCTTATCTGTTTACCTATTTTCTTAATTTCTTCATGATAGTTTATTTTTTGGCTCTTTTCGCTTTCTTTCTTTAATTGCTTTTCTTCATTAATCAAATTTCTGAATGTTAAAGTGAGTGTTTCAGTGGTTTGGATAGTTGATTTTCCCGGTATTTGAAAAAGTTTTATCATTGAAAATATATCCTCTACTTTGTTATTGAATGGAGTTGCTGTAAGAAGAATAACTTTTCTTCCAGAACACAACTTATGAAGATAACCGTAGGTTTGAGTGGCTTCATTCCTATATTTATGAGATTCATCTATAATTATAAGGATATCTTTCGTTGTCTTTTTATACTCTTCATAGGCTTTATCTATAAGCCCACTTGAGTAAACCTTCCCTCTAATTTCAAATTTTTTTCTGTATTTTTCCCATTCATCCATCAAATGAGGTGGAGCAATTATAACAGTTTCAAGTTGAAAATAGTTTGCAATGGTAGCAGCTATAATACTTTTACCTAAACCAACAACATCAGCAATTATTACTCCGTTGTGTTTTTTTATTGTTGATATTGCTTTGTTTATGGCGTCTTTCTGATACTCTAAATTAATATATACACCTTCTGTTATCTCTTGAGGATATTTTAAACCCTCAGGCTTCTCAACTTCGAAATATTCTTTTAAAACCCTCAAATAAAGCAAAAAAGGTTTTGGCTTTGATTCAAACCAGACATTCGAAAGAACTTTTTTATAAAAGATATCGAAATTGTTTTTATCTAGAATTTCAACTGAGTTTTCCCACAAAGAATCAAATATTTTTTTTGCATTTTCATAATCCTGTTTATCTCTTAAAATAACATTTATTTCACTTCTATCGGATAATCCTGAAATGCTTAGATTACTTGATCCTGTAATAACAACTCCGGGATAATTTCCATTCTCATTGTGAACTTTTGATTTTCTAAAAATATACATCTTTGCATGGTTTGGAATTCTTGTCTTTCTTATTTCTATTAAACCTTTCTTCACCATATCCAAAAAATGATAAAAAGATTTTTTAAATTCACTATTATCAAATTCTTCTATGTTACTTATCATTTCCACATAGTTTTGATAAACTTTCTCTTTAATATCTTCATCTCCCATATCTTGAATAGATGAAGCGATATAAACTTCTTTTAAACCATTATACAAAGATGGTTCAATATCCATACCAATAAGTATTTTTAAAGGTTTATCCTTGATATTTTCATACAACTCTTTATACCCGGAGAAATAAAAATAACCAACAAGAAAATAGAGTTCATCAGTTGTAGGCAAAATATCATTAATGATATTAGATAGTAAAGTTTCTTGATTAGTTATGAAAGAATGTTGTGGCATCTCATCCTCCTATAATAAAAGAATAATACCAAAACTTTTTTTTAAATCAATAAATTTATTCGTTTATTTGGGGACGGTGCTTGACAGTGTGACATTTTTTATGCGTAAAAAACTATATCAAAAGGAATAAAAAGGTAAATATTAGAAACAGGATAAAAAATATTTTGCTTACATCTTTCAACTTAAAAGGTTTCTCTTCACTTACAAAAGATTTACCTTTTGTTAAAATTTCCTCTCTGTATTCAAATATATCTTTATCGTATTCAAGAGTGTTTTTTGATAAATCGTCAAGTATATAATCAAGTAAAGGTAAAAATCCGCTTGTTAAAACAAAATTTGAAAAGTTTGTATCAACAGGCAAAGAAATATAATATTTCCCTTTAGAATAAGAGACAAGTTTGTTGCCTTCATCATCTAAAATCAAAGGCTCTCCAGGTATATCTGAAAGTTTTCTATAATTAAGATTATCAAACCCATTCTTTATAATCTCTTTTAAATTTTCATCTCTAAAAATAATTTTTCTTTTCTCTTTTTCCCCAACTAATTTGTAATCTTTAAGAAAAATTATTCCTTTTTCTATTCCATCATTGGATGAAACAGCAATTTCAACATCAGATATTTCATATCCCAAAGTTTTTAAAGCTATTTTTAAAAATTTTTCATTAAGAAGATCTTTTATCTTTTTGTTTTTAAGGTAAACTGTTTTTGGAAACCTTAAAGAATCGATTGATACTTTTATAAATTTTAAAGAATCAACATTAGGGGAAAAATAATTCATGCCTTTCTTTAGAAAAAGTTTTTCTTCAATTCCATCTATACTTAACAGAGCAACCTTTTCATCTTTTGAAAAGATTTTAAGTTCAGGCAAAATGTCAACTATAAGTATCTCGAAATCGTTTTCAATCTTAATAAAATCAAAATCATCCCTGAAATTATAATAGTTTCTATCAGAAATTAATACTTTTTTCATAGATGGAGAGTTTATCCTATTTATCAAACCAACAAAGTTTCTTATAACTTCATCTTTTTTTAAAAGTTCTCCATTAAATGTTTCTTCTTTTCTAAAAGGATATGCTATCCTTTTTTTGTTATCAAAAAGAACAATTTTTTCAAAACTGTATTCTTTCTTATATTCAGTAATTATACTGTCCAACTTTTCAGATTTCAGATTCAACAAGGGAGTGTTGTCTATATATATAAAAAGATATTCAACATTCTTTGAACCGATGTAAGGTTTTGATAAAAATAGTGTTAAAAAGGAAAATGATAGAATAAAAAAGATTACTTTTAAAATTTTAAGAGTTAGGGTTGAACTTTTTTTAAAAGATGTCTTTTCATTCTCTTCGAAAAAGTCAACATAAGGATATAACTTTACCCTTTTAAACCTTTTCGAAAAAAATAAAATCAAAAGGAATACCGGTAGAAGAAAAAAAAGGATTAAATTAAAATCTCTATAGAAAAACATTTTTTCTCCTAAAAAAGAACTTTGAAAGTGGTTTCTCAAAACCATCTTCAATTATTATATGGTTATAATCTATACCATTTTCATAGGAATATTTTTTTATCCTCTCATTTCTCTCTTTCAAAATTTTCATTCTGTCTGAAAATGAATCAAAAAAAAGAGTTTTTCCACTTTCAATATCTTTTAAATAGACATTCTCAAAATTTTTTTTATCGAACTCTTGTTTACTTTGTAGATGGAAAATTATGGAGTCATTTTTGAAAACTCTGTATATAGATAAAGTTTTCATCATATCTTCCAAATTTTCACCGAAATCGGTTATAAAGATAACAAAGGTTGACCTTCTAACCTTTGGTAAAATATCCTCTAAAACTTTTGCTCCTTTGGTTTCACCATCAGGTTTTATCCTTTCAAGATCTGTGTAAAGATGGAATAGAAGATTCTGTTTTTTGGAAGGTTTTTGAAAGATCCTTACCCTATCACTGTAAAAAGCATAACCGAAAGAATCGTTCTGTTTTTTTGAAATAAGAGCGAAAATGAAAACTAATGTTTTTGCATACTCGAACTTGTTTGCAAATAGCATAGATTTAGAAGAATCAAGGAATATATAAATATCAGTATCAGACTCACCTTCATTCTCTCTTACAAAAAGTTTTTCACTCCTTAAAAAAACCTTCCAATCTATCCTTTTAAAATCATCCCCTTGAATGTATTCCCTATACTCTGAGAATTCAGATGAGAATCCTTTGTATGGAGTTTTATGAATACCTGAGAAATAACCTTTCAAAATATATTTGGATCTTAAAAAAAGATTTTCGATTTTAAAAATATCTGAATAATTCTTATTCATTCACTTTATATATTTTTAAACTCTCACCATCTATAAAACCATTATATAGAAGTTTGGTTTTATCAAAAAATGAACTCGCTTTTCCATAATAAAAATAGTAAGAAATTTTGTTCTTTGCAAGGTCATCAAGAAATTTATTTTCATCATCATTGTAATAGAATACTCCAAAATATCTTAAATCAAGATAGTAAGAAATATATGTAGTGTTTCTTCTTTGAGAGTTTGAAGCAACATTGCCTGAAATGTTAAATTTTTTTAATTCTTTTGAAAGTTGATAAACTTCCTTCCCATAGTTAAGGTCTGATTTTAACTCTTTTAAAGGCATTATCAGAAAAGATAAAGAGACAAGTATAAAAACTAAACTTTTTATATTATTTTTAAATTTAAAAAATTCCAAAACAATTAAAAACAATGAAACTGTAAGGTAAAAATTTATAAGTATATACCTTCTTTCAATTTCAACTGGAAAGTATCCAATAAATGAAAACAAAGATGCTAAAAGGATTATTAAGATTTTCAATCTTTCTTTTTTAAACAAAAATGTTAAGGAAAAAATAAATATCAAAGGAACGAATATTGAAAAAGAAAAAATTAACCTTATCGTCCTTAAAAATCTTTCTAGAATAGTTTTAAGATAATAGTTTGGATTTTCAAAAACCATATAAATTTTAAAATCTGGATGTTTAACAAAGGATGGATCATCCCAGAAGGAGGTTGACAGAGTATCAGGTGGTTGTAATGGCTGTGAATAAACTTTTTTCAAATTCAATGTATCAATTGTTAGAAGTGAATAGTTGTATTTCCCAGTTGTTCCAATTGTAAAATATCCATATTTAGATGAGATCAAAATTATCCAAAATGAAGATAAAAAAGTAAAAATTAAACCTGTAAAGAAAATATTTTTTACCTTCACAAAATCCTTCTTAATAAGATAAACTGTAAACAAAAAGAAAATGAATCCTATAAAAAAGAAAAAACCATAAGTTTTTGATAAATATGTTAAAAATCCTACAAAACCAAGTATAAGAAAAGAATATTTTTTGTTGAAAAATTGTTCATCAACAAAAAAAGATAGGGAGAAAAGGAAAAAAGTTGCAGTTATAAAATCTGATGTCATCGTTATTAATGAAAAGTGAGTTGTAACAAATGGGATTATAAAGATAAAAAATATTTTTCTATAATCGGATAAAATATTTAGTTTTTTCAAAAATCTATCAAAGGAAAATATTGAAAATAATCCAATTAAAAATGAAAGTATTTTAAATGAAAGAATTCCATCTTTAAAAATCATTATAAATGGAACAAGAAGAAAAGATATAAGTGGAGACCAATAACCATTTATAGCAAGTTTAAAATTACCTGAAAGGTATTTTTTCGCTATGTTGATAAGGGAAATTCCATCAGGGTTTATCTGGTATCTAAAAAATGGGAAAAATGAAAAAAAAACTATTGTAAAAGATAAAAAAGTTATTAAAAGATAATTTTCAAAGATAAAATTTTTAATCTTTTCTTTCATGGTATGATTCCTCTGCGTTAACATTCCATATAGTTTCTTTACTTTTTTTGTTTTGAGTAACAATTTCATAACATTCTTTTGCACTGAGCATTGAGTGATCCATATTATTGTATCTATGCATTCCATTTCTACCTATAAGGAAAAGGTTCTCTATTCTATCAGTATAATTTTTCACAACATCAAAATCTCTGTATGCACCAAAATATGCTGGATACGCTTTTTCTTCTTTTAAAATAACACTATCCAAAACATCATCTTTTTTGAAGAATCCGATTTTTTCCATCTCATCATAAGAAAACTCTTTCAAATTTTCATCTTTCCAGTTCCAAATATCATCTTTGGTGTTTGCAAAATATTCGAGACCCATCCAGACAGAGTTTAAATCTTTAACAAGGTATGGTGACCAGTTGTTAAATATTTGAGCTCTCCCAACTTTAACATCTTTTTCCTGAATATATATCCAGTTGTCAGGTATTATGTTGTTTACAGTTTTTATTTTAGTCTTATTTTCAAGTAAAAGTTTTTTCAACAACACTCCAACTGTAAAGAAATCTCTGTACTGTAAATTCAGAGCAACATTTTTCACATTATCTGGAATATTTTCACCTTCCATCCCTTCAAAAAGATCCTTTATTGGAAGTGTTGATATAAAATAATCACATTCTATTCTTTCAACATTCTTATCTTTATCTTCAACTTTAATCGCAACCACCCTATCACCTTTTATTTCAACTTTTACGATCTTTTTATTCTTCTCAATCTTTGCACCATTCTTTTTGGCTAAATTTCCAACCTCATCCCAAAATTGTCCCGGACCATACTTTGGATATAAAAATTTTTCTATCAAACTCGTTTCAACTTCCTTCTGATCAATATTTTTGACTTTGAAATTTTTCGTTAAAGCGTGTTTTATCGCTTTTCCAATATCAAGCCCTTTTACCCTCTGTCTTCCCCAACTCGCTTCTATATCCTTACAAGAAACACCCCAAACTTTTTCAGTATAATCCTTAAAAAATGTATCGTAAAGTTCAAAACCGAATCTGTTGATAAAAAAATCTTCAAGGTTTTTTTCTTCTTTTATAGGCTTTGCCTTTATTTTTAAATAATCAACACCTATCTTAAAACTTTTTTTTAAGCCAAGATTCGAAAGTGTTTCAAAAGATAAACTTACCGGATAGCTGAAAAATTTTCTATTATAAAAGATTCTCGATAATCTGTTTCTCACAAGAAAAAGATTATCCTCTTTTTCAGGATCAACTTTTTTCCCCCTATTTTCAAAATTAACCTGTTGGTTAAGGATTATCTGATCTTTAGATCTTTCAGTTTGAACCGGGAAAATTGATGTCCAAAAGTCCATAACCCATTCAGACTTTGAAAAGAACCTATGTCCGCCAAGATCTATCCTGTTTCCGTTGAATTCAAAAGTTTTTGCTATTCCACCAAAATAATTCGACTTTTCAAAAAGTATAACCTCATAATCTTTATTTTTTGAAAAAAGATATGATGCCGTAAGTCCAGCTGGTCCACCACCACCAACAATTACTCTTTTACCCATTATTCCTCCGAAATAAAATTATAATATACAGGGAATTATAACAAATGTGTAAAAGAATTCAACTATTTACATTTTAAAGAATTTGTATGCTCTTAGTGAGTTCATTTTATCTTTGTAAATAACAAAGAAAACTCCTGTTTTCGAAATATAACTAATATCGTTTTCTCCATCTTTAAGTATTTTTATAGTGTTTCCAAGACAATCTATAAGTTTTGCGGAAGTTGCATTCTCAATGTAAATTTTATTGTTTGCATATAAAATTTTTGTTTTCTTTCCAACTTTTTTTGGATCTTCATTTTTTATATTGTTTTCATTTGACCTTAATGTAGTGAACTTTAAGTCATATTTGAAAAATTTTGTAAAAGTTACATTTATAATGTTGTAAAGATTATCATAATCCAAATATTCAAAAGGAAAACCAAAGAATACAGATCTGTGTGTTGTGGCAATATTGTTAACTCCAGCAATTGTTGATTCTTTAAGATTGCCGAGATAGTAGTTTACGGTTACAAAAGTGTCTCTTGGAAATGGATAAACATAATCAACATTTGACGAAGTAGATTCTGTTTGTTTAATTAACGAAGTATAAGAATTCGAAGCATAGATTGAGAACTTATCTGCTGTGAAATAAATATCGTCATAAGTACTTGATATGTAATCAACCCACAAATAGTAAGCAAGAAATGGAAATTCATCTTTTTGATAATTTTGTTCTGGAACTCCATAAGATTGGGCAAGATTCTCTCCAGAAACTATAATATTTCCACCATAGGTAAGATACCTTTGAAGACTGAATGTATCCTGTGGAAGTATGAAAGGTTCACCCATTTCTCCAGTATACAAAATAACTGTTGAGAACTTTGATAGATAATCGTAAGATGGATAATTTTCGGTTTCTTTCAAATTTAAGTATGTATAATCTATTTTATTTTGATCGAGTGCTTTTAAAAGTTCATAAGTTCTTTTTGCTACCTGTCCATCATCTTGAATAACAAGTGTTCTTCCTATACCAAAGAACTTTAAAATATCTCTAAGATAACTTGTTCTAATTAGAATATTTTTCGTTGAATCAGGTAGTTCTTTTGTTCCTTGAAGTGGATAGGAGTATGCACTGAAATCTGTTGTAGACATTACAGTTCTTCCGGGGAAATACAATATTCCTTTACTTTCTGGGGGAGTATACGCTGTTGCTGTAGATCTGTAAAGTTTACCTTTAGCTTCATAAACAAGAAATGGGAAATAGTAAGGTTCTCCAAGCCCATGATAATTACCAAGAACATCAATAGAGAAATCTGGGAAAGTTCCGGAGGGATAGACAAATTTGTATTGTCTACAAAAAGTAGAAACTGTATCTGTGAAAATAGTTTCAATATATGAGTACTGTGAACCACCATTGTTTAAAAGAAAGTTATTGAAATACTGGTTTAAAAAATCAACATAATTTGCATTCAAAAATTCCGCTATATTGTTCCCTTCAATGTAAACACATCCACCATTGTCAAGGTATCTTGAAAGTGTTATTATATCCTGTGAAGATAAAAGATTAGAAGAAGCGGATCTGTGTCCGCAAACTATAAAAACAGCACCATATTCAAGAATATCTGGATATTGAGGTAAAGAGTAATCAGATCTAAGATTGTTTGAATCAACCGAAAATCCAATAAGTGAGAAAGATTGTAAAAGGTTTGCCTCATAACCTATAAATCTGTCGGGATTATCAGGATCTCTAAGTTTAAGACCACTATCATTATCAAAAACAAATATTTTTACTCCTGTAAAATTTTGTGAAAATAATAGTAAACTTATTAAAAATATAGTAACAGATAAGAAGATTTTTTTCATCAAAACCTCCCATTTAATTAAGATTTTATAAAAATAAATCTTTTGTGTCAATAAAAAAATTTAAAAACAGATCTTGACTTTTTGTAAAAAATTATATAAAATTTTACAAAAGGAGGAAATATGAAAAAGATTTTAAGTTTAATTCTTTTATTTTTCTTTCTTTCCGTATTCCCATACCAAATCAACCTTGAAAATGATAATAAAAGTTTTGAAGTTTTTTCAACCAATATGAGTAAAAAGTTCATACTCAACTATGATAAGTATCTTCTTTTGATACATCAAAAGGATTTAGAAATCGAAAAGTTAAAATTTTTAACATTATCGTGTGGATACCAGTATATAGATCTTGTTAACGATGACCCTTCATACTATACAGTTAAAAATCTTATAGATTCAATAAAAAGCATAAAAAGGATTTCATCTGTAATTCTTGTTGGTGATGAAAATAGGATAAACCCTTACAGAGGTTATTTTAATCCTTACACTTTAAAAAATTTTCCTTCTGATATCTATTTTTCAAATCCATTCGAAGATTCTTCTTTTGTTCTTATCTTTAGGATACCAGTTTCAAACCAAGAGCAACTTAATAATTATGTTGAAAAGTTAAAAAATTTCCTTATCGATAATTCAAATTTTGATTTTATCTTCACCGCACCTTTTTACGATTATAACAATGATTCAACTGAAGATTACCTTTATTTTACATATCCATATTTTATAAACAGGGTTTTGAAAGGTAAAATTTATGGTGAAACTAACTCTATTTTTCCAAAATACACATTCACTTATGAAAAATTACCAGACTCTTTACTCTTCCCTTCATACGAATGGAAATTTGAATTGAGCGGTATAAATTATGAGGACAAAAATTTTATATTCACATACAGAGGGCATGGCAACACAATCTCTTCAGTTATGCCTGACTTTTCTTTAAACGATATCAACTATTTGAATTTCACAAAGAATGGGATATTTTTATTTTTCTCATGCCTTATGGGAAATTTTGATAAGGAAATCTCAGGTTACCAGAGATCTTTTTCAGAATCGATTCTTGTTTCAAGTAAAAATGTTATTCTAACTCTATCCTCTTCATCGGAGACATTCTACCAGTACAACAACTATATGATGAACAAATTTTTTGACTTTTTAGATGATAACTCTTTCAAAATTGAGACAACTGAAAAGGAAACATTCTTTTTAGAACTTTACAAAAAGCTTCTTGTCTCTTTTATAAACTATGCTGGAGTTAACGATTACTCTATTTCTCAGGTACTTTCATACAATATTTTTGGTTTTCCACTTTTGAGTCTGAATAAAAATTTTTCTTTTAAACCTTTCTCTTTTAAAGATAGTGTTGATATTTCAGATTCAATATTAAAAATAGAAATTTTAAACCCTTGTAGGTTAAATGTATTCTCAAAAGAAAAAATTATAGATACCTTTGATTTTAAAGAAAAAACAACACTTTCATACAAACTTTTCAACATAAAACCAAATTCATTTTATTATATCTCTTCCTATTTGGATGGAGTTCTTTTTATAGATTCTTTTTTCGTTAAAAATGACCTTTTTTCAATAGATACTTTTTTCTTTTCAGATACTCTTGGAAACAATAATGGACTCATTGAAGAAGGAGAACCTATACAGATATTTTTCAAAACGAACAAAAACGATTATTCTAAAATCAATATTTTTTCAACAGATTGTGATATAGTTGAAAGTTTATCATTTGATGGAGAATTTTTTAAAACTACAATAAAAACTTTAAAAGGAGTTGAAAAATTAAACTTAAATGTTCTTATAGATTCTTACAACTTTTACTTTATTTTACCTGTAAACATTTTCAGAATAATTATAGATTCTTTGATTTCTTTAGAAACACCGACTTTTTACAAAGATAAAGAGTATCAGATTGGAGTTTCAATTTCATCTTTTAACATATTTCCACAGGAATCTTTAAAGTTAAAATTCATAGAAAAAAACTATTTTGTTACAACAGATAGTATAATTTTGAAAACTCCATTCAAAAATAATATTTTGTGGAACTATTTCACCTTTTTTGATGATACAAATTTTATAAAAATTGAATACTCTAACGGATACATATACGATACTATAAATTATAAAGTTTTTACAACAAAAAAACATTCGGTATTTTTCTATGATCCTTTGAACAACTACCAAAATACAGATTTTGTATCATTTTTAAAAGATTCTTTGGATATATTTTTGTCTCTATCAAATAAAATAGATTCATCCTTTATCTATTCCTCCTACATTTTCTCCTTTGGTGTATATCCAAAATTACACCATATAAATTCTGAAGAATCTAAATTCATAGAAAATTTAGCTTCCAAAAATCTCCCACTTCTTGTTGAAGGTGGAGATGTTTTTGGCTATGATAGAGAGGGAATTAGGATAAAAGAACTTTTCAATATTAAAAAATCTTTTGATGGAAATTACCTTTATAAAGGAACTATTTTGAACATCGAGCTACTCGATATTGATGTTATTTATGATACAACTTCAAACTATATGGATTATTACGAAACTGACCAACCTTTACTTTCATCAAAAGACATCTGTTTCGCTTCTCTGAAGGATAACAGAATAGCACAATCTCCACTTTTGAAAAACCTGCAATATACAGATAGAAATCTTTTATATTACTTTTACACAATATTTCTTTTAGATTTTGAGGAAGGGTTATCCTTCAAGGAAACTGTTGATATATCTATAAACAAAAGTTTTGAAATTTTTTCAACAGTAAAAAATCCACAGATTCTTTTATGTGAATTTCCAACAAACCTTATAGATTCTATAAAATTTGAAGATGGAAGGATAATTGAAAGTTTAGGGAAAAGACTTGTTAAAATTTTCGTTAAAAGGAACTCTCCACCTTTTTTCACAAAGATTTTTATTTCAACAGGTTTAAAAGAATACACTTTATTTTTAAAATACTCTCCTTACATTCAGACAAAAAAGAAAGATTATGAAAATAAAGAAAATATTTCAGATTCTAAAAATACTATATATTTCGACAAAATTGGAAGAAGGGTTTTAAAAAATGAACTTAGAAATTTCAACATATACTTTAACGAGAAGAAAAAAGTTTTAATTCTAAAAAAATAGTTTGACTTTATACTATCAATTTTTATAATTTCTTTATGATGTTAATTTTTCTGATCCTCTTTTTTTTAACATTTGAAAGTATTTCTGGATACACTATAAAAAAAAATGATCTTATTAATTACTATGACACACTCTCTTTAGAAGATAAAGTCTCACAACTTTTCATAGTTTATACGAACAATTTTAAATTCTCTCAAAACCATCCCGGGGGAGTTATCCCATCAAAAACTCTTATAAAGAATATTTACCATAAAAAGATTGTTCCTGAAAATTTTTTAATGGAATTTCCTATTCCTCCTTTTGTATGTATAGATCAGGAAGGAGGGAAAGTTGATAGGTTATCTTTTATTGAAAAAACACCTTCTTTGAATTCTATATTCCACAACTATGAAAAAAGATATGAAATTTTAAAAATTATGGTTTTAAATGAGAAAAGGTTTGGAATAAATTTAAACCTTTCTCCAGTTCTCGATCTTTCCTATGAAAAAAACTCGATGATCAGAAGAACAGACAGAAACATCCTGTCAACCGATGATTCTATTAAAGAGTTTATAGATACTTACATATCCTTACATAAAAGCAAAAAAATTTTAAACTGTATAAAACATTTCCCAGGTTATGGTGAAACATTCGATAACTCAGATGTAGTTATACCGAAATTTAGGGGAGATAAAAAACTTTTCGAAAAGAATCTAGATCTTTTTTACTACTTTTTCGATAAAGTTTCATTCGTTATGGTTTCAAACATTATATACCCTTTTCTTGATACAGTTCCAGCCATAAGATCAAAAAATGTTGTAAAACTCGTCAGGGATAGAAGGGAAGATATTGTTATCATAGCTGACGATATAGCATCAAGATCAAACAAAAACCCTTTCTTCGTTTTGAAAGAATCTTTTAAAAGTGGTGTAGACATGTTTGTACTAATGAATGATACACTTTTTGAATATATGGTTGACTCCCTTACTCTTTGGATCTCAAAAGGAGAAATTGAAGAAAAAGAACTTGACCAAAAACTTTTCAGAATATTTGTTAAAAAAGAGTACCTTTTCAATATGATAAAAAATAAAAGTTAAACTCCAACAATTAAAATTTCAGGTACAAACTGTGTCATTATATCCCGAGCTTTTTTCAACTCTTCAGGTTTGTATGGAACAATACCTGTAAAATCATCTTTTAAAGTTTTCCAATTTCTAAACTGTTGGATAACATACTTTTTTGCACCTGCTATCAAAACACCTATCTCTCTAACATCCTCAAGAGTTACAAGTTGTGGAACCATAGTTGTTCTGAACTCATAATCAACAGATGAGTTCAAAAGAATTTCAATAGAATTTTTTATCCTTTCAAAATCAATATTCACTCCACAGGCTATAACATATTTTGAAGGTGATGTTTTTATATCCATTGCTACATAATCTACAAGATTTTCAGAAAGAATTTTCTTTAAGATATCTGGATTGTAACCGTTAGTATCAACTTTTACTGGAAGTTTAAATTTTTCCTTTAAAATTGAAATGAAACCTATAATATCTTCACTTAAAAGTGGTTCACCACCTGTTATAGATATACCTTCGATGAAATTTTTTCTCTCATCAATAAGAGAAAATAACCTCTCCTCCGTTATAGTCTGTAANNTTAAAAGTGGTTCTCCACCTGTTATAGATATGCCATCTATGAAATCTTTTCTTTCCTCTATCAGAGAAAATAACCTATCATCCGTTATCGTTTGTAAAGATTCAAAATCTTCAACAAGTTCTTTGTTGTGACAGAAAGGACACCTGAAATTACATCCTGCCAAAAAAATTGTTGAAGAAACTCTGTCAGGATAATCAAGTGTTGTAATACCTTGAAAACCTTTTACTAAAACCATTTCAAATTTTTTAAATTCAAGAAAGTTCTAAACTTTAAACTCTTTCCTATCCTTGAACTCTTCCCTTTTTCCTTCATTCCAATTGTTAACAGGTCTAAAATAACCAACAACTCTGCTGTAGATCTCTGTTGGAACAACTTTTACCTTTTTGATCTCTTCTTTTTTTTCACCATTCTTCAAAACTGTTTTTACCTCTTCCATCTATTCTCCTTTTTCAACATAAATTTCAATACCATACTTTTCAAGTTCTTGGGGTGAATGATCATAAGGACAGAATTTATGCTCTCCCGGAATATAACCGTGAACGGGACATATTGAAAATGTTGGTGTTATTGTGAAATATGGCAGATGGAAATTCTCAGCTATCTTTTTAACAAGTTTTTTACATGCATTAGCTGAGTAAATCCTTTCACCAATAAAACCGTGTAAAACTGTTCCTCCAGTATATTGACACTGGAGTTCATCCTGTAGTTTCAAAGCTTCAAAAAGATCATCTGTGAAACCTACTGGAAGTTGTGTTGAGTTTGTATAGTATGGAACATCCTTCCCTGCTGTGATTATATCTGGATAACGCTTTTTATCCTCTTTAGCCAACCTGTAAGAAGTCCCTTCAGCAGGTGATGCCTCAAGGTTATAAAGATTACCAGTTTCATCTGTAAATTTTTCAAGTTTGTTTCTCATAAATTTTAATGTTTCAAGAGCGAATTCTCTTCCATTTTTTTGCCCAATATTTTCTCCAACAAGCATTAACGAAGCTTCATTCATTCCTACAAGTCCAATTGTTGAAAAATGGTTTGCCCAATATTTTCCATTTGCCTTTTTTACCTCTTCAAGATAAACTTTTGAATAAGGATAAAGGTTATCCTCTGTAAACTTTTCAAGAATCTTTCTTTTTATCTCAAGTGATTCTTTTGCAACCTCCATTATCTTTTCAAGTTTTGTGAAAAATTCTGATTTGCTTTTACTGTTATAAGCTATCCTTGGAACATTTATTGTAACAACTCCAACTGAACCTGTCATAGGATTTGCTCCAAAAAGACCACCACTCCTTTTTGGATGTTTATCAATCTTTTCTTCATCCTTACAATTCTTATTGGCAAGTAAATTCAGTTGCATCTTTTCACTTCTTTTTTTCAACTCCCTGTTGTCAAGCCTTAATCTACAACACATACTCCTCGCATCTGAAGGATCCATATCAGAATTTATAAAGTTACTGAAATATGGAATGCCATATTTTGCTGTCATCTCCCATATCTTTTCAAGGTTTGGATTATCCCAATCAAAATTTTTTGTTATGTTGTATGTTGGAATTGGAAAGGTGAAAATTCTACCTTTTGCATCTCCTTCCATCATCACTTCAGCAAAAGCTCTGTTGAACATATCCATTTCCTGCTGGAACTCTTTGTATGTCTGGTCCATCCTCTTTCCACCTATTATAACCCTTTCATCCTTCAAAGTTTCCGGACATACAAGATCCATAGTAACATTGGTGAATGGCGTTTGAAATCCAACCCTTGTTGGAACATTAACATTGAAAACGAACTCCTGCATAGCCTGTTTAACATCATCGTATGTCAACTCATCATATCTTATAAATGGGGAAAGGTATGTATCAAAATTCGAAAATGCCTGTGCCCCAGCTGCCTCTCCCTGTAATGTGTAAAAAAAGTTTACTATCTGTCCAAGTGCAGTCCTGAAATGTTTCGCAGGTTTTGATTCTATCTTTCCCGTTACACCACCAAGACCTTTTAAAAGCAAAAGTTCAAGATCCCATCCACAACAGTAAACTGAAAGCATCCCAAGATCATGTATGTGTAGATCACCTTCCCTATGTGCGTTTGCGACCTCTTTTGGATAAACTTTTTCAAGCCAATAGAGAGCTGATATTGTTGACGAAACATGGTTGTTCAAACCTTGCAAAGAGTAAGACATATTTGAATTCTCATTAACTCTCCAATCCAGTTTTTCGATGTATTCATCCATCAAATCAATACTATCCTTTATCAACTCTTTGCTTTTTCTTAACTGGTTATGTTGCTCTCTGTAAAGTATATAAGCTTTAGCCGTTTTAGCATGCCCTGATTCTATGAGCATCTTTTCAACAAGATCCTGAACATTTTCAACAGTTGGAATTCTTCCATCTTTATATAAAACCTCAAGAACAGCAACTATCTGGTTTGTAATCGTTTTGGCTGGTTGGATATCATCTCCACCAACAGCTTTCACAGCTTTAAAGATAGCCTCAGTTATCTTGTTTTCATCGAATTTTTCTATCCTACCATCTCTTTTTCTTATATATTCGACTTTAGACACTCCTCCTCCATTTTTTTCAGAAAATATTATCACTCACTTTCCATATGTCAATAGACTCCACTAAATATAGTGGAGTCTTGTTTTGTAAAATACAATATGTTGAAAAATAATTGAACTTATACTTTAGAGTTATTTTACAAACATCTCTGCTACCTTTAAAGGTATTTCGTAGTCCAAAGAATCATACAACGTAAGTTCTGAAAAATCTACAAGATATATTTTTCCAACATTTGTTGAAACAACTATTTTCCCTTTGAAATATTCTATGTCTGATGGTGATGGTATATTTATCGTATTCAGAATGTTTAAATCTTTATCAAGTATGTAAAGTTTACTGAAAATATCTGTCAAAAATATTTTATCCTCAACAACTTTTACCTTTCCAAGATAGGTTTCAAAACTCAAAGAATCAAGATCAACACCATTTTTTATCTTTTTGATTTTTCCTTTTATATCATCGTAATTTCCAACAAGTGAAACATATATATTGTTATCATCATCAATATCAAGGTAGGATGGATTTGAACCTTTTGATAGATCTGTTTCAACATTTTTGAAATCTTCAGATATTTTGTATATATGTCCAGTCAAAGATGTATTATTTGAACCAACATATAAGAATCCATCCTTATAAACAACCTCTTGTGGTGCGGTTAAAGATATGGAATCAACTATAGAAAAAGAAGATTTTTCAATCTTTAAGAAAGAGTTTGACAACCAATCTGTAACAAAAATATAATTTTCATTACCATCTATATAAGCTGGAGAGCTTAAATCTCCCCTTTCTATCTGTGCGATTTTGTTTCCTGAAATGTCATATTTTTCAATAGAAGGAACTCCACCAAAACCTGAATTGGTTATATATATGTTGTTCTCATCAACATAAATATCTGTAGGTGCTGTTCCTGTAGTCAAAAGTGGGGTGGTTTCAAGTTTAAATAAACTATCAACCGTATAAACCGCTTCCTTCTCCCAATCAAGTATATAGATAGAGTTTTCAGAAGGCTCTTTTTTTAAAAGAGAACAGGAAATTGAAAAAAGAAGAATAGATAAAATCGACAAAATAAAAAAGTTTTTTTTCATAAAACCTCCGTTTTTAAGTTAAAAGTTATTTTTCTTCCTTCCTTTATGTATCCTTTTACACTCTCAATCTTCAGATCCAAAGGATTGATTATTGAAAATGTCAATTTAAAATTTTTCAAATTGTATTCAACACCACTCTCATCTAAAGATATATAAAACGGCAAATATTTTGTGTTTTCATTATTTAAAAATCTAATGGATCTATATTCAAAATAGAGAAAGAAGTTAAAATTTTTGAAGTTATAGAATGCAAAATAGTTAAGGTTGACAGGTGATGTGTAAAGAAGGATTTTGTATCTATCAAGAATCATTGGTGAAACCATTAATGTTAAGGAGTTGTTTATGTTAAAAAATTTTTTGTTATATTCAAAGCCTATGTAAGGGTTGTATGTTCTCAAAATATTTTGTGGAGTGTAGATGCCATTTATATTTACCCATCTTATAAGATCTTTATAATAGTTGAAACCACCCAAAAATTTTTTCTCCTCATCTGAAATAGAGAAAGAGTATGAAAAAACCTTTTCGTTCAACAGATTTTCATTACCTTTAGAAAAAATATCATCACTCCAATATAACTCGTTAAAAGTAGGTCTTCTTGTTGAGATTTTTAATGAGTTATAAAAAATATAATCTTTAAAGAAAAATTCTTTTGAAATTGTAAAACTATAAACAAAATTTTTTTTAAAAAAATCATTTTTAAAATTAGAAGAGAAGGAAAAAGAGTTTGAAAATTTTAAGGATCCAAAAAGAAAGTTTGAAAAGAAACCATAGAAGTATTCATTAATATCGAAAACCTTTGTTGATTTTATCCCGTTTTTTTGAAAGAAAGTTCCAAATATTCTTTTATCTTTTTCAAAATTTAATATGATGTTATCTGAAAAAGTTTTTGAAGTATCGTAAACTTTCAAGTCTTTGTTGTCATAAATATATGTGTAAATATTGTTAGAATAAAAAATTTTCAAAAATTTTGAAATATTAAAATTTAAATTAAAAATTCTGTTATTTTCAAATATTGTAGAGTTTAAAAATCTATGCCCCAAAATTCCCGGATCACCTGTCTGGCTCTTTCCATATATATAAAGTATTGAAAAAGAGTTCTTTTTAAAATAAAGGTAATCGGAAGATCCCTTTTGGTATGAGTTTTTTAGTTTTTCACTGTATGGTAAAACCAAATCATTCCTGTCAAAATAAAATTTCCCAAACTTAAAACCTTTAAAAGAGAGAGTCAAATCTATATCGTAAGATTTTCTATCATCAAAAGTTAGATTTATTTTTGTTTTATCACTCTTTTCAATCTGAAAATCTATTCCAGATGAAAAAAGGTTTTCTCCAAGAAAATTGGATCTATCATTTTTATAAAAATTTAAGGAAGAAAAAAGGTTTTTGGGAAATATTGAGAAAGGAACTGTTCTTGATTGTTGGTTTACAATCGGGACACCATCTATACACAAAAGGTTATCCTCATTTAAAAGCCCATCAACAGAAATAACATAACTCCTGTTGTATTCTCTTAAAGTTACCTGTGGTATTTTTTTTATTATCGAATATAGATCTTTTTCTTCTATTTTTATATTCAAAATGTCACTTTCTATTCTTTCATTCTCTACAACAAGAGGTTTATATATGAAAGGTTCAACCTCAAGATAGATATACATCGTATCATCTGTAACCTTAATCGTTTTTTCCTTATAACCCAATGTGGATAAATTTATCTCTTTTCCCTTTTGGATTTCAAAAGGTGTTTTAAGTTGGTAGGTTTTCCCTTCATAGGAAACTTTTACAAAAACAATACTATCATTAGTGGATTTATCGTAAACATATATATATGATGAAAATATTTTCACAAAAAGGAAAAAAATAAATAAAATCACTAATATTTTTTTCATATCCATCCTTGTCAGGACGGACCCCGTCAAAGCAGGTTCCGTTATCAGGCAGGTTTCCTGGCTTGCGGCTTAAACCTCCTGCCACCTTCCCCTTTTACGGGTGGTATAAGGCATTCGTATCCGCTTACAGTTGCTTGACAGCAGTGGACTTTCACCACTTTCCCTTTTACCTCAAAAGAGCACCTGACACTTTCATTATATATGAATTTAAAAAAAGTCAACCTTATTTTAAAAATCTTTAAGAAGTTTAATATTGACAATTTCTCTATTCTTTATATACTATAAAATTCTAAAAATACAAACCATGGAGGTATAATGGTTAATATACATTTAAAAAGGATAGGAAAAAAGAAAACTCTATGTTATAGGGTTGTTGTTGCTGATTCAAGGTTTCCAAAAGATGGCAGATTCATAGATAGTATAGGTTCATACGACCCAAAAGGGAAAAATTTAACAAAACTTGACCTTATGAAGTATGATGCATGGATAAAAAAAGGTGCAAAACCAACAAAAAGAGTTGAATCCATAATAAAACTTTACAGAGAGAATAAATTGGAAGGAAAGGTAGAGAAAGATGAAATCACTTCTTGAATACATAGTAAAATCACTCGTTGATAATCCAGAAAAAGTAAAAATACATGTTTGTGAAGGGAAAAAGACAACACTCTATGAAATAGAGATAGATAAGGAAGATATTGGAAAAGTTATAGGTAAAGATGGTGCTACACTCGATGCTATAAATACGCTCCTTTCTGTATCATCCGTTAAAAATAACAGAAAATCTGTTTTGGAAATAATTGACTGATATGTTTTTTAAAGTTGGAAAGATATTGAAACCACATGGTCTTAAAGGTAATCTGAAAGTCCATTTTTATGATAAGGATAGAGAAAACCAGATTCCTGAATTTTTTTTTATAAATGGAGAGAAAATTTTTGTTGAGAATTTTGGTCGTATAGGTCCTAATTTTGTAATAAAGTTTAAGGGTATAGATAACAGAACGGATGCTGAAAAATTGAAAGATCTTTATCTTGAGGTTGAGGAAAAAGATCTTGTCAAACTGAAGGATGACCAATTCCATTCACATAAGATAGTTGGCTCAAAAATTATCTCTAAAGATGGAAAGGATATTGGAAAAGTTGTAAATATAATTTTCCTTGAAAATGGTGATGTTTTAGAAGTTGATATAAAAGGAAAAAAGGAGACTATTCTTTTCAAAAAAGATTTTTTTTCAATGATAGATCCTGAGAAAAAAATCTTAAAGTTAAAATACGAAGAAGAATTCTATGCGTTTTAGTATAATAACTCTTTTTGGAGAGTTAATAGAACCGTTCTTTGAAACTTCACTTTTAAAAAGAGCTATAGAGAAAAAACTTATCACTGTTGAAATAATAAATCTAAGGGATTTTGGAGTTGGGAAACATAGAAAGGTTGATGATTACCCTTATGGTCTCTCATCTGGAATGATACTGATGTGTGAACCACTCAAAAAAGCTTTAGATTCTATAGAAGGTGAAAACAAATATGTTGTTTTAACTTCACCTTCAGGTATTCTTCTGAAACAGGATCTTGTTGAAAATAATTTAGCAAAAAAAGAACATATTGTTATCATAGCTGGAAGGTATAAAGGTATAGACCAGAGGTTTATTGATAAATATGTTGATCTTGAAATCTCTATAGGTGACTATATTTTACAGGGTGGGGAGATACCTGCACTAATAATAGTTGAAACTGTAAGCAGATTTGTAAAAGGTGTTTTGCATTCAATAGATTCTGCTGAAAATGATTCCTTTTCAAAAGGTTTTCTCGATTCACCTAAATACACGAGACCAAAAGTTTTTGAAGATATGAATGTGCCTGAAATTTTACTTTCAGGAAACCATAAAAAGATTGAAGAGTATGAGGAGTACCAATCTTTAAAACTGACATACAAAAGAAGACCTGATCTCTTAAAAAATAAGGACTTGACAAAGAGACAAAAAGAAATTATAAATAAAATAAAATTGGAGGATAAGAATGGCAAAACTTAATATCGACAAAATAAAAAAAGATTTTGAGAAATCTTTTGAAAAAAATGAAAAATACGATTTCAATATCGGAGATACTGTTGATGTATCTGTAAAGATAGAAGAGAGTGGAAAAACAAGAACACAGAAGTTCAGAGGTATCGTTATTGCAAGAAGGGGAACCTCTGTTGGACAGACTATAACTGTTAGAAAGATTTCTGAAGGTATAGGTGTTGAGAGGATTTTCCCTGTAAACTCTCCAAATGTTTCCGATATAAAGGTTGTAAAGAAAGGTAATGTCAGAAGAGCAAAACTTAACTATATGAGAGGAAGAACTGGAAAGGCTGCTACAAAAGTAGAATGAAAAAGAATTTAAGAAGTTTCGAAGAAAAATGGTGGAGTAAAAACCATTACTTCGTCGCTGGAGTTGATGAAGTTGGAAGAGGACCTGTTGCTGGACCTGTAGTTTCAGCAGCAGTGATATTTCCTGAGAATATTTCCATAGATGGTATAAACGATTCAAAAGAACTAACTCCAGAAGAAAGAGAAGAGTTGTTCCAAATAATTATGGAAAAAGCACTCGCTGTTGGAGTAGCTTATACTGATAATGTTGTTATAGATAAGATAAACATTCTTCAGGCAACTTACCTTTCAATGAAAAGAGCTTTGGCAAAACTGAAAATAGTTCCAGATGTTGTTCTTGTTGATGGTTATCCTATACCAGATCTTCTTTTAAAACAGGAATCCATCATAAAAGGTGATTCAAAATCTATTTCTATTGCAGCAGCATCTATAGTTGCAAAGGTCCATAGGGATAGAATAATGGAATTTTATGGGATGGAATACCCTGAGTACGATTTTGAAACGAATAAAGGTTATGCAACAGCAAAACATATTGACATCATAATTAAAAAAGGACCCTGTGAAATACATAGAAAAACTTTCACACCTGTAAAAGAGATAATCAAAAAAGTTTTTGGTGATAAGATCTGAAAATATTTCTAAAGGAAAATCTGGAGAAAATCTCGCCTCAAAATACCTTTTAAAAAAAGGTTTTCAAATAGTTGAAAAAAATTTCAGGTTTGGAAAATTTGGAGAGATAGATATTGTATGTAAAAAAGATGATCTTCTCGTCTTTGTAGAGGTAAGATCGAAAACAAATCTTAACAGAGGAACCCCAGAAGAATCTATTACAGATTTCAAAAGGGAAAAGATTTTAAAAAGTGCAAAATACTTTCTGATGAAAAACCCTCAATATAATAATTTTAATATAAGGTTTGATTTTATTGGGATAAAATTGAAAGGTAAAATTTTTAAAAAGATTGAAATAGAACATATAGAAAATGTTTTTTCCTGCGATGAATTCTAAAGACCTTCTTTTTTGAATATCTCTTCCACAAGTTTATGACACTCTTTATTCTCCTCCCTTGGTATATGTTCAATCTTGAAAGATTTCACTTGTGAAAGTATTTCGTTCACTTCGTTAAAAATTTTTTTCAATTCTAAATCTTTAACCCTGTATATCCTTTTCAACTGTTTTACCACAAGTTCACTATCAGAATAAATCTCTATTTCAAGATCTTTTAATGGAAAGGTTCTTGAAACTTCCCTTAAAGCGTAAAGTAAACCTGACCATTCTGCACGGTTGTTAGTTGAGTTTTTGAAAAAACCGCCACCTGTCAAAAACTTATCTTCGTAACTTATCTTGTAAGCAAAAGCAGCTGGCCCCGGATTATTTTTACATCCACCATCAAAATTTATTACTATTCTCATCTTTTTTGAAAAGGATTATCCTTCCACAGTTGATGCAGTATTCTATAGTTTTCATAGATTTTATTCTATCAAAAAGTTGTGCTGGTATAGAGGAATAACAACCAAGACAGTATGGTTCCCTTACAAGAATAACTGCCCTTTTTTTTCTCCTGTCATATATCCTTTGATACTTCTTCTGATACTCTTCAGGTAAAGATGAAACAAGTTTTTCCCTTTCAAGATCAAGTTTTTTGTTCTCCTCTTCTATATCTTTTAAAATATTGTTAATCTCCTCTATCTCCTTTTTCACATTTTCCATAGTTGAGTTTTCCTCTTCAAGTTTTTTTATCTGGTTCTCTATCTTTTCTATCTCTGATAGATTCTTTAAAATCTTATCCTCACTGTCAGAAATGTTGTCTTTTTTATGTTTAATCCCCTCAGATATCATCATATACTCATCATTCGATTTCACATTTGAAAGATATTTTTTATCCTCCTCTATCTTATCCCGTAAAACTATTATCTTCTGTTCAAACTCTTTGTTTTCGGAAACAAGTTTTTCCTTCTCTTTTTTTAAATTTTCAATTTTTCCTATAATTGAATCGAGCTGATCTTCTAACTCTTTCCTCTTCAAAGGTTTGTCTCCCATCTTTATCCTATTCTCTTCAATCTTTTCCTCTATTTGACCTATCCTTTGAAATATTTCATATAGATCTTCCATCATAACCTCCATATAAAAAGGGAGTGTTTAAACACTCCCTTTTTATTCTTGAAATTTTAAAGAATATATTTTTATTATTCACTGAACTTTCCTTTTTCATTTTTTCTTTCTTTTCCCATAAAAACCTCTTTTATCTGGGCGAAACAGGAGTCGAACCTGTGATCTCCGGTATGTGAGACCGGCGCTCTTACCAACTGAGCCATTCGCCCTAAAAAAATTATTATAAATTTAATAGTTTTAAAGTCAAGTAAATTTTGTAAAGTTATTGACTTTTAAAATTTTTAAATGTAAAATTTAAAAAAAGGAGGAACCATGATAAAAAAGATTCTATTTTTTGGGGTTATTTTTTCTTTGATTCTAACTTCATGCTTTCTATTACCACAAAAGGTAAGTGTTGATGACACAAAAACATTTTTGAATGATTTTGAAAATTCTATCAACGATCCAACAGCACAGTATAATGGAGAAAACACAACAATGTCTATGGCTGCTACACAAGATTTCTTCAACAAAGGTGGAACATCCAAAGGTACATTTTTGTTCCCATCAGTTTCTTTTAGAAATTTATTCAAGCCAGAAGTTAAAACATCAAAACTTCTTTTCAATTTCAATTATGGAACATATGAATATGATTCCACAGCTTATGACTTCATCTTGAAAGATGATTCTTATCCAGCAAACGGTTATCTGTTCAAATGGGTTTTTGTTGATTCAGTTGGAACAAATTACAACATGGAATTCTTGTTCGATTCTTTGCAATACTATTCAGGTGATCCAAACCAATCAACACCAACAAAAATGTATGTGGCACTTAAAGCTAACAGCACAAACCTTATGTGGCTTAAAGTTAATGCTGCTTACACAACAATCTCAGGATACGGTTACGATGAGTATCAGCCAACTTCTTTGCAAACTCATTTCGAAGTTCCAAACGAAGTTGCTTTCGAACTCGATTATGTTGGACATGAGAGTGGAGATACTACGGTTATAATAGATTCTTTGAGGGCAAAGGTTGATGATATTTTAAACGATGATTGGAACGAATACACAGTCAGAATGAACAGCGATAGTACAACTGATTTCACAATGGAAAATAAAGAGGGATGGTTTATGGCAATAAACGCCCAGCAACCTGTTGAGGTTGATACAATCTATTCAAAAGTAAATTATACAGGTGAACTTAAATACAAAGATGTTCATGCTGCTGACCTTTCAGGTTATATATGGGAACCAGAAGATGTTAACCATCTTTCTATAATGGTTGCAACATATCCTGATGGCAGTTCGGATACTTTGATTTTAAATCCTCAGGTTCCACAGTCAAAAAAGTAAAATTGAAATAAAAGGGGAGTAATTTTACTCCCCTTACTTTTATGAGAAACTTAATACCTTCTTTTATAGTTGAGAAGATAAATTCAAACCTAACAAAAGGTAATTTTTTTGGATATGTTATAAGTGGTGATATAGAGAATTTTACCCCTATGGTTGAAAACCTTATGGAGAAAAGTAAAGAGGGAGCGGAAATATTAGGAAATATTTTAAACAGAACTCTCGGAAATGTTACAGACATAATCTATAAGAATGATGGATTCATAACAACATTTTCTGGTGATGCTTTCACAGCAATTTTTTTTGAAGAAAAATCTTTGACTGAGATCCTTCAAGTTTCAAAACAGATACTTGAAATTTTTTCAAACCTGAACAAAAAAAGTAACATAAAACTAAATATCAGGCTTGGTATTTCATCTGGAATGATAGAATGGAGAATATTCAACAATGATAGATCGATATACTTCTTTAAAGGGAACGGAATAAATTCAGCTATAAGAATACAACACGAACAGGAATCATCTGTAATAAAAGTTGATATTTCACTTATAGATAAAATAGATAAAAATCTTGTCAAACAGTTAAAAGATGGATATTTTATAGTAGATGATAAAAAGATAGAGACTTTAAAAACTATTGAAGAGAAAAATCAGATAATTCCTTTCAAAAGTTTAAATTCAAAATTCTTCCCTGAAATCATCTCCGATTTAAAGATAGAGGGAGAATTCAGAAAGGTTATTCCTGTTTTTATAAATTTTCCTTTCGACCTCGAAGATGTGAAGATAGATATTTTACTAAAAACTGTTGATGAAAATTCGAAAAAATATAACGCATATCTTAATAAAGTGGAATTCGGTGATAAAGGTGGAATGATACTTTTGATCTTTGGAGCACCATACACTCAAGAGGATATGGTTGAAAGGGCTATACTTTGTTCAACAGATATATTCAACCTTTTGAATGAAAATCATATAAAAGTATCCATCGGACTTGACTACGGAACAACATACTCAGGCTTTATTGGAAGTTCATACTGGAAAGAGTATACGGTTATCGGAGATATTGTTAACACTTCTGCAAGGATAGCAACAACCAACAGTTATAAAGTGATGGTTTCAGAAAGATTAGCATGCGAAACTAAAAGGGTCGAGTTCTCTGAGCAGGTAGAGTTGTCTCTGAAAGGAAAGGATAAAAAGATAAAAGTTCTTTCCGTAAAAGGAATAACCCAGAAAAAGAGTTTCGATTTCATATCCCCTTTTATAGAAAGAAAAAGTGTCAGTGAAAAAGTTGAAAAATTTTTAAAAAATATTGAAGATAAAAAGGTGGCAGGCATTATTAACATCTCCGGTGAAAGTGGAACAGGAAAGACAAGAATATCTTTTGAGTTGTTCTCAAAGTTTGGTTATGAGATTTTCTATACAACAGCAGACCCCATATTGAAAGAACCTTTGATGGCTATTAAAAATCTTTTTGCCAATATAATTGGTTTTAACACTTACGATAAGGAAACAAAAAGAAGAGAGATAATAGAAAAGTTTTCAAAAGATTTTGAAAACTTTTACGACATCGAATATGAGAGATTGTTTTCTTTCCTTCTATACTTTTTCAACCATGAGGAGACCTACCTTATAAAAAATCTTCCAGCAAGAGAAAAACTTGAGGGAACCTTTTTTACATTAAAAAACATACTTTTGAAAAATATTGAAAACAAAAAAGCTGTTTTTATTTTTGATGATTTCATGTGGGTTGATCAGGAAACTGTTGATTTTGTAAATTACCTTTTAAGAGACCAGTACGAATTTAAAAGTGTTCCATTCATATTTTTGTATAGGGAAGAAAATGATAGAGTGAAAAGGTTGAAAAAATTAGGGTGTGAGTTGATAGTTATAAAACTTGAAAATTTCACATTTGAAAATGTAAAAACTTTCCTTCAGAATTTTTTCAAAAGCGATATCTCGAAAGAACTTCTGAACACTCTATGGCAAAAAAGTGAAGGAAACCCATTGTTCCTTGAACAACTTTCAGTACACCTCGTCAACAATGGACTTCTTGAAAACAGAAATGGAGTGATAAGCTTAAAAGAATCCAACTATGAAATACCTTCTAATATAGATAGGTTGATACTATCAAGGTTGGATTCACTTTCAGCTCTTACAAGAGATGGAGTTCAAAAAGCCTCCATAATTGGAAAAGAGTTTGAAATACTTTTACTCTCATTCCTTGTTGATAAAAAAGATTTAGACAAAATCCTTTCAGAATCAGAAAAAAATAAAATAATTACCCTTCTTTCTGAAAAGAGTGCGTCTTTCAGACATATTCTTCTTTATGAAATAACTTACAGAATGCAGCTCAAAAAAAATGTTGAAATGTTACATAAAAAAATAGGTAAACTCTATGAAACACTTTTCAAAGATAACCTTATAAACTATTATGAAACACTCTATTATCATTTTTCAAAAGGTAATGTAAAAAATAAAGCTATATTCTATTTGAAAAAATCTATAGAGAAGGACATCTCATCCTTCTCAAATGAAAACGCAATAAAGCTTATAGAAAAATATCTCGATTACAGGATAAACAAAGATGAAAGAATAGATTATACAATAAAAAAAGCTGAGATTTTAACACATATAGGAAGGTATAAAGAAGCAATAAAAGAGTACAAAAAGGTTCTCAAAGAGAAAAACCTAAAATCTAAAACTAAAGCTGTAGTTTTAAAGGGAATCGGCAACGCATTATGGGCTATGGGTGAATACAAAAAAGCTTTAAACCAATACAAAGAGAGTTTGAAAATAGTTAAAACTTTAAAAGATCAAAAAGAGATTTCAGATATATACGAAAAAATAGGTATCGTTTATTACAACAAGGGAGATTATTCAAAATCTAAAGATATGTTTAACACAGCATTAAAATTCTCGAAAAAAGATGTTGAAAAAAGATTCTCTATATATTCCAACCTTGGACTTTTACTCTTTAGACAGGGTAACTACGAAAAAGCTATGGAATATTACACAAGATCACTTGATTATGCTAAGAAAAACAACAACCTTTCAGATCAGGCACTTTTCAATTTAAGAATAGGTTTGGTACATTATGAAAAACAGGAATATGAAAAAGCTTTAAAAAATTATTTTGTTTCTCTTGATCTTAACAGAAAAACTGGAAACAGAAGAAATGAGGCTGTAACTCTTGGTAACATTGGAACAGTTTACAATGAAATGGGAGAAACTGAAAAAGCTTTAAATTATCTTTTTAAAGCTTTACAAATAGATAAAGAAATCAATAACCTTGAAAATGAATCGATAATTTTAGGTAATATAGCAAACATTTATGGTGCCAAAAAGGATTGGGACTCATCTTTGAAATATTACAAAGAGGCTTTGGATGTTGATAGAAAAATAGGAAGTAAATGGTCTGAAGCTATAGATCTTGGAAACATAGGACAACTTTTCAAACTACAAAAAAAATATAAAGATGCTGATGAATATTTTAAAAAATGTATAAAGATAATTAGGGAAATGAATGCGAGATACCCTTTAAGCCATTTTTTATATCACAGAGCACTCCTTCTCTTTGAAATGAAAAATTTCTCTCTATCTTTAAAACTTACCAAAGAATCTTTAAAGATTGCAAAAGAGTTGAAAAAGGATAACCTTATAAAAAGTTGTGAAGAGCTTATAAAAAAAATGGAGGATAAGGATGTCAAAATGCGACAACAAAAATGATTGTTCGTGCACATATCCCGGATGTGAAAGACATGGAAAATGCTGTGAATGTATTTCCTATCATAGAAAATATGGAGAATTTCCAGCATGTTTTTTTTCAAAAGAAGGTGAAAAGAGTTATGACAGATCTTTTGAAAATCTGATAAATGATAGAAAAAATAGATAAATATCTTGTCTTTTTACAGATAAATAATATAATAAATAAGCTGATGGGCCAGTGGCTCAGTTGGGAGAGCGCATCCTTCGCAAGGATGAGGTCGGCGGTTCGACTCCGCTCTGGTCCATTTAAAAAGGAGAAAGATGATTAAAAGGATAGGCATTTTAACAGGTGGCGGTGATTGCCCCGGCTTAAATGCTGTTATAAGAGCATCCGTGAAGACAGCGATTTCCCATTATGGCTGGGAAGTTCTTGGAATAGTCGATGGATTCGATGGTTTGATAATCCCAGATAAAATTTTTAAAATGGATTTGGACTCCATAAAAGGAATCCTTCCAAAAGGAGGAACAATTCTGGGAACATCCAACAGAGGTAACCCTTTTAAATACCCTGTGAAAAAAGATGGAAAAATCGTAACAGAGGATAAATCTGATGAGATTTTGAAAAATATTCTAAAATTCGAGATGGATGGTCTTATAGTTATAGGTGGAGATGGAACTTTAAACATAGCATACCAACTCTATAAAAAAGGTGCAAACATAGTTGGTGTTCCAAAAACCATTGACAACGACCTCGCAAACACCGATTACACATTTGGATTCTTCACTGCTGTAAACACTGCTACAGATGCTATAGATAAACTGCATACTACCGCAGAATCACACCATAGAATAATGATAGTTGAAGTTATGGGAAGAGATGCCGGATGGATCGCTTTGAATTCAGGTATAGCTGGTGGTGCAGATATAATACTTATCCCTGAAATACCTTTCGATGTAGAAAAGATAATAGAAAAAATTAACGAAAGAAATTCAAGAGGTTCACATTTCTCAATTATAGTTGTTGCTGAAGGTGCATACGAAAAAGGAAAAGATAAACATTATATAGAAAAGGCAAAAAATGAGGGAACATTACCAAGATACGGTGGAATAAGTAATTATATAGCTTCAATTCTGAGTGAGAAAACGGATATGGAGATAAGAACAACGATTTTAGGACATATTCAGAGAGGGGGTTCACCCACAGCATATGATAGGATTTTAGCTTCAAGATTCGGCGTTGAAGTTTGCGATCTTATAGCACAGAAAAAGTTCGGATATATGGTAAATCTGGTAGGAACTCAAATAGTTTCAAGACCAATTGAAGAAAGCATAAGTAAACAAAAACTCGTTGATCCGTATGGACAACTTGTTGAAACTGCAAGAAGATTACAGATATCTTTGGGGGATTGATGAGAGTTTTAATAGTTACTCCCTTTCCATTGATCGCTTCACAGAGTGGTGTTTATTCAAAAGATATAGCAACATACCTTTCAAATGAAGGTGATGAGGTTCTTGTTGTAAATTTTGATAATGAGGAAACTCAATACAATGAAATTTTTAAAATAACAACACTCTTTTTTGGAAACAATAAAATACCTTTCAAATTCCCCTGTTTCACAACACATCCTCACACAGACAAAAATTTTTATCAGATGAGTTTACAGGAAATAGAACTATACGAAAAATATTTAAATATAGCTTTATCTAAAATCATAGATTATTTCAATCCAGATATTATACATTCACAGTATCTCTGGGTTAACACAAAAGTAATTGGAGATATTAAAAAGGATATTCCACTTGTTTCAACAAGTTTTGGTAACGAGATACAAACAGCTTCTGAGGATATAAGGTATGATGATTATTTAAACAAGGCTGTTGAATATTCAAGGTTTATTATAGCACCTTCAAAACAGATAGAGTTGATTCTTAGAGAAAAATTTAAACTCGATGCGGTAAAATTGAAACTAATCTACAAAGGTTATGACGATGATCAGTTCAAATTCATAGATGATAATTTTGAAGTTTACAGGGACTATTTTGGAATTAGTGATGAGATAAAATATATAGTTCTCTTCCCTGAAAGTCTTAATTATATGAAAGGGGCTGACATCTCAATAGGTTGTGCAAAAAAAATTTTGGAATTAAGAAAAGATATATGTTTCATATTTGCCGGAAAAGGTGATTTCAGCAAAGAGGTTGAGAGTTTAGCAAAAAGTGATCATAAACATTACCTATACTTCCCTGATCTTACATATGAGGAAAAACCTACAGTTTTTCATTTAGCTGACCTTGTTGTTCTACCTTTAAGATTTGAACAGTTTGGAACTATGGCTTTACAATCTTTTGCAATGGGAACACCTGTTTTATCATCAGATGTTGGAGAATTACAATTTTTCGTTAACAATGAAAACGGTAAAGTTATAAAAGATATTAATGTTGAAAACTTTTATAAAGGAATAATAGAGATGGTGGAAAAGAATTTTAAAGGTAAATGCTCACTTTTCTGTCATCAGTACGCTTTTAGAAATTTTTCAAAAAATTCTGGACTCGCTTTGATAAAAAAATTGTATGACTATGCTATTACTGAGAAATATTAGGAGGCATGATGGAGATAAGAAAAGAATCTTACTGTGGTTCTGAAAATCCTTACGATATACTCGTAAAAATCGAACCAGCTGAAAATGGTATAGATATTGAAGTTTCATCAACTTCGGGAGAGGAACAGTTTAAAAAAATAAAGGTACTCGTTGAAGAGATACTTAATTTTTATGGTATAGTAAACGCAAAGATAACTTTAAAAGATTATGGAGCACCAGATTTTGTTGTAAAAGCAAGGATGGAAACAGTTATAAGAAGAGCCTCACAAGAGATTGAAAAAAAAGTTTATATCGAAAAGATGGATTTAAAATATTTACCTTTAAGAACAATTTTCAAAATAAATATTAACAATCCAAAATATCTTAACGATTCTTTTAAACTCAAACCTGATGCTTTTCTTCTCGATCTTTATAAAGGAGTTTCAATAAATGAAAAGGACAGTTCAAGGATACTTGTCGGTAACTTTCTTAATGAAAAACTGGATGAGAGGATCTTAAGAATTGTAAAAATAAATCCACTCGATTTAGGTGGTAACGATGATATAGATTACTTAACTCAGTTCTCTCCGGATTTTTTTGTTCTTTCAAAATGTGAAACAGAGTACGATGTAAAGAAAACTTTAGAACTTGTTGAAAAATCTGAAAAGAAGTACAAAATTTTTAACAGAATTTTGTTAATTCCATCTATAGAATCCGTAAAAGGTTTAATAAATCTTTATGAGATATCTTCAGTCTCAGAGAGAGTTTTTGGTGCCATTTTGAATATTAAAGAGTATCTGACATCCTTGTCGTTACCTTCAGAAAATGTTACAGATCACATTTATTTTGCTAAACTTGAATTCATAACCAAAGTTAAAGCTGCAAACATTATGGCATTTGAGACAACAATATCAAAAATAGATAATCCTGATGAGATCAAAGAGGAGTTAAAGCTTTCCTATGATTTAGGTTTCGATGGAAAAGTGATTACACATCCGAAACTCATCGATATAACAAATTCTACTTTCAAACCTGAAGCAAACATTGAAAAATATGAAAATACAGTTTCACTTTATACAAAAGCTTACGATATTGGTTCAGGGCTTGTTTTAAACAACTCATTTCTTGTTGACAAATATGAGATAATAAGATCTTTGAAATTTGTACAACTTTCAAAAATAAATAGAGAAGAGCAAAAGGAGTAAAGATGTTCAAAATACTTGCTATAAATCCGGGTGCAACTTCTACAAAAATAGGTTACTATGAAGATGAGAAAGAGATTTTTACAGAATCTATAAGACATCACAACGAAGAGGTTCAAAAGTTTAAAAAAACTATCGACCAACTCGACATGAGAGTTCAAACTGTAAAAGATTTTCTAAAAGAAAAAAATATAGATCTTAAAGATATTGATGTTTTTGTTGCAAGGGGTGGACCTTTCAAACCTTTAAGATCTGGAACATATTCAATAAACAAAAAGATGATCGATGATGTTCTTTCCGGAAATGTTCTTGCCGATCATGTTTCAAACCTTGCATGTCTTATCGCTGAAAAACTTTCAGTAAGGACCGATCAAAAAAAGTTTATAGTAGACCCTGTTTCTGTTGACGAGTTCGACGATATAGCAAGAATATCTGGACTTGAAGGTATAGAAAGAAAATCCCTATCACATGCTTTGAATATGAAAATGATAGCAAAAAAATGGGCTAAAGAGAATAATAAAGATTATTTCAAATCATCCTTGATAGTTGTACATCTTGGTACCGGTATATCAGTTTCCGCACATAAAAATGGAAGAATGATAGATGTAAACAACGCAAACGATGAGGGACCATTCTCACCACAGAGAACTGGAACATTACCTGTAACACAGTTATCAAAACTGATAATCTCAAAAAAGATGGATTACGAAGAAGTAAAAAAGATGTTAACTACAAGAGGTGGAGTTTACTCGTATTTTAAAAATGATAACATCACTGAACTTGTCAAAATGATGAATGATGGAGATAAAAAAGTTGAACTTGTTCTATCAGCAATGATGTACCAGGTATCAAAAGAGATAGGTGCAATGGCAACAGTTCTTTATGGAAATGTTGATTGTATAATAGTAACAGGCGGAATAGCTTACAACAAATGTTTAACTGATATTATAGTTGAGAGAACTAAGTTCATAGCGCCAGTTGTAATATATCCCGGAGAGGATGAAATACTCGCTCTTGTTCTTGGTGCTTTAAGGGTTCTTAAAGGTGAAGAAAAAGAAATGGAATATTAAAAATGTATAAAAAAATTTTCAACTTATTTTTTATTTTGATCACATTTTCCCTTATATTTTCCGAAAAGATTCCACTATCAACAGATTATCCGACAATCTTCCCTTCAGCGAGGATTAGAGGTCTTGGCGGGAATGGTACTTCTATTATGGGAGATATTAGCTCAACATTCTATAACCCGGCAACACTTTCAGGTTTAACTTCTGGAGGGATATCTTTATCTTTTGAAACTGATCATTACTCTTCCTATGCTGAATTCCTTGAAAAAGATCAATCAGTTTATGGAAAGAATATTTCATTTTTTACCATTTCAACCTATCAGGGTGGTTTGAGTTATATGCCTCTTTTCAAAATATCTTACAGGGATTCCTTCTTTGATTCTTTGAACCTGGAAAGAGATTTTGAGATGAAACTCGATCAATACTGGCTCTCAATTACAAGCTATGCTGGTTCAGATGAAAAATACTCTTCTTCTATATATTTTGGTTTTAACCTGAAGTATCTCAACGGGAAAATAGCTGAAACAAAATTGATTTATGACTCTTTGGGTAATTTAAAGAATGGTTTTGCTGATATATCTTATGGAAACGGTTATGGGTTGGATGGAGGAATGGTCCTTTCTCTTTCAAACTTTTTTGTTTCACTTATGTTTAGAGATATTTTCACACATGTATACTGGGATTCTTACGATAAACAGATAATACCTATGAATGGAAATTTGGGACTCTCATATATTCCTTTGAATAATCTGCTTTTCAATTTTAACATTTCTAAATTTTTAAGGAACGAAACACCTTTTGTTTACTCTTTGGGAGGAGAATACAATTTTTTTGAACTTTCAGAAAAAACTAATTCTTTTTGGGATGATCTTAAGAAAGGTTCGCCGAGTATAAGAGTTGGAACATCTTTCAAAGAGATCCCAACTTTAAGTACAGCAATAATAGATATTGGTTTTGGATACAATTCAAACTCTGTAAGGTTTGATATTTGCTTTGAATCCACAATTTCAAAATACTACGTTGGAAAATTTGATTATTATTTAACTTTAACAGTACCTATAACAATTTAGGAGGAAAAATGTTAATATCACAGTTTTTAAAAAAAGAAAATGTGATTTTCGATCTAAAGAGCAAAACCAAAGATAAAGCACTCGAAGAGATGGTTGATAAGATGAAACTTTCAAAAGAAAAAAAAGATCTTATACTTCTGTCATTAAAACAGAGAGAGATACTTGGAACAACAGGAATTGGTAACGGTATAGCTATACCCCATGCAAGGTCTGTTGTTCTTGATAAGCTCTGTCTCTATGTAGGTATATCACCTAAAGGAATAGAATATGAATCACTTGATGGTAAAAATGTTAATATAATCTTTTTGATAATCGCTCCACCACTTGATTCTTCAAACCAGTATCTTATTCTTCTCGGTAAAATTGCAGCACTATCAAAAAAATTGATAAAGAAGAAAGATTATCTAAAAATAGACAACTATGAGGATTTCATAGCACTCATAAAAAAATTGGAAGAGAGCATGGAGGATGAGATATGAATATACAGTTACAGTATCTTATACAGTTAAGTGATCTCGACACGCAACTGGAAGAGTTAAAAAATGAGAGGATAAGGAGTAAAGAAGAATCTATAGGTTTCAGGGTTCAATCTAAGGAGAATGAGATAATAAAATTGAGAGAGAATATAAGAAAGAAGATTGAACCTGAACTTTTGAACAAATATGATAAAATACAGAAAAGGTATAAGATGAGAGCTGTAGCACAGGTAAATGAAGGTGTCTGCTATGGATGTTTCACAGCTTTGCCAACAAGTTATGTTTCTGAAGCTGATAAAAACAACAAAATAATAACCTGTCCAAACTGTGGGAGGATACTATTTTGGATAGAATAGTTGAAAAAACTATAACAAATTTAGAAAAGCACCATTTTGAAGTTTACTATTTTGAGGATTTTGAAAAATTGAAGGAAAAGGTCAAAGATTATTTGAAAATCTATGAGAGATTCTCTTTCGGTGGATCAACAACATTGGTTCAAACAAAATTGAAAGATTTTATAATAGAGAATGGGAAAAAATATATTGAGAGAATAACAGGTGATGATGAAGAGAAGAAAATTGAATCTGAAAGGGCAGCTCTTCTTTCCGATATATATTTTATGTCTACAAACGCCATATCATCTACCGGTGCACTTATAAATATAGACAAAAGGGGAAACAGAGTTGGAGCGTTGATTTTTGGTCCTAAAAAGGTTGTTGTGATAGCATCAACTAATAAAATTACCAAAGATATAGATTCCGCTATAGAAAGAGCAAAAAATATAGCAGCAGTTTCAAACTGCAAAAGATTCAATCTCGATACACCATGTGTGAAACTTCAAAGATGTGTTGATTGTGAACATGAGGATAATATATGTTATACAACAGTAATAACAAAAAGGTCATTTCCTCATAAAAGGATAGCAGTTCTACTCTTTGAAGGGAACTATGGATTCTAAATATATACCTTTTGCCCAGAAATTCAGACCTGAAAATCTTGAAAGTTTCGTAGGTCAGAAACATCTCGTCGGTGAGAATGGAATTATAAGAAAATTTATCGATAGTAACATATTTATTTCTATGATCTTTGTTGGTCCACCCGGTGTTGGAAAAACAACATTGGCAAACATCATAATCAAAAGATCAAAACTTCCCAAACTTTACATAAATGGAATAAATTTTTCAACAACTAACCTGAAAAAAATTATCGATGAATCTAAATCTTCAACTCTAATAATTTTGATAGACGAGATACACAGGATGAACAGAATCCAGCAGGATGCACTTTTACCTTACATAGAGGATGGTAATATAATAATAATCGGCACAACAACTGAAAATCCTTCATATGAGCTCACCCCTGCTTTGCTTTCAAGGGTTACAGTGTTTCGTTTCAACCGTTTAGAAGAGGATGATTTAAAAAATATTGCAACAAACGTTTTTAAAGAACTCAACATAGAAGTGAAAGATGAGAATATATATAAAACACTTATATCTTTTTCAAACCATGATGCAAGACAGCTTATAAACATAATCCAAAATTTCTCCGAAGAGATAAAAAATATTAGCGATTCTACAGAGTTTGAAAAACTTATAATCTCAAAAAAATTGATACAGTATGATAAAAAAGGAGATAACCATTACCATCTAATATCAGCATTCCATAAATCTGTAAGGGGAAGTGATGTTAACGCATCTATATACTATTTTGCAAGAATGATAGTTGGTGGAGAGGACCCTTTGTATATTGGAAGAAGGATGATTAGGATAGCATCTGAGGATATTGGTAACGCTGATCCTCAGGCAATTGTAATAGCGAACAGTGCCTATGAAGCTTACGAAAAATTAGGTTCTCCAGAGGGAGAACTCGCACTTTTGCAATGTGCTATATATCTCGCTCTATCTCCAAAATCTGTTTCAGTTTACAAAGCATATTCAACCTCCATAGAATATGCAAAAAAAACTTCACACAAAGATGTTCCTTTCAAACTGAGAAATCCTGTTACAGATTTTGACAGAAAGGAAGGTTATGGGAAAGATTACAAATATCCACCAGAATTTGAAAACAGTTTTGTTTTAGAAAATTATTTTCCAGAAGGAGTAGAGGAAAAGAACTTTTATTCTCCAGTTGAAAGAGGTTTTGAAAGGGAGATGATAAAAAGGATTGAATATTACAAAAATTTAAAAAGGAGACTAAAAAATGAAAAATAAAAATTTAATCCTTTTAATTGTAATCCTTTTACTTCTGAACTTTTTTTCATGTAAAGATACAAACCAGAACAAAAAAGTTTCGATAGTTTCAACAATGTATCCTGTTAAAGCTTTTCTCGAGTCAATCCTTGATACGAGTATTCAAAATATAAGTGTTCTTGACAAAAATATTGACCCGCATATAGCAGATATATCCCCATCCAGTTTTGAAAAAATTTCCCAATCAAAAATTTTTATTTTTCTCGGTTCAGGAATAGAATTTGAAGAGAAAAATAAAAATCAGTTTTTAAATGAAGCAAAAAATTCTATAAAGATAGATCTTTCAAAAACTCTCGAAGAAAAATATGACCCACATATATGGATATCTTTGAAAAATCTGAAAAATTTTTCAAAAATCTTATACGATACTTTATCTTACTATAAAATAGTTGACCAAACAACTCTTGATGAAAATATCGATCTTTTAAATAAAAAAATAGATGCTCTCGAAGATTCAATAAAAAGTGTGATAGAAGAGAAAAGGATAAGAAAAATCTTTACGGATCATAACGCTTTTTTATATTTTGGAAAGGAATTTAATTTGGATTTGAAAACAATATCAGATAATGAGGATGAAGTTTCCGTAAAGGATCTTAAAAATGTACAGGATGAGATTTTAAAAGAAAAGATAAGGATTTTTTTCTATACAAATCCATCATCTGAAAACTATGCTAAAAACTTTGAAAGTGAGATTAAAGTAAAAAGTTTATATATAAATCCACTTGAAAACCCTTTAACAAATTTTGAAAAGATCTTAAAATTTTTTAGAAATTTATGAGTTCCAAAATTATTCTTGAAATCAAAAATTTAAGTTTTGTTTTAAACGGAATAACAATACTTGAAGATATAAGTTTTAGAATAATGGAGAATGAACTTTTATCTATAATAGGTCCAAATGGTGGTGGCAAAACAACACTTTTGAAACTGATACTTGGTATATACAAACCAACAAAAGGTTCAATCAATTTTTTGGAAGAAAACTTATCAATAGGTTATCTCCCACAGAAGAAAAGTGAATTTTTTGATTTTCCGATTTCTATTTACTATTTTATACTTCTTGGAAGGTATAAAAAACCTTTTATCGATTTTAACGATGATGATCATAAAAAAACAAAAGAGGTTATCCAAAGGTTAGGAATAGAAAACATTTTAAAGAAAAGGTTATCAACCCTCTCTGGTGGAGAGTTTCAAAAAGTTCTTTTGGCAAGATCTATAGTAAGGGACCCTGAATTACTGATACTCGATGAACCCACATCTTTTATCGATGTAAAATCGCAAAACGAATTTTACAATCTGTTGTTTGAACTTAATGAAAAAATGTCTATTATACTTGTAACCCATGATCTCGGTGCTATTTCAACAAAAATAAAAAGGATAATATGTCTAAACAAAAAAATAACTTTCGATGGCGATATTAACACGAACAGGGATTTTGTCATGAACAAACTTTACTGATATGAAGTAAACATTATAGACCATAAGGAACATAAAAAATTATGATTCTACAATACAAATTTTTGCAGTTATCTATATTGGCATTGTTTCTTTATTCGATTTTATCATCAATAATCGGTAGCTTCGTTGTTTTGAGAAAGATGACATACATTTCCGGAGGGATTTCCCATGCAGCTTTTGGAGGACTTGGACTTGGTGTTTTTTTATCCCTAAATCCGATACTTACTGCCATACCTTTCACCTTATTATTCACATCTTTTCTGTTTTTCATTGGAAAAAAGTTTAGAATAGAAAACGATTCGATAGTTTCAATAATTTGGAGTTTGGGAATGTCTCTTGGCATTATTTTTCTAAATTTCAAAAAAGGATATACAGGTTATCTACTTGGCTACCTTTTTGGTAATGTACTATCTATAAACATTTTTGATATTTCTTTACTTTTTATGGTATTAGTTTTAACTCTCTTAATATTTTTTATTTTTATAAAAGAATTTCTATTCCTTTCTCTTGACTATGAGTACGCTAAGATTGTAGGTATAAACAGTAATCTCTTTGATACCATCTTTTACCTTTTGATAACTCTCGGAATAATTGTTATGATAAAAATTTCAGGGGTTATAGTCAACATAATATTTTTGACTATAGCCCCTTTGATAACAAAAGAGATCTTTACAAATATTTACAAGATAGTTCTCTTTAATTTTATTTTAAACCTTTTCTTTTCTTTAACAGGTCTTTTCATATCTTACCAGTTTGACCTTCCTACAGGACCTTCAATCGTTTTAGTTTCAATAACTACTTTTATAATATTCAAAATATACATAAATTTTATGAAAGTTTATGAACGATAAGTCCACTTCTAAGTTTCGGTTCAAACCATGTTGATTTTGGAGGCATAACATTTCCTGAATCCGCAACTGTCATCAACTGTTCCATACTTGTTGGATACATAGCAAAAGCTACCATATACTCTTTTGAATCAACAAGTTTCTGTAACTCTTCGATTCCTCTTATTCCTCCAACAAAATTTATCCTTTTATCAGTTCTCGGTTCCTTTATTCCCAAAATTGGATTCAAAACATTTTCCTGCAAAATGGAAACATCAAGTGACCTTATAGGATCTGTTCTAAATATTATTTCTTCTTTTGCTTCCAATTTATACCATTTTTTGTCAAGGTACATTGTGAAGGAATGTATCTTTTCCGGCTTTTGTGAACTTTTTAATTCTATAATATTGAATTTCTTTTTCAAAAGTTCCAAAAATTTTTCTTTTGAAAGACCATTCAGATCCTTAACTACCCTATTGTAATCCATAATCTGTAATTGATCATCAGGATAAATTACGGAAAGGAAAAAATTGAATTCTTCTTTTCCTGTATATTTCTTAAAATTCTCCCTCCTCTTTTTGGCAACCCTAACTGCTGCAGCAGATCTGTGGTGCCCATCTGCAACATAGAGGTTTTCAATTTTTGCAAAAAGTTTTACCAATCTTTCTATAATCTTTTTATCCTTTACAACATAAAGTATATGTCTTACATTCAACTCATCTTTAAAATCGTATTCAGGTTTATTCTTCTCTATAAAATCTTTAACGATATCATCTATCTCCTTTTCCTTCCTATATGTAAGAAAAACAGGACCTGTATTAGCATCTATTATGTCAACATGCATAGATCTTTCTATCTCTTTATCCTCTCTTGTATGTTCATGTTTTTTTATAACATCCTTTATATAGTCATCAACAGATGCACACGCAACTATACCGGTCTGTTCATGTTTACCCATTATCTGTTTATATATGTAAAGGTAATCATCCTTATCTTGAAACAAAACTTTATCTTTCAAAAATTTTTCAAAATTCTCTTTTCCTTTAATAAAAATCCTTTCATCATGAACATTCCAATCATCGGGACATTCTATCTCTGATTTTTCAATTCTTAAGAAAGAGTATTTTTTATCTTTAACATACTCTCTCGCTTCTTTCACAGAGACAACATCGTAAGGTGGTGCTGCAACCTCGCTAACCATATCTTTAACCGGTCTTATACCTTTAAAAGGTTTAATCACTGCCATATATTTCTCCTTCTTACCATGCAAAAAGTTTAAATTGTGAAGTGAACTCTTTCACCTCTTCTCTTATCTTGTTTATTTCTTCCTCATTCTCAACATTTGAAAGTACTCTATCAATAAATGTTGCTATTTTTTTCATATCATCCTCTTTCATACCTCTTGTTGTCATAGCAGGTGTTCCAACCCTTATACCACTTGTAACGAAAGGCTTTTCTGGATCGAATGGAATAGTATTTTTATTCACAGTTATTCCAGCTTTATCCAAAGCTTTTTCAGCAACTTTTCCAGTCAATTTTTTGCTCCTAAGATCAACAAGCATAAGATGTGTATCCGTTCCACCTGAAACCAGTCTGTAACCTTTCTCTTTCAAAGATTCAGCTAACTGTTTTGCATTTTTTAAAACCTGTTTTTGATATTCAACGAAGGATGGTGATAGAGCCTCTTTGAAAGCTACAGCTTTCGCTGCTATAACATGCATCAAAGGTCCACCTTGAATTCCGGGGAAAAGAGTCTTATCTATCAAAGCGGCATGTTCCTCTTTACATAAAACCAATCCACCCCTTGGTCCCCTTAAAGTCTTATGTGTAGTTGAAGTTACAACATCAGCATAGGGAACTGGAGATGGATGTAAACCTGCTGCAACAAGTCCAGCTATATGTGCTATATCTACAACCAGTTTTGCACCAACCTCATCAGCTATCTCTCTAAATTTGGGGAAATCGAAAAATCTTGGATAGGCACTTGCACCAGTTATTATCATTTTAGGTTTTACCTCTTTGGCAAGTTCTCTCAGTTTAGAGTAATCTATAACTTCAGTATCTTTCTCAACTCCATAATGGACAGCATTGTATAGAATGCCAGAAAAACTTATCGGGTGTCCATGTGTAAGATGTCCACCATGAGAAAGATCGAGTCCCATAAAAGTATCCTGTGGCTTCAAAAAAGCAAGATAAGCAACCATGTTCGCCTGTGAACCACAGTGAGGCTGAACATTAGCATGATCAGCTTTAAAAAGTTGTTTCGCTCTTTCTCTTGCGAGATTCTCGGCTACATCAACGAATTCACATCCACCATAATATCTTTTCCCGGGATAACCTTCAGCATACTTGTTAGTCATTACACTTCCCAAAGCTTCAAGAACTGCATCGGAAACGAAGTTTTCAGATGCTATCAGTTCTATCTTTTCATTCTGTCTTCTCTTCTCGTTCTCTATAGCTTCAAAAATTTCAAGATCAACTCTTTTTAAATTCTCCTTTTCCATAATCACTCCTTATTTTCCAGTTCAACGGTTTGTGTTGGGAAGGCGAATTTTATTCCTTCCTTATCGAAATTGTATTTAACAAGATAATGAAAATCCTCTTTTATCGCACCAACATCCATATTTTTGTTTACTGCGAAATTAACATAAATATTCAAAGAGTACTGATCGAATTTATAGAACCCAACATTTATTGAATTCTTTTCCTTTATCCTTTCATCATCATTCAGAATTTTTGTAACAATATCTGCTGCTTTTTTGATATTTTCAACTGGAGTTTTATATTCAAGTTGTAAAACATAGGAGATTTTGACAATATCGTTTTCCATATGGTTTATTATTTTGCTCTTTGCAACTATACTGTTAGGAAAAACAACTATCTTGTTGTCATACCTTTTCAACTTGGTTGTTCTAAGTCCTATACTGATTATATAACCAATTTCATCATTTATCTCAACAAGATCCCCAACATTTAGAACTTTTGAAAAGAAAATAGTCATACCACCTATAAGGTTGGTTAAAAGATCCTGTGCAGCAAGAGCTATTGCAGCACTACCGATACCAAGACCTGTGATAAGTGATAGAACATTTACACCAAGAATACTCAATATAACAGTTAGAGCTATTAACAGTGAAAAAACTAATACTGTTTTTTTCAAAAGTGACTCTATCTGTAGAGAGAGATGAATATGTTGTTTTAAAAGTTCGTCTCTGTAAATCCTTCCAATGAAAAAATTCATAAAAGAGACGAAAAGGAAGGTAAAAGTGAAAACATACAAAATTTTGGTAAGATCAAGAAGGATGTTGTAAACCTGAGTGTATTTAGTGAAAAAAATAAGGGAGATATGAAAAGATATTGAATAGATTAGTAGTATAAAAAAGAGTGAAAATCTTTTAAACACACTCAATTTTTTTTCTCTGAAAAAAATAAGTAAAAAGAGAGTTATTGATGTTGAGATAAGTATGAAAAGTAAAAGCAAAAGGTATGAACTCAATTTGTTATCGAATATAATCTTATCCATCATCTTTTCCTTTTATTATACTCTTTTATACCAAGGGATAATATTTTTATAGCATCCTCGAGTTCTGTTGTGTTCAAAACATACGCAATTCTGATCTCATCTTTTCCTTTATCAGATGAAGCGTAAAATCCATTCGCTGGGGCAACCATAACTGTCTTTCCATCAACTGCAAAATCTGTCAGCATCCATTTTGCGAAATTGTCAGCATCATCTACTGGCAGTTTAACAACAACATAGAAAGCACCTTCAGGTTTTCTTGTAAAAACACCTTCAACCTTTTTAAGGTTTTCATAAACAACATCTCTTCTTTTTTGATATTCAGCTATCATTTCTTTCATAAAACTCTTCATATGTTTATAACCTTCTATCATTCCTATCTGTTCAATAGTTGGGGGACAGAGTCTTGCTTGTCCAAGTTTTAAAACACCGTTTAAAACATTTTTATTTTTTGATACAAGATATCCTATCCTCGCTCCACAAGCTGAGAACCTTTTCGATATGGAATCGAGCATTATGGAATTTTCTTCAGAACCTTCTATCTCAAGAATGGATGTATGTTTCTTATTATCAAAAACAAACTCTCTATAAACCTCATCTGAAAGAACAAAGAGTTTGTGTTTTTTGGCGATCCTAACAACCATCTCCATTTCATCTTTTGTAAATATTGTTCCAGTTGGATTGTTTGGTGTACAAACAAGAATAGCTTTTGTTTTTGGTGTTATCAGTTTTTCAAACTCTTTTTCATCTGGGAGATGAAAACCTGTTTCAACTTTTGTAAGAATTGGAACAACCTTCAACCCAGCCATAGAAGCGAACCCGTTATAGTTTGTATAGAAAGGTTCCGGAATAATTATCTCATCTCCATGATCGGCAACAGCCATCATAGCAAAAATTATAGCTTCGGATCCACCAGTTGTAATAAAAACTTCGTTAGGATTAACACCATATCCTAAACCATTAAGATAATCTGCGACAGTCTCCCTCGCAACCTTCAATCCCTGAGAAGGTCCATAGGCAAGAACATGTTCAGAATAATTTTTTATAGCATCATAAATATAGTTTGGCGTAGGGATATCAGGTTGTCCAATATTTAGATGATACACCTTTATTCCTCTACTTTTAGCATCATCAGAATATGATAAAAGTTTTCTTATCGGTGATTCCTGCATACTATTTACTCTTTCTGATATCTTCATTTAATTCCTCCATTTTTTCTTTTCTTTCTTTTCCTAACCTTTTTATCTCGTTTAAAACTTCCTCTTTCTTTAAAATATTCTTACTTTCAAGAACATTCACAAGTGCCTCTATAGATAGAGCATTAGTATAAAACATCTCTGCCGGAGATAGTTTTATCTTTAAAAGTTTACTATCATCTTTCTTTTTCTTTTTAAATATATTCATTTTAACCTCACAATTACATACCCTAAACCTATACCTACAAAATCGTATATCAGATCTTTATAAGAAACTGTACCGTCGGAAAAGTTATCATAAATCTCTTTACCAAATGAAAATAGAATAGGAACACTTACAGATAAGGTTAAACTCTGAGTTTCATTTTTATCTTTTATAAAACTTTTAACAAAGAGAGATGTGGATGCTGTTATAGCGAAAGTTGTGAAAAGATGATCTATCTTATCTTTTGAAAAGAATGGGTCAGAAAAAATATTCTGAATAAAAAAAATAAGAAAAATCAAAATCAGAAGTTTACGCATTTTTCAGGTCTCCTCTTTTCAACAAGAACCTCAACTATTGACCTAACACATATTTTTGCCATTTTTTCTCTTGTTTCTTCTGTTGCACTTCCTATGTGTGGAAGCAAAACAACATTTTTCATCTTAAGGAGTTCAGGTTCTACAACAGGTTCATTCTCATAAACATCAAGTCCAACACCTGTTATGAGATTGTTTTTTAAAGCATAAACAAGATCTTTTTCCTTAATTATCTTTCCTCTCGCTGTATTTATTATGATAACATTTTTTTTCATCTTTTTAAATACCTCAATATCGAACCTATATAAAGTAGTTTCATTCAAAGGAGCATTTATAGATATGAAATCTGATTCTCTTATCAGACTTTCGAAATCAACCTTTTTTGCTAAAGTTTCATCTTTTACATTTTCATCGGTAAAGATAATATCCATTCCGAAACCTTTAGCCCTTCTTGCAACTGCCTTTCCAATTCTACCAAATCCGTATATTCCCAATGTTTTTCCAAAAAGATCTTTTCCAAGAAGAAGATCAGGTTTCCATCCGTTAAACTCCCCTCTTCTTACAAAATCATCACCTTCAACTATTCTCCTTGAAACAGAAAGAAGTAAAGCGAAAGCAATATCTGCGGTTGCTTCAGTCAGAACATCGGGAGTGTTTGTCACAAAAATATTTTTTTCTCTAGCATAAGAAGTATCTATATTATCGTATCCAACAGCGTAGTTTGCAACAATTTTTAGATTCTTTCCTCTTTCTAAAATATTTTTATCTATCCTGTTACTCAAAAGAGAGATTATCCCATCATAATTTTCAACGATTTGTAGGATCTGTTCATAGGAAATACCATTCTCATAGATATCGACATCAATTCCATTCTCTTTAAGATATTTTTTTGTATCAAAAGGTAATTTGTAAGTTTGCAAAACTTTCATAAACCTAAATCTCCAGCTACAGATTTCATAGAATCGAGACATATCTGGATGAAATCTTCCAATTTTAAACCTGTTTCCTCAATCATCTTTATCTGTTCTCTGTTAGCACCAGCTGCGAATCTTTTTTCCTTAAACCTTCTTAAAATAAAATCCAAATCAATTTTTTCTATCTTTTTTTCAGGATGCATCAAAGCTGCAGCAGCTATAAGTCCTGTAAGAGGATCAACAGAGTATAAAACTTTTTCTATAAGTTTTTTTCTTTCCTTATGACCCGGATGTGCAAGAATAGCATCAAGAATATCTTCTGTTACATCATATCCTTTTAAAATCTCCAAAGTTATGTAACCATGTTTTTCAGGGTTTTTCGCTGTTTCACTGTAATCTAAATCATGCAAAAGCCCAGCGAGAGCCCATTCCTCTTCGTCCTCTTTAAAATGTTTTGCGACACCTCTCATACATGCTTCACAAGCAAGCATATGTTTTATAAGGTTATTATTATCAATGTTCTTTTTTACAAGTTCATAAGCTTCATCTCTTTTTATCATTTATACTCCTTTGTCATTTCTTATTCGCATTCCTTTTTGCGATATTTTCATAAAGATTCAAATACTTGAATATAGAATCGGTCAATCCAACTTTATAATAATATTTAACAAGTCTATCATAAGCATCGAAATAAGTTGAATCGATGGAAATTACTTTTTTAATGATTTCAAGCCCCTTTTTTTCATTTTTTGTTTTCATATGAAGTTCAGCATAATTCATCAAAAGCTGACAATCTGATGAATCGGTTGAAATCCCTTTCTCGTAATAATTTTTTGCGTTTTCAAAATTACCTTGTAAAAACTCAATGTTTCCAAGAAATTTATATGATTCAACATTCTTTTTCTCTTTTTCAACAGATTTCAATAAAAATGTTTTTGCCTTTTCAAAATCATTTTTTTTAACATATATTTTACCAAAGAGCAGATAGATCTTGTAATTTTCAGGGGAAAAGTATTCAGCCTTTTTTAAATAGTACTCTGAAGAATCATTTTCTCCTTTTTTATAAAAGGATAGTGAGTAATTATAGTAAAGTGTTCCAACAATATTTTCTATTCCTGAAAAATCACCTTTTACATCCTCATATCTTTTAGTGTTTATTATAGCTCTCTTTGTATCATACAATTTTTCATCTGAAAGATAGATGATATCGGCAAGAACTTTTTTTTCAGGATGAGTTTTAAAATTTTCTTCTGCTATTTTTAAAGCTTTTTCATATTCACCTTTTTCCATATAATTTTTATAGTCGTTATGTGAACAAGAAAGAAAAACTATTAGATACAAAAAAAGGATTTTAAAGAATTTTTTCATAACCGTTCCCATTTTTGGTTATCAAACTTTCAAATCTAACACCATATTTTGAAGGTAAAAAAATTGAGGATGTAAGTTTGAAAATCTCTCCATTTTTAACACTTCTTTCAGTAATAAATGTGTTAACTTCACCTGTCCCTGCACATGAAACATAAGAGAATCCATATTCTATGGACATTTTTTCAAGCTTATGGCTTTTTAAATATTCTCTATAACCCATCTCACACTCTTTTATACTGTTATTTTTTAAAAGAGAGGAGAAAAGGACATCGATTCCATCTTTTGCAATCTTTAGGATTTTTTCTTTATTTTTTGAAAGTTTTCCAAATGGAAAACTTTTAGAGAAGGAAAAACCAACACCATTTTTCATAATACCTATATCTAAGACAACTATTCTGTTATTCTTCAAAATATCACCGTTCAATGTTGGATAAATAGTTTTAGGATCAAAACCAACATAGGTAGGCAAATACCTTTTAAAACCATCCTCATATATCAAAAGATCAACAGCATTTCTGAGTTGAACATCTTTAATACCGACTTTCAGCATTTCCTCAACTTTTTCAAAAATCTTTTCCATCCTTTGGGCTATTTTTATAATTTTTGACATCTCGTTTTTACTCTTAAAACTACCCAAAGTCTTAGAAGGAGAAACGAATTTGAATGTAACATAATCCTTAAAATAGAAAGAGAAGGTTGTATTTACAAGCCCAACTCTTGTAATTCCATTTCCCTTCAAAATTTCAAACCACTCCTTTACAAAAAGTTTTCCATTCTTAAGGTATTCGAGTGTATCACCTTTTATGAGTTCAACACTACCAATATTTTTCACTTCAGGATACAAAAGATAATCAACTATAAGATAAACTTTTCTTTTTCCTATGAAGAGATTAGCATCATACTCTCCATAGTTGAAAGATAGATCCTTTTCGAGAAGATCGAACACCTGTTCAGGATCATCTATAAATATCATTTCTTTTTCTTTTAAAAGATTTTGAATTATTTTTATTTTATTTTCCATACTTTTTCAACTCTTCGTAAAAATTTTTCAGAACTTCATCAATAGGACCTTTTTTTATTATCTCACCTTTTTTAAAAAGAACACCAATACCCTGACCTCCAGTTATACCAATATCAGCATCTTTAGCTTCACCAGGACCATTAACAACGCATCCCATTACTGCCACCTTAACATTCTTGTTAACATTTTCAAGGATTTTTTCAACCTCTTTTTGAACGGATACAACATCAAAAGTTGTTCTACTACATGTTGGACAAGCTATAACATCTGGGACATTCGAAGACATGTGAATAGAAGAGAGAATTATTTTTGCAGTATCGATCTCGTATATAGGTGAATCTGAAAGTGATACCCTTATAGTATCACCAACTCCGTTAAGAAGAAGATATGAAATACCTATAGAGTTCTTTATAGAACCTCTCAAAAGTCCACCAGCTTCAGTGACTCCAAGATGGACAGGGAAATCCAACTCTTTCAATTTTAAATTAGCTTTTATCATCTCTATAACATCTGAAGATTTAACTGATAAAACGAGTTTATCGAATCCTTTATCTAAAAAAAATTCAACAGATTTTTTTATAGATTCAAAAAGAGCATCAGAACTAGGATAATTATACTTTTTTAAAATTTCTTTTTCAAGTGAACCACCGTTAACGCCAATTCTTATTGGGACATCCTTTTCTTTTGCAACCTTTATAATTTCTGAAAGATTCCTTTTTGATATATTACCAGGATTTATTCTTATCTTTGCACATCCTATATCAATTGCAGAAATTGCGAGTTTATAATCAAAATGTATATCTGCAATGATAGGACATGGAGAATATTTAACTATCTTTTTCAAAGAGTCCTTACATTTTATATCAGGGTATGAAACTCTAACAATTTGAGCACCTTTTCTATACAGGTTGTTGATCTGTTCTAAAGTACTTTTATAATCCTCAGTTTTTGTGTTTGTCATAGATTGTATTACAACCGGATGTTTACCACCTATTGGAATATTACCAACATAAACTGTTCTTTTAGAGTTCATTCTTCAACCCTTTTAATTTTAGCACCCAACTTTCTTAACTTTTTCTCTATAGATTCGTATCCTCTATCTATATGGTATATCCTTTTTATCTCGCTCTCCCCTTCAGCGGCAAGAGCTGCCAAAACGAGTGCAGCTGATGCTCTAAGATCTGAAGCCATAACTGGTGCTCCCAAAAGTTTTTTTACACCTTTTATTATCGCTTTGTTTGTATCTATAGTAATATCTGCACCCATCCTTAAAAGTTCTGGCACATGCATGAACCTCTTCTCAAATATATTTTCAGAAACTATCGATATTCCATCAACGAGAGAGAGTAAAGAGACGAACTGTGCCTGCATATCTGTAGGGAAAAAAGGATAAGGTAAAACATCTATATTTACAGGTTTTAAATTTTTGGATGCTTTGATATATATTTCATCTTCACTTATTGAAAGTTTAAAACCGATCTCCTTCAACTTGTTCAAAACTGCATCCATATGTTTAGGATTGCATTTTTTTAAAACTAACTCTCCACCTGTTATTGCTGCGGATACAAGTAAAGTTCCAGCTTCTATTCTGTCTGGAATTACACTGTATTCAACTGGAAAAAGTTTTTCAACACCCTCTATAGTTAAAACAGGGGAATCGATACCTGTTATTTTTGCACCCATACTGTTTAGGAATCTTGCCACATCTGAAACTTCCGGCTCAATAGCTGCACCTTTGATTACAGTTTTTCCTTCAGCTTTTACTGCAGCCATCATTACATTTATGGTAGCACCAACAGATGTTCCCTTACTCCCTTCAAGAAAAATCTCCTTTCCTTTCAGCTTTTTGCATCTTGCCTTCACATAACCTCTTTCCAGTTTTATATCACATCCAAGTTCTTTGAAGCCTTTCAAATGTAGATCTATAGGTCTTTCACCTATAGCACAACCACCCGGTAAGGATGCATCAACTTTACCCATCCTTCCTATCAAAGAGCCCATAACATAATATGAAGCCCTCATCTTTCTAACGAAATCATATGGAGCGACATATCCAACTTTTGAAGGAACATCTATTAAAAGAGTATTCTTTTTGAATTCCACCTTTGCACCTATATACTCTAAAACTTTTATCATGTGCTTCACATCATCAACATCTGGAACATTTTTTATAACACTTTTACCTATTGTAAGCAGAGTTGCAACCATTATTGGTAAAACAGAATTCTTTGAGCCTGAAGTGTTCAATTCACCTGAAAGTTTTACTCCACCTTTTATTATGAATTTATCCATATCACTCCCTTTTTATAAATGGATCGAAATTTGAATAGAATTGAACATAACCTTTATCATAGAAGAAAAATTTTCCACCTTTCTGTATATCCCTGTAATCTGTTTCAAAACCTTTTCTCGCAATAAGATATGAATTATCTCCCAATTTTAATTTTAAACTCAAAATAAATCTCGTTTGGAATGAAGAGTATGATGTGGAATCGATGTTATCCCTTTTAAGGTTTGATATAGACTCACCACCACTTATATTTAGAATGCCTTTTGAAAATGTGTAACCTATAAAGAAAAGATCTGTATTTTTTTCGAATATATCCTCAACCATCCTATAACCTTTTTCATAAAAAAGATCAAACCAGTTAACACCATTCTTATAAGAAAGTGAATAGGAGAGTTTTATCCTTGAATCTTTTTCTTCCGTTGTATCGTTAAAGTCGAGAAAAGAATTTTTCAGATCTAAAAGAGTCAATCTGAAACCTGTTGATAAAAAATCTTTTCCTTTTTCTTTAGTATAAAAAATCTGTGAGTAAAGATAATCATAACTTGTATCAATTGTAAAATTGTAGATGAAGGAATCCAAAAATTCATCATAGGTATAATGGTTTTCTCTTGTAAAAAACTTCTTTCTGTATAATGTTAAAAATTCTACCTCTTTTATATTACCACCAGAAAATAATGTTAAAATGTAAGGGTTGTTTTCATAGATTCTCGGGTAAGGTAAAATTTCTTCATTCCAGTTTTTGTGAGAATAGTTGTTATCAAAATTTTCAAGTGTGAAGGAAATACTATTTTTAGTGTTGAAACCTATAAAATCCAAATGGAATGTTAAATCGGAGTCCTTTTTATAAAATGTTGGATTTGCCAAAAATCCTAAGCCGAAAAAATCTTTAAACCAGTATGTTAAACCGTATTCAAATATCTTGCTGTGAAATTCAAAATCATCATAGTAAATATTTTTTAGTTCAAAATCCAAAGATTTAAAAAGTGGTATTTTTAGTTTCAAAATGGATTTTATAGATAGTTGCTCAACATTGTAACATCCACCAGAGATCATGGCAAAATTTTCATTTTTAACAAAATTGTTAAAAATGTTGATATCAAAATCTGAACAGAATTGATCAACTATATATTCTGAATCATAATTTTCAGGTAAAATGTATGAAAAAATAAAAAGAGGTAAAAATAAAAAATATAACAAAATATATTTTTTATTCAATTTTAAAATCCTCAGATTTTCCATAAACTGAATCTATTTTCATAATGTAGATTCTCAAAATATCTTCTCTTTCTGGATCTATTTTTAGATCTTTTAAAATTTCTATCAAATGTTCAACCTGCTCTTTACTATCAACAGTTGAAAGTATTATCTTCGAGTATTTACTCTCGTCATTCAACTTATACTTCAAACCGGAAAAAATTGGTACATTTATATTTACAGCCTGATTTATAGTTTGTCCCTCAATAACAAATGAATCGTTTATTCCGCTCTCCACAAGAGAGTTTAAAACATCCTCATAGAACTCCTCTTTGTATAAAAGAAGTATCATAAAAAACATATATCTCTCCTTTTTATTTTCTGTAAAGATAACTTAGCAAGAATGGAGTTATAAGTGTTGTTACAAGAATCATTATAACAAACCCGTTGTAAACAACCTGATTTACAAACCCTCTTGAAAGTGCAATAGATGCTATAACAAGTCCAACTTCTCCTCTCGGTATCATTCCAACTCCAACTTTTAATGACTCATCAAAACTTAATCCATTAAAATAACTTGCTAAACCACATCCAATAACCTTTGAAATAATGGCTATTATCGTCAAAATAAGTGTGAAAAGAAGGTTAAGATCATGTAAATTGATAGATGTTTTCACACCAACAACGAAAAAGAAAAATGAGATGAAGAGTGTATCCACTATGATATGCGTATTATCTAAAATTCTTTTAGAAAATCTTGTTCTTGATATAGAAACACCCGCAACATAAGCACCAGTTATTCCGGCTATACCCATCTGTTCAGAAAAATATGAGAGAAAAAGCATAAGAATTACGGAAAGACTTAAAACCATATCATGTGACCTGAAATTTGAAACAAAATGAAAAGCCCTGTTTATAATGTAAACATAAAGTATGTAGATAAAAGCTATCAAAAGTAAAAGTTTCAAAATCACAAGATAAAAGTTCCCGGAATGGAATAGAAAGACGAAAGAGATTGACATGAAAAGTATTCCGATAACATCATCTATAACAGCAGCGCCAAGAATCGTTATTCCACTTCTTGTATTCAGTTTACCAATCTCAAGAAGTGTCATAACTGTTATAGAAACCGATGTTGCAGTAAGAGTCAAACCTATTATGTAACTTGCATTGAAACTGAATTTCATCAACAGAAACAGAAAAGAGAGAAAAAATGGTACAAAAACTCCAGATAAAGCTATAATTAAGGATGCTTTCCCTTGCTTTTTTATACTTTCGAGATCTGTTTCAAGTCCAGCAAGAAACATAAGAAAAAGAATACTTATATCTGAAAAAAACTCTATGGTTTTATCAACTCTTATAATTTTCAAAACTGGACCACAGATTATTCCAAGTAATATTATACCAATAACAGAAGGTAATTTTAACCTAACAAAAATTTCGTTTATTATTTTTGTGGTTATAAGGATGAAAACAAAAATAAAAATTTCAGTCATTTTCTACAACCTTGTAATAGAATTCTCCATCAAATTTATCTATCTTTAAATTATCTTTCAACTCTTTTTCAAGATCTTCAAGAATCTTTTTCAAACTTTCACCATCCATTCCTAAAGAGACAGATATCTGTTCAAAGGTGCATGGCCTTCTTTTCAAAAGTTCTTTTACTTCCTCTTTCCCAACATTTGAACGATTATCTTTTTTCCCTGAAAATGACAGATCTATCTGAACAAAATCTCCAAGAAGATTCTTTATCCTTTCTTTATCCTCTTCTTCAATCGGTTTAGCCTCTTTATATGCAGGAGGTCTTATAACCGTGTTTATCTGAACCTTATCAACCTTCATCCTCTCGATTATCTTTCTCAAACTTATAAGATCGTTATCTGAATCGTTAACCCCTTTAACAAGCAAAATTTCAAGAAAGAGTTTTCCTTTATACTCCTTTGAAAATTTTATCAAACCTTCTATAATGATTGATAGTTTTAAATCTTTATGCGGCTTATTAACTTTTAAAAAAGATTCCTCACAAACAGAATCCAAGGATGGGATAACTATATCAAAATCCATAGATTCATTCCTTACATCCTCTCTGAAAAACAAAGAACCATTTGTTAATAGTGTTATGGGTAAAGTTGTTAACTTCTTAACCTCACTTAAAATCTCTCCCATCTTTACATTAAGCGTAGGTTCACCCGAACCGGTGAAAGTTATACAATCTATCCTACCTGTATAACTCCCCAAAAAATCTTTTATCTGTGAAACTATCTCTTTATCGTTATGAAAATCTATTCTTTCTATTATTTTGTTTGTAGTTTTACCAACTTCGCAGTAAATACAATCATAGGAACAGAATTTTCTCTCAACAAGATCTATTCCGAGAGAATATCCTAACCTTCTTGATGGAACTGGTCCAAATATAAATTTTTTATTCATAGTATGTAATTATAACAAAACTTATATAAAAGTCAAATTTTGCTACTGTAGTGTGATTGAATTATTTATATACCACTTCCCTTCTCTTTTTATAAGGAAATGTTCCATGTTAGATTTATGTTCCCCTTCTCCTTTTACTGTAAAATACATTCTCACCAAAACTCTGGCTGTATCATCAGCCAAAGAAATTATCGAAAAAGTATCTATCTTAACTTCTACATCCATATTTTTAAAAATGAATCCAACTATATTTTTGGTAGAGTTATATTCTGCTGTATCTTTTGGATCAATGGTTTCCATGTAAGTTTCAATATCCTTTTTGTTCATAGCATCCACATTTTTGTAAATAACCTTTTTAATTTTTGCAGAATCACTGTTGAAACTACAGGAAATCAAAACAATCAAAAAAAAGAGAATCGGTAAAAATTTTTTTAACATTTAAAACTCCTTTTATATTATTAAATCAACCAAAAGAGGTATCAAAAGTATAGGTAAAGTTGAGGGAAAAAGTATCCTGTAAACCTTTGACCAATCAGCCTTAAAATATTCCCTTGTCAAAGACAAACATAGATGAACTGGTGAAAGTAGAACACCAAAAAAACCGGAAGCATAGAATAGTGTTAGTTTGACAAAATCGACTGAACCATTTGCTTTTAAAATTATAGTTGAAACTATGGGAAGAAGGATCCCAACATAAGCTTGATTAACACCGGTGAATATTCCGATAAGTATAGGAATGAAAATCAAAAGAATATAATATGTTGCTTTATAGTTTTGAAAAAGAAGAAAATTGTTTTTTATAATTTCAGAATTTGAAAAAAAATCTTTAAAAACCATAACTCCAACTATTAAAAGTATCATATCTAAAGAAAAGGATTTAACAAAAATTTCTAACTTTTTTTTGATTCCAACATTCAAAACTATAAGGAAAAAAATTGAAATCGAGAAGACTATTATCTCCTCTCTTAATTTCGTAAAAAGAATCAAAACAACTATCAAAAGGACAGGAAAAAAACCTAAGAAAACATTAAGTAAACTCCCAGATAAAGGGATTTTTCTTTCAACTTTAACATTTTTCAACTTTTTGATAAAAAGGATACCTATCAATAACGCTAAAATAGTTAAGTAGAATTGGTGTTTCATAATCTGTTTTATAGGTATATTCAAAATGTTCGAAGTCAATATCAATCCTGGATACAATGGCCAAAAATATTCCCAGATGTGTCTGAACCAGTAGTTGACAAAAGTTTTTTCTTCAGGTTTCATATCTATCTTGTCACCCAATTCGTTAACGATCTCGGAAGGGAACAATGCACCACCAGGCATTGGAAGAAGTCCAATGAACATGGGTGGAAAAATTATCGCATACTTTACATCTTTGAAAATTTCAAGCAAACTTTCAGATAAAGATTTTATTCCTTTTTCCTTAATAACATTTGAAAGAAGTAAAACTGAATATATTATTACAACAGTTTTGATTGTTGTATAGGATGTAATAGATTTAAAAAAAACATCTGTTATCTCTTTAAATCCAGAATAAAAGAATAAACCGACAAGAAAAGATGATATCAAAAGAGATATCCCTATATTGATTTTAAACCTAAGAGAAACAACAAATAATACAAGTATGAAAAAAATTTTTACCCAAAAAAACATCATTCACCTAAATTTAAAAGTGGAACAAGGTTTTTATCGAAAGGAAGTATAACTATCTTAGAGTTTTGTGTATTCAAAAGTTCCTTAAGATTCTGTATGTAATACCACTGTAAATACTGTCTGTTCAAAGATTCTGAGATCTTTTTCTGAGCCTGAGCTATACCTTCTGCTTCTATCAGTTTTCTTTCCTTTTCCTTCCTTTCCTTTTCAAGTACATAAACCATTTTTTGTGATTCCTGTTCTGCAGCTATCTTTTCATCTATAGCGGTTTTTACTCTCGTTGGAAGATCTATATTTCTGAGTAAAATTTTATCAACTATTATCCCCTTTTCAAAAAGATTCGCATAAAGCTCATCGAATATCTTTTTTGATAAATCTTCCCTTTTTTCAGAAAATATTTCTGAAACATTGTATAAAACTGTTGCATTCCTTATTGAAGTTCTTATCGCAGGTCTCACTATTTTTTCAACATAGTTTGTTCCAATGTTTTGATAGACATCAACAGCTTTTTGTGGATCGAGTTTATACCACACGCTTATATCGAGCGAGATTGTTAAACCATCCCTTGTCAATGAGGTTATAGCATCATCTCCCTTTTTTATACCCTCCTCTTTAGCTATAGACATTGTGTAATCCTGTGTTCTCACATCCATCATTACCACCTGAACAAAAGGAAAAACGAAGTGTAAGCCATTCTTTAAAACTTTTTTGTTAAGGTTTCCAAAAAGTACCTGCACACCAACATAACCTGGTTGTACTATTCTTACAGAACTGACAAGAATAATAAAAATGAGTAAGATGGAAACCGTTATAAAGAGATTTTTTCTATTAATAAATCTAATTTTCAATCCAGCATTCGTTGCAATAAAATATCCTATTATCAAAAGAAAAATCAAAAAAATTACGAATGGCATTTATCCCCCTTTTTTAAGATTATCGAACATTTCCTTTAGGGTTTCGTAATCGAAACCTTTTCTATAATACCTTTGGATTACCTTTTCATCAAGATTCTTTTCTCTTTTCAACAAATTTTGAAGAACATCTTTTTCATCATAAGAATCAAGGAAATCTTTAATATAATTTCTATCAACATTCCCTTTGAATTTTGAAAAAATTTTATTTTCTATCTCTCTTTTAGAATATTTCTTTTGGGATGAAAGGTAATCGAGGTAATCTTTAAGATAGGAAATATCATCTATCAAACCATTATTTTTGAATTCTAAAATTAATGTTTCTATGATCTCTTTATCAACCTTTCGAATAAGAAGTTTTTCTCTCAACTTTTGTTCCGTGTATCTTTTTCTCGATATTATGTTGTAAAGATACCGTTTAGAATCATATATCTGCGTCTCTTTTTTTAAATTTTCAATAAGGTTATCATCAACCTCTTTGCCAGAAAAGAGATCAAATTTCAACAAAAGTTGATCATAGGTTGAAAGAGAAAATTTTTCATCAATAAAAATATTCACTTTCTCTTTATTTCTCTTTGCTCTCTCTATTTTTGTTATCTTCAACTATCATCCCCAAAGCTTTTCTTATTTTAGTTTCTATCTCATCCGCCACCTTCTTATTCTCTCTTAAAAATTGTCTCACATTCTCTTTTCCCTGTCCAAGTTTTATATCTCCATAAGAAAACCATGCTCCAGTTTTTTCAATAATGTTCAAACTTGTTCCAAGATCAACTATCTCGCCATCCTTAGATATTCCCTCTCCAAAATATATTGAAACGAGAGCTTTTTTGAATGGTGGTGCAACTTTGTTTTTTACTACTTTAACCTCAATGTTGTTTCCAACTTCCTCTTCACCAACCTTTATAGAACTTATTCTTCTCACTTCAAGCCTTACTGAAGCATGAAACTTTAGAGCAAGCCCTCCCGGCGTTGTCATAGGGTTACCAAACATAACACCAATTTTGTATCTCACCTGATTTATAAATATTACTGCAGTCTTTGATCTGTTTATAACAGCGGTAAGTTTTCTCAAAGCTTGAGACATCAACCTCGCCTGCAATCCCATGTGAGAATCACCCATATCTCCCTCTATCTCTGCTTTTGGAACAAGTGCTGCAACCGAATCAATAACTACAACATCTATACTTCCACTACTAACAAGTTTTTCAGTTATCTCAAGAGCCTGTTCACCCGTATCAGGTTGTGATACAAGAAGGTTATCTATATCTACTCCGAGTTTCGTTGCATAAGTTGGATCGAGAGCATGTTCTGCGTCAATGTAGGCAGCCATCCCTCCATTTTTCTGAGCTTGAGCAACAACCTGTAAAGCGAGTGTAGTTTTACCACTTGATTCTGCACCATAAATTTCAACTATCCTTCCCCTCGGAATACCACCAACTCCCAAAGCAGCATCTATAGCTATTGAACCTGTTGAAATTATATCTCCAGCAACCATACCCTTGTCACCAAGACGCATTATCGCACCTTTTCCAAAATCTTTCTCTATCTGTTTCAATGTCATTTCAAGTGATTTCATTTTGTTACTATCCATATCTATACCTCCTGATTTATTTCATGTAAAGGAATGTAAATTGGTTGATTATCGACAAATTTCGACTCAAAAAGAACCAAGGAATTTATAGAGTATTTCTTTGATTCGAAGAAAGTTTTCTTCTCGTTTACAAATTTAAAAAGTAGATTTCCATCGAATTCTTCCTTTATTCTCGCTATAGTTATATGAGCGTTAAAATTTTTTCTATCAAAATCTATCCCTTTTTTAATTAGATTTTCCCTTATATTGCCCACAGTATCTTTCAATTCATCAGTTACTTCAAGGGAATAAAAGAATATCGCAGGATAGTTGTTTTTGTTAAAGAATTTTAAGCCTTCACCTTTTACCTGTATGGATTTGAAATTGACAGAATTCATTATATCTATAATCTGTGGAACAACCTTTTCATCCACCTGACCTAAAAAAGCAACTGTTATATGCATGTTATCAGGTTTAACCCAATTTACACCTTTAAGCTCAAGATTGTTTTTTATTTTATGTTGAACAAGCAAAAGTTCATTTTTTAAATCTGATGGAATTTTAAAGGCGATGAATAATCTTTTACTCATTCTTTATCCTCCTTAAAATTGAAAAAATCGAAAGATTAACAGATTTCTGTCTTACTATATCCCTGCTTCCATTAAAAACATACTTCTCAGTTTGTAATCTATTTTTGTAAAATGTTGAAATGAAAACTGTTCCAACAGGTTTTTCTATACTGCCACCTGAAGGACCAGCGATACCGGTTATTGAAACGGAAATATCAGATCTAAAAATTTTAGAACAATTTTTTGCCATCATCTCTGCAACTTCAGAAGAAACTGCACCATATTTTTCTAACAGTTTTCTATCAACTTTCAGAATACTATTTTTTGAACCGTTCGAATAAACAACTACTCCACCAAGAAAAAATTTACTCGATCCTTCAATGTCTGTAAGGTATTTTGATAAAAGACCTCCAGTGCATGACTCTGCAACGGAGAGTTTTAAATTCTTCTTTTCCAACTCTCCTTTTAGATAAAGGTTTAAATCTTTAGCATCAGTTTCAAGAAATTTTTCTTTAAATTTATTCTTTAAAAATTTTAAAATTTCCTTTTTTGAAAAGTATAGATCAATAAAACCAAAGATTGGATAGAAGTGTATATCTGAAATAGTTTTTGAATCGAATTCTTCTTTCAGTAACTGATATATCTGAGTCTCTGTAGTATCAAAAATTTTTATATTATATTCTTTCCTAACTGCCCTGTTTGGAATAACCTTTTCAAGAACATTATCTGTTATCCATTCAACCTCTCTCGTTACACCGGGTAATAAAAATATTTTTACACCTTTATAAACAATAGAATGGCAGAATGCAATTCCTGCGCCATTTTCAAATATTTTTGAACCATTTATAGTTAATGATTGTCTTATTAGAATTTTGTTATCAGCTTTCATCTTTTTGGAAATTTTTTCATATATCTTCTCAGAAAAAACAAGTTTTCTTTTTAAGGATTTCGCAACAGCACTTAATGTTATATCATCGACTGTTGGTCCCAAACCACCTGTTATAACTATAATTTTGGAATCTTTAATCGAAAGATGTAAAACTCTATTTATATTTTTAAAATTGTCTCCAACGAAATATTTGCCTGTTATGAAATATCCTTTTTTCAAAAGCAAATTTGAAATTATCGTTGAATTTCTTTCAACTATTCTGTTTTTTAAAATCTCATCCCCAACTATTATTATTGATGCTTTCATAAAATAAAAATGATAAAATGTGTTATAAGGTTTGCCAGAATTCCTGCCATTATATCATCAAGAAGTATTCCAGTTGCACCTTCAATTTTTTCAAATCTATCGAGAAAAAAAATTTTTGAAATATCGAGGTATCTGAAGATCAGAATTGAAATAAATATAACTAAGAAATTTTTTGGTAAAAACATTATTGAAATTGTAGCTCCAACAAGTTCATCTATAACTATTCTTTTATCATCTCCAAAAAATTTTTTCGAGTTGGATATCGAAATATATGAAAGAAAAAGAATCAAAGAGAAAAAATCAAATAGAAGAGTGAAACTACCTTTGGTAAAAAAGAACCATAAAAAAAGAAGAAGAAAAGAAACTATTGTTCCGCCACCTTTAATTTTTCCTATAAAAAAAACAGTATTGATAACAGAATAAAAGAATTCGATCATCTGTAAATCTCTGGAATCTTTTTAAGTTCTTTTATCTCTTCCTGTGAGAAAAGGGTAAGATAGTTTAAAATTATTATAATCCTTTTTTCGTTTTTAAAAATTCCAACACCTTCTATATATTCCAATTTATTTTCTGGAAGAAAAGGTGGAATACTTTTTATATCTGGTTTTTCAAGCTTAACTATTCCAATGAGTTTATCAACATAAAAACCTATCCTAAGTTCGTCGAGTTTCATTATAACTATAGAGCCGTTTTCACTCCTCCTATTAACTTTCAACCCAAACTTTTCTCTAAGATCAAAAAGAGGAAGAAAACCTTCTTTGTCGTTTAAAACTCCAAAAAAACTTTTGCTTTTCATTCCAATATCCAAAGGATCCTTATATTTTATTATCTGCCTTACAAGGTCAGAATCAATTCCATACTCCTCTTCGTTCAATTTAAAAGAAACATACTCTTTCTCTTCTTCAGAATCATCTTCCCTTTTTAAAGAATTTTCATCTTTTGAAAAATACTCACTTTCAACTTTTTGCTCAGGATTTTCTCTCCCTTCCGAAAAATCATCTTTTAAAGGTTTTGAATTTTTTTCATCAACTTTCAGATCTTTTATCTCTTCTTTTTCAATTAACTTTTCATCTTCACTTTTTGTCACTTCTTTTCTTTCTTCAACTTTTTCTTTTTCCTTATCATCTTTACTTTTTGTTTTACCAACATTGAAAAGAGATGAAAGATCAATTTTCTTTTTCATACTTTTCCCCCAGAATCTCTTTTAATTTCATTTCAGATTTTTGAGCCCACTTACTGAATCTGTTTTTTTTAATAAGGTCTTTCAAAGTATTGATACCTTTTTTTTCCATGCCAGATTTTATATAAACTAATCCCAAATAATAATAAGCTTCAAGTAAATTTGGACCTATCTTTATAGCTTCCTTCAAAAAATTAACCGAATCATCAAACATTTCCCTTTCCATGTATATAAGACCGAGATAAAAGTTCGCATACATTAAAGCAACTTTGTCATTTGAATTTTTTAGAACAAATGTTAGATGTTCTATCGCTTCTCCATAGATACCTTTCTTGAAACAAACAAAACCAAGGTTATTTTTTGCTATAGAGTTTTCAGGATCTATCTGTAAAACTTTTTGAAAGACTATCATAGCATCATCATACCTTTCCTTGTTTATATAAGCCCATCCCAAAAGATCCAAAGTCTTGACATCGTTTGGAGCAAGAGAGCTCGCTTTTTCCAAAACCTGAATGGCATCATCGTACTGTTCTTCAACTAAAAAATTCCATCCCTTGTCTATATAAGTTGTCAGATCAACTTTCGATATTCTCATATTCTGAACAAAGTTTTCAAAAGAACTTTTATCTGTTTTTTTACTTTTTACCTTTTTGGCTAATTCTTTTATCTTTAAATTTGACTGAACAAGGAACTCGTTAAGATCTATTATCTCTTTATAAAGGTTTAAAATCTGATTTTTTATAGTTTTCTCATCAAATTTATTCGAATCTATCTGGGCTGAAATAATATCTATTTCTTTCTCAAGTTCTTTTTTGAATTCTTTAAATTTCATTTACCAGTTCCTCTATCTTTTCTGCTATATTTTTTCTATCAAGCACAAAATCAACAGCCCCCGTTTCTTCTGCAGCTTTAGGCATTCCGTATATCAAAGCACTCTCCTTCGATTCAGCAATATTTTTTCCATTCATCTTCTTTATTATATTAACACCCTCACTTCCATCTTTACCCATCCCCGTAAGAACAACACCTATGATTCTGTTCCTAAAATGTTTTACAGCAGATATCATCATTATATCTGCGGAAGGTCTTACAGAATGGTAAGGTGGATCATCCGTATGTATTATGTATCCATTCTCATCAAAAACCATATGTTTTCCACCCTGAGCAATAACACAATCTCCATTCAAAAGTTTACAGTTATCATAAGACTCAAAAACATTCAACTGTGAAAGGGAATCTAACCTTTCTGCAAAAGATCTCGTAAAACCTGCAGGCATATGTTGAACTATTGCTATAGCTGCATCTATATTGCCCTTAATTTTTGGAATGATATCCATCAAAGTTTTTGGTCCACCTGTTGATGATGCTATAGCAACAAGTTTCGTTGCTTCGATTCTTTCCGATTTAAAAACCTTTTTACTTTTTTCAATCTCAACAATCTCACTACCAACATCTTTCAGGTTTGCCTTCAACCCTGCTTTCAGTTTTGTCAGGATCTCATTTTTTTTATCCTTGTAATCCAAAGATGAAGGTTTTTCAACAACATCTATTGCACCAAGTTCAAGTGCTTTTAATGCAATTTTTGAGCCTGTTTTTGTATATGAACTAACAATCAAAACAGGTATATTTTTTATCTTTAAAATATGCTGCAATGCTATAAGACCATTTACCTTTGGCATCTCTATATCTAAAGTCACTATATCTGGATCAACTTCTTTTATTTTGTCTATTGCTTCAAGTCCATCACTCGCTTCATCAACAACGGTAAACTCCTCATCGGAATTTATAATATCTTTCAAAATCCTTCTAATGAGAGCTGAATCATCAACCACAAGTACTTTAAATTTTTTCAAATGTAAATCTCTCCATTTTTTATTGAGATAACTCTTAAAATTCCAGTTTTAACATTAAACTCTACAGATCTGCTGTAATCACTTCCAACATCTTCAGCAACAACAGGTATCCTGAGTTCCTTAAGCATCCTTCTTGCAATTTCAACATTTCTGTAACCTATAGAATCCTCAACACTCTTTATGAATGTGGAAAACATGTTAGCTCCTCCAACAAGTTTCGATTCCATTCTGTACTTTTTTGCGCCAAGTTGTTCCATCTCCAAAATAAGGTTAGCAAGACCTGTATCACAGTATTTGTAAGGATTAAAAACAACATTAGAGTAAGTTCTTGAAGGTAACATGTAGTGTATCATACCACCTATTTTTTTTTCCCTATCGTAAAGAGTCAAAGCGACACAGGACCCAAGTCCTATTGTCTTTAAAATATCCTCCTCAAAACCTATATTTGCATCAGCAATCTTAATGTTGATTATCAATTTTTTTAAAAACCCTCTCTTTAATGTTTATAGACTTATAAAGTGTTTTTGTGTTACCAGTCAAGATCTCTACCTTGCCAAGTACAAGGATCCCTTCAGGAAGTAAAAGATCATAGAAGACATAAAACATTTTTTCCTGAAATTCTTTTGAAAAATAGATCAGAACATTCCTACATATTATAAAATCAAATTTGCCAAGAGTAAAGAGTATATTTTCTTCCTTTATATCTAAAATTTTAAAATATACATTCTCTTTCAATGACTCATCCAAATAGAAGTAATCTCCAATTTTTTTAAAATATTTTTTAACTTCCAAATCGTTAAGCTCTATAAGTGAATAGTCCCTGTACATACCTAAATGTGCCTTGTTGATAGCATCCTCATCAACATCTATTCCAACTATTTCATAGTTAAAATCTTTTTTAGCACTAAGTTTTTTCATAATTATGTTTAGAGAGTAAACCTCTTCACCTGTTGAACAACCTACACTTAAAATCCTTATCCTCTCTTTTTTTCTGATTAGTTCTGGGAAAATATATAGCTCAAGAAAATCGAAAGTTTCCCTGTTTCGAAAAAACCTCGTTACATTTATTGTTAATGTTTCTTTTAATATGTTTAATTCTTCTTTATCACTTTTCAAAAATTGCAAATATTCCAAAAAAGTTTTCTTTCCTGTAGCTCTCATCCTTACCATAAGTCTTCTTTTAAAAGGTCTCTCCTTATATATACTTCCATCTATACCTATCTTTTGACTTATGAAATCCACAAGGATCTTATAATCTATCTCATCCATTTTTTACTGTGTTTATAGTTTTTTTCAAAATCTCATTGTTAGGTTGTAATTTCAAAGCTTCCTCCCAAAATTTAAGAGCATCATCCTTTTTACCTTTTCTGTATTTTATGTTACCCAGTTTATAAAAGACATCAAAATCACCTTTGTTAAGGTTTACTATCTGTTCAAGTATAATTTCCGCTGCCTCAAAATTTTTTTCGAGAAAATAAAAATCTACCAAAGATTTGTAAGGGAGAATCTCATCTCCACAGGTTTCTATACTTTTTTTCAAAAAATTTTCAGCTGTTTCATGTTTTCCAACTGAAAGATAAATCTGGCCGATATTGTAATAGTATTGCCAAACGGATGGATCATTTTTTGATAGTTCAAAAAATATTTCGGTCGCCTGATTTACCATTCCATATTCAAAGTATATAAGGGCCAAATAGTATTTCGCATATTTTAGTCCCTTCTCTATATTCAAAGCCATTCTTAATTTTTCTTCAGCCTCAGTAAAAAGATTCTCCTTAAAAAGTAGAATTCCATAGTTTGCAAGAATCTTTGGATTTTCAGGCTCCAATTTTACAGCCCTTTCATAAAACTCTTCAGCTCTTTCAAACATACCTAACCTTTCATAGGTGAGAGCAATATTGTTAAAAAGGGATACATTTACTATGCCCAATTTTAAAAGTTCCTCAAAATATTTTAAAGATTCATTGTAATTGCCCATTCTAAAATATATCAAACCAAGATAAAAATAAGACTTTGCGTCACTCTTATCTATCTGAATTATGTGCTTAAACTCTCTTATCGCTTCATCATACATCTCCGTTAAAAGGAAGGCAATTCCAAGGTTGTAATGTTCCATTATCTTATTATGAGAATCTATAGCTACTTCAGAACTCTTCTCTTCTCCAGAATATATATATCCGAGTTTTAAAAGTGTGTAAAGTTCTTTACCTGTTTCATATTTGCCTATAGTTGAGTTTTCAAAAATATCTTTCAATGTTTTATAACCATCAACGAGAGAAAAAATATACCTTGTTGACTGATTTTCAATATCTTCTTCTTTTTTTATACCTGTTTTTACAAGAACCGTTTTTTCGGAAGGTAACTCTTTTTCAATAATTGACCATTCATCTATTTTTCTTGCCTCTTCAAGTAAAATATCGTCAGCCTCTATCTCAACAGTTATCGTCTCGGTAACTGGTTCTATGTTAGGTTCAAAATTAAAGAATCCACTCTTCCAGGTTAAAAGAGTAAAGATACTATCTGTTATCTGCTGTTTGATCCTTTTCTCAAGAACCTCTTTAGAAACAAAATTCATCTCAACAAGTATATCGCCCAATCTTTTTGATGATTTTATCTCCTCTTGATACTCTAAAGCTTTTTCAAGTTGTTCTTTGGTTATATCGTTTGATTTCAAAAGAAGATTACCTATTCTTTCTTCCCTATTAACTATAGAGCAATATATTATTTTTCCATCTTTGAAAAAAATATCTCCAAAGTTCTTTTTGTCTGATACACTTAAAACACCTGTTTTTCTTCCAAGTGAAAGTAACTGTATTATATCAGGTAAAGATGCCTCTTGAAGATTTCCTCTTATTGCCATTATCAAACCTCAAACTCTACATACAATCTGTCAGTATCGTTGATCCATTCCTTTATCAACTTTGAAGAATCATACTCTCCTTTTTTGACAAACTCTCTTTTTTTAACCGTTCCAGCGGGGAAGACCTTTTTTATGATTTCTTCATTTATGTTGTTTTGATATTTTTGTAGTTCAACAAAATATTTTTCAATTTCCGATAACGGTATCGAAACATAATCGAGTAAAAAATTGAAAATAATATCGTTTAATTTTATACCATACTTTTGCAGTAAATTTTTATAATAATTTTTTCTTATATAAAGTGTTGTTGGCTGTATATTGTAAGATGTGTACCTGTTAAAAAGATCGAGGATCTCTCTATCATCTATACTGAATTTTCTTTGGAGTGTTATAACTTTTACGATGTTAGATAAAAGTATATTCTTAACGATTGGAAGGTATTCTTTTTTTTCATAAATTCTATCAAGATCATCTATAAGAACGATGTCCGATTCATTTAAAAATTTCATCACATAAAAATTGTTAGATGCCTGCTCAATGTTATCTTTGTTGATGAATATTACCCTTTTATCTGTTAGATTATTAAAAAGTGCGTTCAGAATGTGTGTTTTCCCGGTTCCAGAACTTCCGGTTATTAGAACTATCTTATCGACATTTACACCATTAATTATCTCGTTAATTTTGTTAACAACATGTCTGTTGGAAGAATCTATTATAAAATTATCCATATTCATCAGAATACTCGATTCTTTTTCAAAGAAGGAAAAATAGTTTATCTTTTCTTTTAAAACATTTATCTTCTCTCGTAAAATTTCAACTCTATCTGGATCAAAGAGCATTGTTTCAATCTCTTTAGATTCAGCTTTAAACTTTTTTACATTCAAAAGACCATACTCTTTATGGAGTTCAACGAGTTTTTTTACATTTTCTGTAAACTTTTCAAATTCCCTTTTTATCTGCCCTATATCTTTTGAATTTATAACATTTTTAAGATTTTCAACATTGAAACCTTTCATCTCCCAAACATAAAGTTTTTCGATAAATTCTTCTCTATTTTCCTGTTCATCAAGCTTTTCTTCAACTCCAGCTTCTTTTTTCACCTGACTTATAAAATCTACAAAATTTATAAAATTGTTCTCATTTTTCTTCTCTTTTATCAGGTTATAGATTTTTGACTTTTGTAAAAAGAGTTTTATCCTATCAATATTTTTTATCTCATCTATTTTTTTTGATGAAGTTATTAAGAGAAAAGAGTTAGATTTTAAACTAAAGAAAAGATCCTCTATAATTTTTGAAAGTTCAGGATGTTTTTCTATATCATCAAAATTTTTTACAAGTAGTATATTAGCGTATGGGAAAATATTTTTGAATTTGACAAGAGTGTCTATCTTTTTCAACTCAAAAACCTGTTTTATATCTATTATAAAAAGATACAATTCTTTATATCTTTGAGAAAGGTCGAAAAAGAGTTTATCAACAAAATCGTTGGCTGAGTTATCGTTTGAATATATTATAACAGACTTGCTTGTAAGGTAACCTGTAGAAAGAGTGTAGGAATATTCAGATTTTAAGAATGGATCATTGGGTAAGTTTTCCTTTACCGTCTTTAAATTAAAACATGTAAAATTTTCTTGAAACTCTTTTACTTCATTTTGGTTCATCTTTTATTTTTTTCAAATCTACTTGTAAGGTTCTTTATAACTGAAAACATAGTTTCTTTTAAAGTCTCAAGGACACCTATACCTTTTGTTGCAACAGATTCAAAACTCTTCCATTCATTTTTGAGCTGCAATGTTGTTTTTATAGTTTCAATATCCAATGCTGTTGGAATGTCCCTTTTGTTGTACTGTATTATGAGTGGAATAGTTTCGATAGAGAGATTGTTCTCTTTCAGGTTTACAATTAGATTTTCAAAGGACTCTATGTTATCCTCCATCCTATCAGCCTGTGAGTCTATTACAAAGACAATTCCGTCCGCTCCCTGTAAAACGAGCTTTCTTGTTGAATCATAATACACCTGACCTGGAACTGTGTAGAGCTGGAACTTTGCATTAAAGTTACCTATTTTTCCAACATCGAATGGAAGAAAATCAAAAAATAGGGTCCTATCCATTTCGGTTGCGAGTGAAGTCATTTCTCCCCTCTTATCAGGTGGTATTCTACTGAATATATATTGAAGGTTTGTTGTTTTTCCAGATCTGCCTGGTCCATAGTATACAATTTTACAGATTATCTCTTTTTTTGCATAGTTTACAAGTGACATATTTACCTCAATCACCTTTTATTGTGTTGAAAACATCCGAATCACTTGAATCGATTCCTCTTAATTTTAACTTGAACTCATCAACATTTGTTACAGCTTGTATCGCTTCATCGTAAGAAATTATTCCACTCTTATAGAGTCTCATAATAGATTGATCGAAGGTGTGCATCTGGTACATAGCACCCTCTTCTATAGCAGTTGGAATAAGAAGAGTTTTAATTGGGTCAAGTAGATACTCTTTTATTGTTGGAGTATTAATCATAACCTCCGTTGCTGGGACTCTTCCCTTTCCATCTATTCTTGGAAGCAATCTTAAAGATACAACACCAACAAGTGTTGTTGCTAAAAGAACCCTTATATGCTGTTGCTGATGTGGAGGATAGAATGAGAGTATTCTGTTAATAGTTTCCGATGCGTTCAATGTATGTAATGTTGAAAGAACGAGATGTCCAGTATCAGCAGCTTTTATGGCAACATCCATAGTATCAACATCCCTTATCTCTCCCATGAGTATAATATCTGGGTCCTGCCTCAAAACATGTTTTAAGGCGCTTTCATAGGAATTTGTATCGTTATTAACTTCTCTCTGTGAAATAACTGATTTTTTATCCCTAAAAAGATACTCTATAGGATCCTCTATCGTAATTATATTTTTTGAATAGTTTTCATTTATGTATTCGATCATCGCAGCAAGAGTTGTAGATTTTCCTGAACCTGTTGTTCCTGTAGTTAATATCATTCCTCTCGGTCTTTCAGCCATTTCTTTTAAAACTGGTGGAAGATTCAATTCATCAATAGATTTCGCTGATATAGGTATTGTTCTCATAGCAATAGCAACACTTCCCCTCTGAAGGTAAACATTGACTCTGAACCTTGATAAACCTGCAACTCCTATTGCGAAATCTATCTCCTTTTTTGCTGCAAACTCTTCCTGTTGATTTTTGGTCATTATTTTCAAAGCAATATTTTTCAACTCATCTGGACTCATCGGTTCTTCTTTCAAAATCTGTAATTTTCCATCTATCCTTAAAATTGGAGGAGTCCCAGCTTTCAAATGAAGATCTGATGCTCCATCCTTAACCATCTTTTCAAGTAAGGTTTTCAATTCCATATTCTCTCCTTATTGAACTCTTTCAACATATTCGCCTGTTCTCGTATCGATTCTTATTTTATCTCCAACATTTAAAAAGAGAGGTACTGTAACCTTTAGACCAGTATCACAAACAGCAGGTTTGCTTCCTCCAGAGACAGTATTCCCTCTCACTCCGGGCTCAGTTTCAACAATTTCAAGTTCTACGAATATTGGCACATCGATATCTATGACTCTATCCCCGACAGAAAGAAGTGTTACATCCATATTCTCTTTCAGATAAAATTTTTTTTCCTGCAAAATATCCTCTCCAACACTTATCTGCTCAAATGTTTCATTGTTCATAAAAACATATTCTTCGCCATCCCTGTACAAAAACTGGAAAGGATTCCTTTCAAGTTTTATCTCGTTTAAACTCTTTCCAGAATCGAAAGTCATATCAACGATATTACCATTCTCAAGATTCCTCAACTTTGTTCTAACAAAAGCTCCCCCTTTTCCAGGTTTAACATGTTGAAAATCTATCACAAGATAGATCTTCCCTTCATATTCGAATGCAAACCCTTTTCTAATATCTGCCGTTGTAGCCATTAAACCTCCATCACTTTTTTCTTTGATTTATGAATTTTATCCATTCTTGAAAGTTCCCATCAAAGGAAACATTCTCATTTTTCTTCTCATCTTTTCTATTTTCTTCTTTTTTTTCTTCAACTTTTTCTTCCTTCGGCTCTTCGGTTGTAACTTTTGAACTATCCTCTTTTTTCAAATTGAAATCAACTTCTTTCTTTTCCTCTATTTCAGGTTCTTTTTCATCATTTGCTTTCTTTTCTGTTTTTTCCTCTATATTTTCATCAATCTTTTTTTCTTCATCTTTGGAAATGGAATCAACTGCACCAAACTTTTTCTCAAAATCTTTTTTCTCCTCATCTGTGACACTTTCAACAGACAAAGTTTTATTCCACCTTTCTATAAGTTCAGCCCTGTTCTCTTTCTTCTCTTCATTGTTATCTTTAAACATCTCCTCATCTACTTCCTCTTTTATCATAAGCTCCCTAAGTGTTCTAATTTTTTCAGCATACTTTTCTTCCTCTGGATTTTGGCGGAGAAGTACCTGATATATCTCCAGAGCTTTTTCATATTTTTTCTGCTCTATATAAATATTAGCTATCTCCTCTGAAAAATATTGATATTTTTTAGCACCACTCAATTCATAAGGTATTATTTTTTTCTCTTCAACTTTCCCCTCTTTTTTTAAAAAAGGATCAACATCTTTCTTTATAAACTTTTCTTCATCAATAATATTAAGTTCTTTACTTTCAACAACATTCTCTTTTTTTTCATCTTCATCTTTTTTCAAATCGTAGGATTTTTTTGATCCTTCAAATTCTTTTTCTTTGTTTTTTTCTATCTCTTTTTCTTGAACTGCTTTTTCCTTTTTCTTTTCCTTCATTTCTTCTTTCTTTTCTTCATCATCAAAACTTATAACATTTGAAGAATGTTGAATTATAAAATCATCAATTATATTTTTCTCTTCCTTTTCATCCTTTTGAACAACCTCTTTTTTCTCTTCCTCTTTCTTTAAAATTTTCTCCCTTTCCTCTTGTATCCTTTTCTCTTCATCGATTTTTCCATTTATTATTTTAATTTCCCTCTTCGCATCCTCATTCAACGGGTCAAGGAAAATTATCGTATCATACAATTTTAAAGCTTCCTGAAGATTACCTTCCCTTTTCCTTATTTCGGCAAGTTCATTGAGTGCAACAATGTTCTGTGGGTCAAGTTTTATAACCTTTTCAAAATTTTTTGAAGAGTTGGTAAAATCTTTTTTTTCTTTAAGAGCTTTTCCCATAAGTACAAGTGCTGAAACATTATCAGAATTATACCTTAACCCTTCCTTTAAAACTGAAATGGCATCATCAACCATACCTATTTTAATATAAATGTTTGCAAGTTTTATAAAAGATTTCGACTTTGGATTTTTAGCAATATCTTCAAGTAACTCTTTTATCTCTTTCTCATACATACTATAAGAATTCAAAATTCCTCCAATAATTACTATTAAAATATAAATTATAATTAAAATAAACAAAAGTGTCAACAATTCTTTTGTATTGATTCTTGTTAAAAATATTATATAATTTTTTTATGAAAAAGATTATTGTTGTTGAAGATGATCCAGATATCGTTGAACTGGTTACAGATATCCTTTCAGACAGTTACCAGATAACTTATGAAACTGATGTTGAAAAATTGTTTAAAAGGACAGATATGGAAACATTCGATCTTATAATAACTGATTTCCTTTTGGAAAAATACTCTGCAAAAGATATAACAGAAAAATACAAAAATAAAAAATTTCTTATAATTTCTGCTTTATCTGTTAATTCTTCAAAAATCTCATCTTTAGTTGATAACAAGAAAATTTTTTATCTCCAAAAGCCTTTCGTTGTAGATGATTTGATGGATAAAGTGGATAATATTCTTAAGTTAACTTTTCGAAACTTTTCATAATTTCTTTATACTCTTCACCTTTCAACATACTTTGAAAATGGTCAAGTGATAGATAGATATAAATTACAGCAAAAAGTGAAGACATCCCAACATATATAGTGCTATAGTTCTTCCAGTAGAGAATTATTGGAAAAATGGAAAAGAGTATCAAACCAAGTAATGCTGGTCTTTTTATTATAGGCGTTAGCACCATAAAAATAAAAAGATAAGATATCAGAATCTCCGGGAAAATTGCAAGGAGTGCACCTAAAGTTGTTGAGAGCCCTTTTCCTCCCTTAAAATTCAGAAATATAGGAAAAACATGACCCAAGACTGAAACAAGACCAGAAAAAACTGTTAAAAGATCTTTCTGAATTAGATTGTCGGGACAAAATTTTCTGACAAGTATAACAGGCAAAGCTCCTTTAGAAATATCAAATATCAATGTTAAAATACCTATAATTTTACCACCTTCAATAAGAACATTAGTAGCACCTATATTTTTTCTTTTCCCTTCTTTTCTTATATCTTTTCCAGTTTTTAACTTATAAAATAGATAACCTGAAGGGAAAGAGCCGACAAGGTAAGAAAAGAACAAAATCAAAAATAAATATATGTACACTTTCATATAAAATAAAAGAGGGCTTTTTTAAAGCCCTCTTTTTTTGTTATTTTACTTCTCTTATTATATGCGGTGTTATGAATATCAAAACTTCTTTATTGTTCTTTGAAGAAATATCCCTCTTGAATAGATGTCCTAAAATAGGAATCGCTCTTAGAATCGGTATTCCACTTTCAGATCTCTGATCCTCCTGCAATATGAAACCTCCCATAACAACAGTTTCACCATCTGAAACCATCTGAACAGTTTTAGCCTGTGTTTTATTTATTATTGGTTGACCAGCAGCATCTGCAGTAACTGTTGAAAGCTCAGCTTCTATTTCGAGAGTTATATCCTCAGATGAGTTAACATGTGGCACAACATTTAAAATAGTACCAACTGTGTATTTTGTATAGTTAACTGTTCCATCAGTGTTAATTGTAGTTAAGAAGAATTCTTTTCCACCAAGTATGTTCGCTTGGGTGTTGTTAGTTGTTGTTATTCTTGGATTTGATACTGTTTTAGATTTACCAACAACCTCAAGAGCATCAAGTTTTGCACTCAACTGACCAAAATCCCTTGTTGTTCCTATACTAACAGTTCCAGAAGTTGCACTTGAAGGACCCACACCTTGTATACCTCCACCAAGAGTAACCTGATTTATTCCAACATTGTTTAAAGTCCATGATATTCCAAGTTCTTTTGAATTGTTTAACTGGATCTCAACAACTTTTACAACAATTTCAACCTGAAGATTTTTCTTATCAAGGTCCTCTATTATACCCTGTATCCTGCTTTGAACATCCTGAATATCTTTGACTATTATAGAGTTTGTTCTCTCATCTATTGTTATTATTCCCCTTTTTGAAAGAACAGGTCTTAAAGCGTTCTGTAAAACTTTAGGGTTTGCAAATTCCAACTTATACACTGTTGTTATAAGTGGCAAAGCATCCTGCATTGCTGTTTGTTCAGAAGAAAATTCTTTGTATGTCCCAACTCTTATCATATTTGGGTATTCTTGATATGTTAAACCAGCGAGTCTTGTTACCATATCGAATATATCCTTCCATGGGACATCTTTCACATGCACAGTCACCCTTCCGGTCACGGAACTTGAAATAACAAGGTTGACTCCAACATAGTCAGCTATTCCTCTCAAAAGTGTTACAACATCAGCATTCTCAACATCGAGAGAGATTAAAAAGTCAGAATTTTTATTTGTAGCACCTTCCATTTGTTCTTTTGCTTCAGGTTTTGAAAGGGATGCCTTCCATAGTGGAATATCTGTCTTTGCTGTTTTATCGAGTGTTATCACTATGTCATTTCCTTTGTACTCTTTAGAATATGAATACTTATCATCAGTCTCAATCATAATCCTTAAAAAGTTTGTCTCATAATCTTTTATGATCTCAAAAGAAACTATTCCAGACCCATTGTTAACTTTATAGTATCCACCATTCAAACCATTATCTATACCGATAAGGTCTATCACTATCATGTTCGGTGAAGTTATCGAAAAATCAGTAAAATTGGCAACCTTGTCAAGTGAAAATCTTACCTGTGTTTTACCGGCAGATGTGTTAACCTCTATATCGTTAAGAAGCCCTAAGGAGAAAGCAGAAAGAGAAAGAAAAAGAACAAAGGACAAAATAAAGATTCTCTTAACCATTTATTACCTCACTTTTTTTTCTTTGTATCAATATTCTTAACCAATTTGATAACTTTATTTCTAACAACACCATACTCATCAAGTTTAAAAATAACTGAATCCTGTTCTATTTTTAGAAGTATTCCATTTTTTATTTTCTGTCCTTCGTAAAATATGAAACCTAACCCTGATGCATCTTTCAACAATGCGAGTTTCCCATTTTTGCCTTTTATCATTCCAAAATACATCGCACTCTCTATATCAATTTGAACTTTCCCTTCCCTCTGTTGTTCAAGTATTGAAACGAAAGGATCATTTTTTGTTTTTGTTTTAAAAGTGTATGTTTCGATTGTAAAGGGAAGAGTTGTTGTAGTATCGTACGGTAAAGAATCTGAAACAGTTTCCTGATTCTGTGTTTCAACATTCGTATCCGAATTTGAAACCAAACTGTCGGTAGTTTTTGTATTACCCTTTGGTGTTAACGCTTTGGAAGATTTTTCTATTGCTGAATTTACAGGATTTCCCCTTGAGCATGATATAAAAGAGAATATCAAAAAAAGCGTTAACGATAAAAGAAGGATTGATCTATTTTTTCTTTTTAACATTTTTACCTTCCTCTGTTTTTGTTTGGGCTCCTGGACCTTTATAGTAGGTTGACATAGTTAAAACAACCTGAATAGTGTTAAGGTTTTCATCTGATGTTTTCAAAGGTTTTATAGCTATACTGTTAACTTTGGTAATCCTCTTTTGATTCCCCATATCTGTTAAAAACTGTCCAAGAGATGAGTAAGTTGCATTCAATGTTATTTCATGGTTTAGATTAGCATAATCGTTTGTGACTGATACACTCAAAGGTTTAATATTCATTACTTTAACATTGTTTTTATTAGCGTAAACTGTCAGAGTATCAAGCGCATCTTCAAGGAGTTGGGAGTCTGGTAGCATTTTATTTGCAATTTTTAACTGGTTTTCAAGTATTTTCAATCTTTTTGAATATTCAGCATAACTTGCTGCAACCTTTCTCGCTTCGTTAACCTGAGTGTTAAGTTTATCGTTCTCAGCTTTCAGTTGAGCAATAGTTTTTGAATTTTTTGAATAGTCGAATTTCCAGTATAGAAAGAGGATCGCTATCAGAACAACCACCGTTACGATTGTTTTTATTAAATTATTTTTTTCCATCTGCCACCCCTATTTTTTGTAGGTACAATTTATTTCAAAAGAGATTATATCGTAGCCACCCTCTGGTTTGTTGACTATATCTTTCAATACAAAATTATCAAAATACTCATTCTCTTTTTTCATGTTTGTCAAAAGTTCTGTTATCATAAGGTTTGAAAAGGTTTTTCCTTTCAACACCAACCTTTTCTCTTTTACTGTCAAATCTTCAAGCCAAACATACTCTGGAAGAAGTTGATTTAACTTATCAAGAAGTTGAGCGTAAGCAAACTTTCCGGCTATAAGATTTTTTATAGTTTCGATTTTTGCATTTATCTCATTCTCTTTTTCTTTCATCTTCTCAACTTTTGCAACCTCTTCCTGCAATTTTTTGAGTTCATTCTGTTTTTCACTTATCTTCTTTTTCAACTGGTTCATCTGTCCAACCTGTGAAAAATGTATTATAAATATCAAAATGAAAAGAAGGACAGCGACACCTATCGAAACGAAAAATCCGAGATTGGTTGGAATCTTTATACCTATTTTAGGTATTCCTCCCTCACTCTTTTTTCGCTTTCTCTCTTCTTCTGGAAGTAAATTTATCTCTATCATCTTTACCTCTCTTTTATGGATTTCTTAAACTCAAACCTATAGAAGGAACAAGTAATGGCGAAACTTTTTCCAATTCTTCGAGAGTTAAAAGCCCTTCTTTAATTTTTATTTTTTTGAAAGGATCAAGTTTCTCAACATTTATTTCAAATCTATTCTTAAAATAATCCAAAATTGCAGGTCCATTCGCTCCACCACCTGATAGGTATATCTTTTCTATCTTTTCTCTATTTGTAAAAGGAATAGCCCTTTCAATATGTGTGCATATCTCATCATAGAATGAGTCAAGCCCTTCCTTTATCTTTTCCTCAGGTATTTCGTTTAAAGTTTCACCTTTGAAAACTTTGTCCAACTGTTCTTTTGTTATTCCCGGTATCTTCTGAAGCAAAGATTTTATAGCAGTTGTGACATCTCTTGTAAAAAGGTTGTTTGTTCCCTCGATAAAGCTCAATATTGTATTCTCATAACCGATATGGACTAATGTTACCATTTCGTTTGGAACTGGTTCATAATTCGCTTCAAAACAATTTTGGATAGTGAAAGCTGGAACATCGATAACAGTTGGATTTAACTCCATATCTTTGATAAGAGTTATGAATGGATGGAGAATCTCCTTTTTAGCTGCCACAAGCAAAACATCTATCTTACCCTGTTCATCTGAAGGTCCTAAAACTTTGTAATCGAGTTGAACATCCTCTATACTGTAAGGAATGTTTGTTTCAGCTTCCTGTTTCACCATTATTGAGAGTTCATTATCCTTCATCTGATCCATCTTCAATTTCTTTACTATAACTCCCCTTCCAATAAGAGCACAAGAAACATCTTTCTCTTTTACATCCCTTGAAACTAAAAGATTCTTAACTGTATCAACTAGCTGCAATCTGTCCATAATCTCACCATCAGCGATGGCGATATCTGAAAGTTCAGAAAACCCAAAATCTTTCAAAACAGGTTCTCCTGTTGAAAGATCTACGATTGAGTATTTTATGAAAGAACTTCCGATGTCAAGACCGAGATAAGTTTTTTTTCTTTTTTTAAAAGCCATAATACCACCTTTTTTATCCTTCAATAAATTTTTTTATTTCCCTGCCTTCGATATACCATTTCTTTCCAATCTTCTTTCCCTTTAAAAGTTTCATCTTCAAATGCTTTCTAACAGTCTGCTCTGTAACATTCAATATCTCAGCAACCTCTGAAACAGTATAAAGTTTATTTTCATCTATCTGTGATGGAATGACTGCCATATATCCCTCTTTTTGTATTTTTTTATGCTTTTATACATACTTGTATATATTTATACACATTTTATCCACAATGTCAATAGGTTGAAAACATTTTTAACATTTTTTTCTAAGTATATATTTGTTTACAACTTTTAAAATTTTTTAATGACTGAAAAATATTTTAAACAAAAGGATTCGGAAAAATATTTAATTTTTTGAATATTTTCATTAGAGAAAATTTTTTCAAAAATGTGGATAACTTTTTTCTTGATATTTTAAAAATTTTTCATAAAATGTTCAAAAAGGGGTATATATGGAAAAAGAAAAGATTTTTGAAGAAGTTTTTGAAAAAATTAGAAATTTTGATCATAGTGACAGAAATAGTTTGTTAAAAAATATCGTAAACATTTTAAAAGAAAATTTTGAACATTATGACTGGGTTGGATTTTACCTTGTGAAAGAAGGTAAACTTGTCCTTTCAGAGTATAATGGAGAACCAACGATACATACAAAGATAAATTTCGGTGAAGGTATATGTGGGCAGGCTGCTGAAAGAAAAATAACTTTCATAGTTAAGGATGTTTCAAAAGAAAAAAATTATTTATCCTGTTCCCCAAAAGTAAAATCTGAAATAGTTGTTCCAATATTTAAAAATAGTAATATCGTCGGAGAACTTGATATAGATTCTCATAAAATAAACGCTTTCGATGATACTGATAGAAAATATCTTGAAAGTATATGTAAATATCTTGAGAATCTCTTTTAATCTATTATCGAATCAAGATAAAAATATTCTCTATTTTTGAAAAATCCTACTATCCCGTATTCAAAATTCAAAATATACTTTTCATAAACTGTTGTATCTTTTTGATCAACCATCAACAAAATGTTTATAGTCACAAAATATGATGAACTGAAGTCTTTCAATGTTTTTACAGAATCAACAAAACAGGAATAAAAGTATTTTAAACCGTTGTTTTCATAACTTTCATATATTTTTTGATCTTTTAAAAGGTAAGTCGGGAAAAATGGAATTTCATAAGGATATCCCTCAAAAATAATCCTTTTATATTCAAAATCTCCAAGATGGTAAAACAAATTTTCTTGATAATCAAAATTATACCTTTTATACTCTATTCCTTCTATTGTAGTATCACCTGTAAACTGAATAGTTGATATATTATTATTTTTATCAGAATAATACCTTATAGAGTATTTTACATCATCGTTCAGAAAGCTCGTTCCTGTGGTTTTTATTATGTTGTAATCAAGACCACAGTTAAAAGTCATTAGAGATAATGTTAAGATTAAAAATAAAATTATCTTTTCCATCAAAAATTTTCTCCCTCAAATATCCAACAGAGAAACCAAAAAATGTTTCGAAAAACTTATAATCGAAATTTAAATAAGGTGAAAGAAATTCACAAAAACCTTTTTCAACATTATCGTTATCTCTCTTTTCAATATATGAAAGACCTAAATCAGTTTGAAAAGATACTCTGTAATTATCTTTCTCAATGAAAAAAAGTTTGTATCCGCATCCAAAATTTATCAGATTCAGACGGTAGGTTTCCCTATATGTTTTATAAGAAGAGATCTCTGCTGTTGTTAAAAATGAAAAACTCTTCATCCTTAAAATCTGGTAATCAACTTTTAACCCATTACCATTTTTAAGATAGTAAGACCAATCACCAAAAGGGATTTTCGTTGTGAATGAAATTCCTAAATCTTTTGAATAAATATTTACACTTAAAGAGAAAATAAATATAGTTAAAAAAATTTGGGCGAAACAGGATTCGAACCTGTGACCTCCTGCTTGTAAGGCAGGCGCTCTCACCAGCTGAGCTATCCGCCCTTTGAAGATGCTTATTATATTTATTTTTTCCCTTTCAGTCAACATAAATTTTACCTGAGATCTGTAAAATCACCTTTACAGATATCGATAATACCTTCCTTGATTATCTTCTCTATTCTGTATGTTCCCATAGTTGGTGCTCTCATATAGCCATCCCATGCAGCTTCAGCATACCTTCCACTATCAAGAACATAAAACAGCCAATCGTTAACATACTCAGGTTCATCCTGTGCGAAACCTGAACCTATATGTGTCAACCATCTCTGGTTAAAAAATTCATGTGCTCCAACTGGTGGTGCTATTATTATAGGCAAACCTAACGCTGTATAGAATGACATCTCTGATGGTTTCGTCCAAATGATATCAACATCTCTCAACTCTCTGTTAAAACTTTCAAAATATAACATTTTTGAACTTTCATAGATGATTTTCAAATTTTCATTTTTGTTAAGAGATAGTTTCTCAAGTTCAACCTCAAAATAATTTTTAACATCCTCCCTTATTCCAGCAACAAGAATCAACTTTATTTTCCCTTCCTCTATTTTTTCTTTTAAAGATTTTACAACCTTTATACCTATATCTTTCTGAGCACCTGCACCTCCAACCATATAGCATAAGGTCAAAGGTCTTGAAACTTTTGAAGGTAACTCTCCAAGATATTTTCTTATAACATCCTTGTAAATACTAATGAATCTTTCCTTTGGATCGAGTATCCTTATCCTTTTCAAAAGGTCTGTTTTTAATATCTCTTGATTTTCTCCAATGTTTTCCTTTGGTAAAGGAAAACCAGTTATGAATATGTTACAACTCTCAACCCCATATTTTAAAAGTCTAATTGAAGCATGTCTTGTAGGTGTTAAAAATTTTATCTTCGATTTTTTAGGATCATCCGAAACCCACACCCTGTTAATATCCGTATCAGTTATTATAGAAAAAACATTTTCAAAACCATTGTAATCCGCAGCGAGGGATGGAATAAAATGTGTCGTAATTATGGGAATATCTTTCTCTTTAACATGTTCAAGCAACTCTTTACAAAGCCCCATATTAATAAGAGTTTTTAAAAAGTAAACATTACCGTTTGGTTTTTCCAGAAGGTTAAAAGGATAAAATGGAGAAATCGATTGGAGTTTGTCGTAAAGGTTAAAGATAGATTCACCTATAAGTGGAATATTTTTCGCTCTTGAAACAGCTTCATATCCTGATTGTGATGCTCTCCATAACAACCTTTCTTTCGTGTTAGAAACATAATCAACATTCGCTGTCAAAATTTTTTCCTCAGCAATATCCTTTAGAGGGTATGCAGCTCTTTGGTGACCATAACCCATATCGACCGATAAAACCCATGCTCTTTTATCCATAATCACTTTAAAATTTTTTCTCCATTACCTATCATATTAAGATTCTCTCTGACGATTTTTTCAATATAACTTTTATCATTTTTTAAAAGGTATATTCTCCTTCTCAGAAGAATATTTTCAACTTTTGTCTTTTTTAACTCGTATTGAAGATTTTTTTCATCAAATTTTGCCTTCATAAGATAAACTATCCCCATCTTTGGTTGAAAAAACAAAGATAATAAAGATATGACAAAAATCACAAAAAAGATTTTAAAAAAATTTTTATTTTCTCTTCTTCTAAGCATTCACTTCTTTAAATTGTAAAAAGACTCTAATCCCAAAAATTTTGTGTTGTTATCAAACTCTTCTATCCTTATAAGCTGATTATATTTTGCTATCCTCTCACTCCTTGAAAGTGAACCTGTTTTTATAAATCCAGTGTTCATTCCAACAGCGAGATCAACAATCGTTACATCTTCAGTTTCTCCAGACCTATGAGAAACAACAGCTGTCCAACCAGCTTTTTGTGCCATACTTATAGCTTCAACAGTTTCAGTCAATGTCCCTATTTGGTTAAGTTTTATAAGAACAGAGTTAGCGATTTTTTCTTCAATACCTTTTCTGATAAGTTTTGGATTTGTAACAAAAATATCATCTCCGACAATCTGTATCTTTTTCCCTAACCTTTCATACATTTTTTTCCAACCATTCCAATCATTTTCACCTAAACCATCCTCTATTGAGATTATCGGATACTTTTCTACCCATTTTTCATAAACATCTATCATATATCCACTTTCAACGAGTTGATTTTCAAACCTATATTTACCATCCTCATAAAAACTGCTCGCTGCACTATCAAGAGCGATATAAATATCTTTTCCGGGTTGATATCCTGCCTTAGAAATAGCATCCACTAAAATTTTCAAACCTTCCTCATTGTTCTTTAGAGTTGGAGCAAAACCACCCTCATCACCAACTCCAGTAAAATATTTATTATCCTTTAAAATTTTCTTCAAAGTACCGAATACTTCGCAGTTCATCCTTATAGCATCGGAAAAAGTTTTTGCATTTACCGGAACTATCATATATTCCTGTATATCTAAATTGTTATCAGCATGAGATCCACCATTAATAACATTTGACATTGGAACTGGTAGAATGTGTGAATAGAAACCACCAATATATTTGTAAAGAGGTATCTGGAGCTCAGAAGCCATAGATTTTGCAACCGCAACAGAAACTCCCAATATAGCGTTAGCACCAAGTTTAGATTTGTTTTCAGTTCCATCGAGTTCTATCAATTTTTTATCAATACCTATCTGATCGAAAGCATCATATCCAACAAGTTCCAAGGCGATAATTTCGTTGACATTTTTTACAGCAGTTAAAACACCTTTACCCAAAAATCTCTTCTTATCGTTATCTCTAAGTTCAAGAGCTTCCCTTTCACCAGTTGAAGCCCCAGATGGAACAGCAAACCTTCCAACACTTCCACTTTCACAAACAACATCAACTTCTATAGTTGGATTTCCCCTCGAATCTATTATCTCTCTTGCTCTAATTTCCTCAATAATTGACATTTTTCCTCCTATTTTTTTAAAATCTCTTTTAACTTTTCATTTATCAGTTTCGGATTTGCTCTATTTTTAGTTTTTTTCATACACTGCCCAACGAGATAACCAAAAAGTTTATCTTCACCATTTTTATATCTTTCAACTTCCTTACCGTTCTCTTCAATTACTTCCATTATCATATTCTCAACATCTTTTTCGTTTAAAGATAAATTTTCCCCTTCAGATTTAATTATAGTATCTGGGGCATTCCCTGTCAAAGACATTTTTTTCAAAATATCCTGAGCAAAATTCAAATTAACTTTTTCTTCATCTATCATCAATAAAAGTTTGTTCAGATCTTTGTGGTTGAATTTTAAATCTTTCACTCCCATTTTTTTCTCATTCAATATTGCCGGAATCTCTCTTATAAAAAATTTAGTAACCCTTTTCAAATTCTTAACTCCATCAATACTATTTTCAAAAAAATCAGCGAAATCTTTATCCGATGCTATAATTTCGCTTTCCTCAAAATTCAAACCATAATCTTTTTGGAATCTTTCCATCTTCTGAAGTGGTAATTCAACAATACTTTTCTTAACATCTTCAATAAAATTTTCCGAAAGAATAAGATCCGGAAGATCAGGCTCAGGGAAATACCTGTATTCAGAAACACTTTCCTTCTTTCTCATCGGTCTTAATTCCTGTTTCTTCTCGTCAAAAAGCATTGTGACTGAAACTATTTTTTCACCTTTTGATAAAAGATCCTTCTGTCTTTCTATTTCAAGTATTATCCCTTTTTCAATAGATTTAAAGGAGTTAAGATTTTTTATCTCAGTTTTTGTTCCAAGTTTTTCATCATCTTTTTTTCTGAGAGAGATGTTTGGTTCTCCCCTCAACTCTCCAAACTCCATATTGGCTGTTGAAACATCAAGGTATCTCACTATTCTCTGCAGATTTTCAAGATACTCTATAACCTCTTTCTCCGAGTTGAAATCAGGCTCAGTAACTATCTCCATCAAAGGAACTCCAGCCCTGTTAAAATCGAGTAAACTGTTTTGGTCCTGATCATGTATCATCTTTCCTGTATCCTCTTCAAGATGTATCCTTCTTATCCTTACCTTTTTTCCAGACCTTAGTTGCATATAACCTGAAGTTGCAAGAGGAAATTCATGTTGGGTAATCTGGTAACCTTTTGGAAGATCAGGATAAAAATAATTTTTTCTTGCGAAACCAGAAATTCTGTTTATGTTGCAGTTCAAAGCGAGAGCAGTTTTTATAGCGAGAGGAACAACTTCAAAATTCAATGTCGGCATAACACCGGGCATACCCATACAAATAGGGCAAACATTTTTGTTAGGTTCATCGGTAAATTCTGCAGAACATTTGCAAAAAATTTTGCTCTTAGTTTTTATCTGAATATGAGTTTCTACACCTATCGTTACAATGTATTCATTCATCCTTTTTTATCTCCTCTTCAATAATTTTAACCCAATCTAAAAGGTTATCATCATCGTTTCTTTTTCCTATGAATTGTACTCCAATCGGAAGTTTTCCATAATAACCTGCGTTTATATTGATAGCTGGTACATTTGCAAGATTTGCAAACGCTGTGAGAGAATCTGAAAGATGCATCATAACTGGGTCATCAACCCTTTCCCCTATTTTAAAAGGTAAAGATAATGATGTTGGTAAAACCATCATATCAAAATTTTCAAATATCCTATCAACACTGTTTGATATGTAATCTCTCAATTTAAAAGATAGGGAATAGTATTTACCATTTTCATACATCAAAAGATATGTTCCAGTCATTATCCTTCTTTTAACTTCTTTTCCGAACCCCTCGCCTCTAACCTTTGAATATATATCGAAAAGGTCATTTCCTGAAACTTTCTGTAAACCATACTTTATACCATCATACCTTGCAAGGTTAGATGAAGCTTCACACATAGTCTGTATCTTGTATGCAGCCATAGATAGATCTATGAAATCAAGGTTAACAGGTTGCAAAGAAAATCCCATCCTCTCAAGTTTGGAGCAGATTTCCTCATACTTTTTCGTAACTTTTAAATCAGCGTGTGGAATATCTTTAACAAAACAGATCTTTTTCAAATCCCTTTTTTCATTTTTATAATCATCTATAGTACTATCATGTTCATCGTTGCCTCTTACAATTTTGAAAACTTTTTTACAATCTGAAACATTTAAGGTTATTATTCCAACAGTATCAAGTGAAGAAGAAAAAGCAACAAGACCATACCTTGAAATCTTCCCGTAAGTTGGTTTGAATCCCACAACCCCGCAGAAAGAAGCAGGTTGCCTGACAGAACCACCAGTATCTGAACCTATTGAAAATGTAGAATGTTTTGAAGCAACAGAAACTGCACTTCCTCCACTCGAACCACCAGGAACATATTCTCTGTCACATGGATTTTTAACAACTCCAAAAAATGATGTCTCGTTCGACGAACCCATAGCGAACTCATCGAGATTGTTCTTTCCTATAAGAACCGCTCCACATTTTTTTAACCTTTGATAGACAGTTGAATCGTAGGGACTTATAAAATCTGATAAGATCTTTGAACCGCAAGTCATCCTTAACCCTTTCACAGCAAAATTATCTTTAAGAGAAAAAGGTATCCCATCTATATCTGAAACTGTATCTCCCTTTTTATACCTTTTTTCTGAAAGGTATGCAGTTTCGTATGCAATATTTTTAGATAGAGTTATAAAATCGTTTAGATCATCCTCATCAATCTTTTTGTATAAATTATCAACTATTTCAACAGGGGAAACTTTTCCTGTAATAAAAGATTCTCTCAAATCCTCAATATTCATTCTTTCTCCTTAATTATCTTTGGTAGAACTATATAATTATTTTTAACATTTTTGGAGTTCATAAGCATATCTTCACTTGTAAAAATTTTTTCCGGAGTATCATTGTTGAAAAGAGTTAAGTACCTTTTATAGTAATCTCCATCCTTTATCTCTTTAAGATCAACTTTTTTCAAAATCCTTTCTATATCTGCAAAGATATCATTTATCTGCTCAAGAAATTTAGATTTTTCATCCTCTTCCAATTCTATGAAAGAATGTTTCGCGAGTTCTTCCAAAAGTTTTTTATCCATTTCACTTCCTTGTTAAATTCGCATATTCAGCAAAAATTTTTTTAACATCACCATTCAAAAATTGTATTATGAGTATTTCATCCTCTCCAGAACCTTTTTTCCCTTTAATTATACCTTCACCGAAAATGGGATGTATAACTCTTTCGTTTATATTAAATTTACTCTTCTTTTCTATTTTTGTTTCATTCTCAAAATCATATTTTCTTGTAGAGATACTTTTCATTCTATCGAAATGGTCAACTATTTTATTCTCAAAACCTATCTCTTTCAAAAACCTTGAAGGTACTCTGAAAGATGACTCCTGATAATAGAATCTTTCAACAGCATAAGTTAAAAAAAGATTTTTTTTCGCTCTCGTTAAAGCAACATATAAAAGTCTCCTCTCCTCTTCACAGTTAGAGTCCTCTTCAAAAGAGTTTCTATGAGGGAAAAGACCATCTTCGAGCCCTGTCACAAAAACATTTTCAAACTCGAGTCCCTTTGCATTATGAACAGTCATTAAAAGAAGAGAATCGTCATCTTTATAATCATCAATATCGGTGTAGAGAGAGATCATATCAAGGTATGATGATATAGATTTGTCATCATTTTTCAAAACGAACTCCTTAGCGGAGTTTAATAATTCCTGTATGTTTTCGAGTCTCGAATATTTTTCATCCTTTTCCATCTTTTCGAAAAGTTTTTCAAAATCTATAGAATCTACCAAAAATTCCAAAGCATTATAAACATTATCTTTATTTTTTTCAACATTTTCAATTATATCCACAAACTCTTTTAAACTAATTTTAACTTTTGTGTTTTCAGAAAAATCCGTATCAAAATTTTTCAAACTATCCCATATCGAAAGGTCTTTAGATCTCGCATTCTCTATAATATATTTTAATGTAACATCGCCTATTCCTCTCTTTGGAAAATTTATTATCCTTTTTAAAGAGATCTCATCGTTCTTATTCACTGTAAAGGATAAGTATGAAAGAAGATCTTTTATCTCTTTTCTTTCAAAAAATTTTATGTTACCTATTATAGTATACCTTACATTGTTTTTTCTCAAAATCTCTTCAAAAGGTCTTGATTGTGCATTAGTCCTATAGAGTATAGCAAAATCTTTCAACCTTTTACCTCGACTGTTTTTAATCTCGAGTATCTTATCAACAACAAAAAGTGCTTCATCCCTCTCATCTTTACATCTAACAATTCTAACATTCTCCCCATCCTCAAAAGATGACCATAAAACTTTTTCTTTCCTTTTTAAATTGTTTTTAATAACTTTGTTCGCTATATTCAGAATATTTCTTGTCGAACGATAGTTCTGTTCAAGTTTCACTATTTTTGTTTCCGGAAAATGCTTTTCGAATTCGAGGATATTTTTTATCTCTGCACCTCTGAAACCGTATATCGATTGATCATCATCACCAACTACCGTTATATGGTTTTTCCCATCGTATATACTTTTTAAAATCAAAAATTGAGCATAGTTTGTATCCTGATATTCGTCAACAAGGATATATTTGATTCTTTCGGAAAATTTTTTTCTGAAGATTTCATTCTCATCAAAAATCCTTATAGTTTCTAAAAGCAGATCATCAAAATCGTAAGCATCATTTTTTTTCAAAGTTTCCTGATACTGAATATATATATCTTTTATTTTTTTAAATGAATAATCTTCAGAGTCAAGATCGTCAGGGGAAATCATTTTGTTTTTCAAAGATGAAATTATCCTACAAACAACCTTTGGTTCAAGATCATGAATATTTTTTTCTTTTAAAATATTTTTTATAACACTTTTAGAATCATCAACATCGTATATTGAAAAATATGGATTTTTCATCCTTTCCCATCTGAACCTTTTTATTATCCTTACACACATAGAATGGAAAGTTCCTATCATCATATTTTTCACAGGATACCCTAAAAGCTTTTCAACTCTTTCTTTCATCTCATCCGCAGCTTTGTTTGTAAAAGTTACAGCAAAGATGTTCTCCGGGTTTGAAAGATCCTTTTTTAAAAGATAAAAAATTTTGTATGTTAAAACTCTTGTTTTTCCAGAACCTGCTCCAGCAAGAACGAGTAATGGAGATTTTAGGTATAAAACCGCCTCTCTCTGTTTTTCGTTCAATTCATTTAAGAAACTGTTATCAACATCCATATCAAAATCTATAATATTCTTTAAACCAAAGGTAAAACTTCCTTATCCCTTCTTCAATATCAGTCCTGGGTTCATAGTTTAAAATCTTTTTACTTTTTTTTATATCGGCGAATGTTTTTTTCATATCAAAACTTTTTCTTTCCTCTTCAACATATTTGAAATCTGGAATCAGTTTTTTTATTATCCTCAAAACTTCCTCTATTTTCACAGGTTTTGAACATCCTATGTTTAAAATATCCAAACCTTTTAAGTTTTCAACATACTCTATCGATCTTTTTATCATCTCAACTCCATCATCTATGTATGTGAAATCCCTTTCAGTGTTTGGAAATACAACAGATCTTTTCCCTTTATAATGGTTTAAAAAAAATTTATGTAACATCAGATCTGGTCTCTGTGAAGGTCCATAGAATGTGAACAACCTCAAAATAAGAAAATCCATACCAAAATTTTCACAGAAGAATTTTGCGATATTTTCTCCTTCAACTTTTGTAAAGCCATAAAAAGATATTGGAGATGGAGTAAAATTTTCTTTGAAAGGAACTCTATTGTTACCATAAATCGAAGATGAAGAAGAAAAAATAATTTTTTCAATTCTATATTTTTTTGCCATTTCAAAAATGTTGAAACTTCCTTTTACATTATTCTCAAAATAATCTCGCATCATTTCGTTTGAAAAATGGACACCGGGAAGTGCTGCAAGATGTATAATAAGATCTATTTTATACTCTTTAAAAAAATCCTCTAAATTTTTTTTGTCCTTTATATCAATATTAAAAATGTTTTTGTAATTTTTATTTTTTTCTATCTTTTTTGTCAGATAAAGATTGTAAAGCTTCTGTCTAACATCATAATAATCTGAAAAATTATCAATGATGAAAATATTATATTTCTTTTGATCGAGTTTTTTATAGAGAGAACTCCCTATAAAACCAGCACCACCTGTTATAAGAATATTTTTCATATCTTTTTATCATAACAGAATATTGAATGTTGTCAACTTTCATCACTTTTAAAATTAACCCCTATTTTGATCCATTTGTGTTAACTACATTTTTCAAATATTTCTATTATAGTGTTATGTGGTATTCAACTTATTTTAAAATTTTAATTTTTTAAAATAAAATTATATTTTAATGAAAGTAAATTTCCGCTGATCTATCTTTAAAAATTTTCAAAACATTTTCATGTTGAACACTAAAACATTTAACATGTTCAGAAAAATATAGTATCTAAACTTCACCGCTTTAAATTGTAAAATTTAATTTTGAAATTCAAATTTTTATCTTCAGATCTATTTGCTGTCACAATATTGACATAGATTTGAATAGATATTATCATAAAAAATGTCAAAAGTAATAATAAAGGGTTACAAGCAAAATATTTATAAGATATTCTCAACATATTGAAAAACAAAAAAGGATAATATATGAATTATAAACATTTATTTTCAGAAATTAAAGTTGGGAATCTGATGTTGAAAAACCGAATAATTTTTCCGCCAATTTCAACAAATCTTGCATTAAACTCAGGAGAGATTGATTCTGCATTTGTATATCACTACACAAGAAGAGCTAAAGGTGGTGCCGCTCTTGTTATTCTTGAAAATATGTGTATTCAATTTCCTGAGGCAAGGAATGGTGCTTTACAACCGAGGATAGACAGCGATATATTTATTCCAGGTTTGAGCAAAATTGCTTACAGTATACATAATTATGGTAGTTTAGCGTTTATGGAACTCACCCATCCGGGTCTTTTTGCAGAACTTGAATACACTGACAGAAAAATCCCAGTTGCTCCTTCGGTAGTAAGTTTAAGACCTGACAATATCATCCCAAAAGAGCTTACAAAAGAAGAGATCTATAATATTGCCGAATCATTTGCCCAAGCGGCATTAAGAGCAAAAAAGGCTTTATTTGACGGTGTAGAAATTGAAGCCGCACATGGTCTTCTCGTTAATCAATTCCTATCACCTCTTTCAAACAAAAGAACAGATGAGTTTGGAGGTAATTTAGAAAACAGAGTAAGATTTGCAAAGATTATTATTGATAATATAAAAAAATTATGTGGGAAAGATTTTACTGTAACAGCAAGAGTTGGTGTAATCGACTTTATAAATGGAGGTATAGATATAAAAGAAGGGGTAAAGATCGCTAAAGCTTTTGAAGAAATTGGCTATGCCGCTGTTCATGCAGATGTTGGATTTGGAAACAAAGAATATAGACTTGAACCTATGCAATACTTTGAGGCTTGGAGAACAGATTTTGCGAGTTCTTTAAAAAAAGAATTAAAGATACCGGTAATCGCAGTAGGTATGATCAGAACACCAAAAACTGCTGACGAAATTATAGCTTCTGGAAAAGCAGATATAGTAGCATTAGGAAGAACTCTGATAGCAGATCCAGATTTCCCTATTAAGGCAGAAAGTGGTAGAGAAGATGAAATAAAAAAATGTATCGGATGTAGCGAATGTATAAAAGCTCGTCACGATGAAGAAGTTGTAATAAGGTGCGGGATAAACCCTTTGGTCGGCAAAAGCGAGTATGAGGAAATATTTATTCCATCCACAAAGCAAAAGAAAATACTGGTCGTAGGTGCAGGGCCCGCTGGACTGGAAGCTGCGATAACGATGGCTAAAAGGGGACATAAAGTTTATATATGGGAAAAAGAGGATCATATCGGTGGAGCGCTGAAACTTGCAACTCTCCCACCAGGAAAAGAAAAACTTCAATGGCTTTTGGAATATTACTCAAATATGACAAAAAAATTAGGTATCCAAATTACATTGAATAAAGAAGCAACGGAGGAAAATATAGACAGTTTTAAACCAGATACGGTGATTTTAGCAAACGGAAGCAAAGCTTTTATACCGCCAATTAAAGGTATAAACAATAAAAACTCGATCACCTTTGAAAAAATTCTAAATGGTACAATCGAAATTACGAACAAAAAAGTTATCGTTGGTGGAGGGGGACTGGTAGGTTGTGAAACAGCACTCTATCTCGCTTCAAAAGGTAATGATGTAACTATTCTTGAAATGCTCTCAGAAATCGCAGGGGGAATGGAGAAAATAAGTAAAAATTATTTGTTGAAAGAACTCTCTGAAAGAAATGTGAAATACTTTGTAAACTCTCCAATAAAAGAAATCACTGAAAAGTTTGTAACCTTCGGAGAAGGGAATAGTATTGAAATGGATTATTTTATTGTCTCTTTTGGAGGAGTTTCCAACCATAATCTATATGAAAAAACAAAATATGAAACCTATTTAGTTGGAGATGCTCTAAAACCAAATAAAATAATAGATGCTGTGCATACAGGATTTGCAATAGGTAAAATAGTATAAATACTTTCATCTTTAAAAATTAAAGAGGAGGAATAATGGAAGAAAAAATTAAAATTGGAATTATTATTTGTGATAGGTATAAAAGCTGTGCAGGTGGAAAATGTTTCAGATCACTAAAAGAGAGAGTTGGAGCGTTCAGCAATTATCAAGGGAAAGAGGTTGAAATTGTTGGATACACTTCCTGCGGTGGTTGCCCTGGCCCAAATATAGAATACGCTCCAGAAGAGATGAAAAAAAATGGAGCGAATGTAATCCACTTCGCAACCGGAATGGTTGTGGGTTATCCCCCTTGCCCATATATTCAACACTTTAAGGAGTTCATAGAAGAAAAATACAAGATGCAGGTTGTTATAGGAACACATCCAATACCTCAAAAATATTTTCTTACCCATCAAAAACTTGGAACATGGAATACACCTGAACGGGAGGAAATGATAAAAGCAACATTAACAGATGAAAAGATAAGGATTTCATACGATTGATCATAAACGATCAAAAAAATTTAAAGGGCTATCTGAATTTTCTTATGTAATAGACATGCCCCTGATGATAAACTTTTATAAGTTTACCTTTTTTTATAAGTGAATCGACTATGTGTAAATTTTTTCTGTCTTTTTCTAAAAACTCTTTTACCGCATCTTCCCTCATTGGATGAACAGCAGTTATACTTAACAGATCTTCCTCCACATTACCTGAGTAAGCAAAAGCATTTCCTTCATATCCTATAAGATACTCTACCCTGCCCTTCAATTTATTTTCAAATATTTGAAAAAATGAGTTGATAGTTTCTTCTTTTGGAGAATTAGCCCATTTTTCAGCAGTTGGTCTTGTTGGAATCGATAGGTAAGAGGTCTTTAAATTTTTCAGGTTCGACAAATATTCCGCAATCTTTTTAAATTCATCCCCATAATCAAAATTATCGATAACCATAGTTTCAGAGATAAGAATACCTTTAAATTCAGAGCTGAACTTTTCAACACCTTCAAGAATCTTATCCAGATCAAGTTTTTTAAACCCTCTATCAATCTGTTTCCATATATCTGTAGAAACCGCATCAACTTTTATGGAAACAAGATCAAAATTCATTAAGGCTTTTCTTACCTCTTCATCCCACATTAAACTCGAGTTTGTAATAATCGCAACAGGGAGAGATAATTGTTTTATTAATGAAACTTCTTTCTCTAAATTTATATCGAGAGTTGGTTCCCCATCTGGAACAAAAGTGATATAATCTATCTTTTCTCTTCTTTCAATAGCAACCCTAACCTTTTCATTTACACTTTTAAAAATTTCTTCTGGTGTATAAAACGGTTTTCTATCTATTGTTATTTTCAAACTCCTACCCAGTTGACAATAAACACATGAGTAACTACAGATTTTAAAAGGAATATTGTTTACCCCTAAGCTTTTTCCTAATCTTCTTGATGGCACAGGTCCAAAAGCGATACCTTTTGTTTTTCTCATATCGTTTCTTTAAAAAATCTTTGAAACTTTTTCCCACACCCTTTTTATCTCTTTTGATACTTTACTGTCTGGAACAAACTTTACAACAGGTTCTCCATTTGCCATAGCGTTTGTAACTGAAGGGTCAAAAGGAATCTTTCCTACAACCTCATAATTTTTCAAGTGACAGAAATCTTCAATCTCTTTTGTTTTCTCTATGTTTATATCAAATTTATTGATCAATATAAAAGGTTTTATCCTGAAATGTTCCATCAATTCGAGTATTCTTTTAAGGTCATGAACACCCGATACTGTTGGTTCAGTAACTATCACACCAGCACTCGTTCCAGTAATAGAAGAAATAACAGGACAGCTGATGCCGGGAGCCCCATCGATAATTATTTTCCCAATATTCTTACTTACAGCAACTTCTTTAGCCTGATCTCTTACAAAAGTAACAAGTTTGCCAGAATTTTCTTCACCTGGATCAAGCATAGCATGAGACATAAAACCATTTTCAATTTTGGAAAGGTATATGTTTCCAGAAACCTTTTGTTTCATTTCTATAGCTTTCACAGGACAAATAAGTCCACAGACGCCACACCCTTCACAACTGTGTGGTTCAACAATAAAATCGTCAGAAATTGCATCAAACCTGCAATTTTCTCTGCAAAGGTTACATTCCACACACCTTTTTTTATCTATCAACGCTGCTTTCGAGCCCTTGAATTCAGATTTTTTAATTAACTCTGGATGTAAAAGAAGGTGTAGATCCGGAGCATCAACATCACAATCTGCAACAATTACTTTATCTGCAAGTACTGAAAATGAAGCTGTTATCGTTGTTTTTCCCGTGCCTCCCTTACCACTGACAATAACTAACTCTTTCATTTTTGTATCTTCTCTTTTATCGTGTTAAAAAGTTTTTGAAATTTTTCTTTCCATTCTGCCATTTCTAAAACAAATGGAATACCTTTAGAATAGAGTTCTGCTATTTTTCTTTCAAATGGGATCTCAAGTAAAATATCTATACCTTCTTTTTTGCAATAATCGTATATTTTTCTATCCCCTATATCTGCTCTATTTACCACTACACCAAAAGGTATTTTCATCTCCCTCAAAAGACTTATCGCAATTTTTAAATCATGCAAACCAAATGGTGTTGGTTCTGTAACCAATACACTAAAATCACTATTCTTGACAGATTCTATAACCGGACAAGATGCCCCGGGTGGAGAATCTATGATAACATTTTTGTTTTTGTTCATTCTCGATTTTACTTCCCTAACAACATTTGAAGCAACAGCATCACCTACTTCAAGTTCACCATATATAATTTCTATCCCATTTGAATTCCCATAATAAATTGTACCGGTTTTATGTAGTTCCTCTTTTATTGCACCTTTAGGGCATACGATTTTGCATCCTCCACAGCTATGACAAAGTTCAGGTAAGATAAAGGTTTTCTCCCTGCTTACAAAAATTGCATTGAATTCACAAAACTTTGCACATTTACCACAGTTATCACATAGAGATTCATTAATAGATGGAACCAAAATGAAAAGATTCTCAGTTTTGTTAATCTCTGGTTTTAAAAACAGATAAGAATTAGGTTCCTCCACATCGCAATCTAAAAGTTGAACATTATCAATAGATAATGCTAAATTTGTAGCAAACGAGGTTTTGCCTGTTCCACCTTTTCCACTTGCAACAGAGATTATCATATTTTAGATTACCCCAATAAACCTTTTTTAAACTTTTCAACCAATTCTTTAACCGTTCCGTTTACTCCGACGATAACCTTTATATTTGAAGTATTTAAAATTCTTAAAGCGTTTGGTCCTACATCACCAGTGATAATGACATCTACTCCTTTATCTATTAAAGTTTGTGAAGATTTCACGCCGGCTCCACCACCAGCGTTTACAGAATCGTTTGGAATAGATTCAAAATCCATACTATCAGGATCTATTATGATAAAGTATGCGCATCTGCCAAATCTTGGATCCATTGCGGAATCAATAGACTGACCAGTCGAAGTTACACAAATTTTCATCCTTGCCTCCTCTTGTTGCCACCATTAATAATTTTGTTAAAAATTTTTCCCTTGAAATTGTTCCTTCTCTTAATTTGTAAAAATCAATATAAAGTTTAATATATAAATTTTCATTTAAAAATTTCCCTTGCCACGTCCTCTACCTTTACCTTGTCCATATCCGAATATTCCTCTTCTCAATCCTCTACCTCTACCAAATCCTCTTCCTTGTCCTGAAACGAATGTACCACCATTTTCACCATTAAAATATCTGCCTAAATTATTATGGCTATTAATATTTGGTATATTAACATTCTCCATAGACAGTGCCCCTTTGGGACATTTATCTATACAAAAACCACAATCGGTACATTTTGTCTTATCAACAAAAGCCTTCCTATTTGAAATTGCTATAGCATTTACAGGACAAAAATCAACACATATCCCACATCCAACACATTTGGTTTTATCAACATTAACCGACATATTTTAACCTCTCCAAGTTTGGTTAGCAAAAAGACGGTGGAGATAAAAAAACAAACCTCCATCGTCATATTTAATAGTTCTATTCTTAATCTTGTGTCTTTTCTTTTTCTAAAACCTCAATCCTTTTTTGAATATCCTCAAGTTGATTTTTTAAAATTTCTGCTTGAGAACGAAGAAGTTCCGCTTCATTTTTTGCTAAGTGTTCCAATGGAACATTTTCATAAGGAAAATAAGAAAACAAAGATCTTCCAAATCTAAAGCCAAATCCTCTTCCAAAACCTCTTCTATACCCAAAACCACCCCTGTAAGAATTCATGTAACCTGACTGTGCATATCCTGCACAATACCCTAAGCCTCTACCTGTCATCGGTCCCAATCCCCAAGGACCCCTTCTGTCTCCTAGTGGCATTCTAACCTCCTTTTTATAGTGAATTAAAATTTATCTTTCCTTTTGTTTAACATCTTTAAACTTTTCGATTATTAACATCAATCTTTTTTTATATTCTTTTTTTTCAAGGTTTTATTTATTCAACTATCTATAAAATATTCAATTCTATCGTTTTCAACCTGTCATTATTAGTTATATCTAATAATGTTAGTTTTATCTAATTATAACTATCAAACAAATTTTGTCAAGTCTAAAAACGACACTTTAAATAAATCATTCAACATCCAATACTTTTTATGTCTTCCTTTTTTAATTTTTTAGAGAGTTGAATATGTTATCTGTTTTTTTAATGGTTTTAGGCAAAAATACTTCTATATCTACATTATGTTTTTTTATAGTGTTAATTTAAATAATATTTCGACTTTTGGATACAATTTTTATTTTTTATTAAAAAATGTTTATAAAATTGGATAAAAGAAAAAAGTTGAAAACACTTTTTTTCGTTTTGAAAAGTATTATAATATTTGTTTATTAATTAAGAGTTTAACCGTTAGATATCGATTAACAATTTTAAGGAGGTAGAAATGAAATGGGTTACAAGAGCACACGTTCATGTGGACAGGGTTGCATGTCCCTGGCTTATAAAAAGGTTTATCGATTCTGAGGCAGAGTTTTTATTTGTTGCTCCATCTATGGTAAAGAAAACAGCAGAAGAAACAGGAGCAATCCCTTTTGATGCTGAAGGGATTGAGTTAGGTCATAAAGATGGAAATTGTAGTTTTGTCACGATCTTAGAAAAATATGGGCTAAAGGATCCAGTACTTCGCAAAATTGCTGATATAGTAAATGCAGCAGATACTAACAACCTTGATATGAACACTTATGCGGCAGGGCTTGAAGCAATCGCATCTGGATTTTCTATTATTTTTTCTGATGATTACGAAAATTTAAAAAAACAATTTTTGGTTTACGATGCACTATACGCATTTTTAAAATTACAATTAGCAAAGGAAAACAAAAAATAAAGATGGACTCAGCAAAAAGAAACATTTTAAAAAGAATAATCGAATTTCTTGGCTTGAACAGAACAATGCTTTCGATGCTTATTATGGTTATATTCTTGGGAGTCGGCGAGAAAATGGCAGAAAGATTCCTCCCACTCTATATAGTTTCTCTCGGTGGATCTTCTGCATTTGTTGCATTTTTAAATGGAATGGACAACCTTTTAGGTGCTCTTTACTCTTTCCCGGGTGGATACATTAGTGACAAGATAGGTTACAAAAAATCTTTAATAGTTTTCATATTGATGGCAATAATCGGTTATCTTTTTGTGATAGTTTTTTCTGGATGGCAAGCTGTACTTATAGGTGCAATCTTTTTTATTTCATGGAGTGCGATATCTCTTCCAGCAATAATGAGTCTCGTTTCCAAGTCTGTAAAAAAAGAAAAACAAACAATGGGAGTATCCTTACATTCTCTTGTTAGAAGAATACCTATGGGACTCGGACCCATCCTCGGTGGAGCTTTAATAGGAATATATGGAACAATTATAGGAGTAAAAATTGCTTTTTTATGTGCTTTTGTTCTTGCTTTGGTATCTATTTTCTTTATTAAAAAATATATGGCCGACGATCCGATCATTAAAGGCAAAGGAATAAGTATAAAGGAGTCCTTTTCTGGAATAAATCCAAACTTAAGAGTTTTACTGATTTCAGATATTCTTATAAGATTTGCTGAACAAATACCATATGCGTTTGTTGTAATATGGGTTGTTAATTGTTTACATCTCAGCGCATTTCAATTTGGTATTCTTACAGCAATTGAAATGGTAACAGCGATGATCGTCTATATCCCCATAGCCTACCTTGCTGACAAATTTGGAAAGAAACCATTTGTGGTTATTACTTTTATATTTTTTACAATATTCCCTTTGATTATTTACTATTCAAGAACTTTTGGAATGCTTGTTATAGCATTTATTATAAGAGGCTTAAAGGAATTTGGAGAACCAACAAGAAAATCTCTCATCCTCGACCTTGCGCCTATCGAATCAAAAGCTTCAACTTTTGGTACTTATTATCTTATCCGTGATGTAACTGTATCCGTAGCAGCTTTCTCTGCAGGTTTTTTGTGGAATATAAGCCCAAAGGTAAACTTTATGACTGCATTCGCATTTGGCATTACTGGAACATTAATTTTTCTCTTCTTCGGTAAAGAAAAAATAAAAAGAACAGAAGTAAAACATACAATTTAAATGTTGAATTTCTTCTATTATGTTAAAGAAATGGGAAAATCCGTGATGGAAGATAATTTATGGAGTTTTTTAAATTGTTGAAAAATTTGATAAGTCGAATAGAGTTTTCAAACTATTTTATGTACTGCAACTTGTAGAGTTCCCAGTAGTAGTTTTTCTTGGCTATAAGTTCTTTGTGATTGCCTTCTTCAACAATCCTTCCCTTATTCAAAACATATATTTTATCAGCATCCTGTATGGTTGATAACCTGTGTGCAATTGCGATCGTTGTTCTATCCTTCATTATCTTTGAGATAGCATCCTGTATAAGATGCTCAGTTTCAGAATCTATATTCGAGGTTGCCTCATCAAGTATAAGAATTTTTGGTTCACCAACAAGAGCCCTTGCAAAAGCTATCAACTGTCTCTGTCCGGTTGAAAGGTTTGTTCCCCTTTCGTTAAGTAAAGTATCATACCTTTCAGGTAACTTTTCTATAAATTTGTCAGCGTTAACATATTTTGAATATTTTTCCATCCTTTCAAAAGGTATATCTCTTGAAAGTAGTATGTTGTATTTGATATCTCCTGAAAATATTACTACATCCTGTAAAACCAAACCAAAGAAATCCCTAAGTTCTTTTAAAGGTAACTCTTTTATATTTACACCATCTATCAAGATCTCCCCTTCGTTTGGTTCAAAGAATCTTAAAAGCAGATTTATTATTGTTGTTTTACCAGCACCCGTAGCACCAACAAAAGCGGCAGATGTGTTTGGTTCTATCTTGAAAGTAACATTCTTTAGAACCGGCTCACCCTTCTTGTATTCGAATGAAACATTTCTGAATTCAACTTCACCTTTAAACTCTTTCAAAGTTTTTGGCTCTTTACTCTCAACTATCGAAGATCTTTCATCAAGTAGTATGAATATCTTTTCTGATGCCGCCATAGCACCCTGATAGATGTTATACTTTTCAGAGAAATCGAATATAGGTCTGAAGAAAAGTTCTATATATGAGAAAAAAGCAAAAAGTATCCCTAAAGTGAATTCTCCTTTAAAAATACCCTGACTACCAAAATATATTAAAACAGCTAATGTTAGTGATGATATCACATCTATCAATGGTCTGAAAATTGAGAAAATAAAAAGCTGGTTCATATTAGCATCATAAAACTCTTTTCCAATTCTGTTAAAATCGTCGAAAGATTCCTTTTCTTTGTGGAAAGATTGTATCAAAGAAACTCCACTGATAGATTCAGAAATGAAAGCGTTCAATTTTGCAACAGCTACCCTAACTTTTCTGTATGAGATTCTTGCAAAATTTTGGAAGAAGATCAAAATTAAAATCACGAATGGTAAGGTTAGAAGAATTATAAGGCTTAGTTTTAAAGACATTCTAACCATCATCACTATTATACCAATTATAGTTAAAATATCTTTCGCAGAATAAACGAAAACATCAGTGAAGAGTTCTCTTAATGCTGCAACATCGTTTGTTGCTCTTGTAACGAGTTTTCCTATAGGATTCCTGTTGAAAAAATCCATCGAGAGGTTAAGCATGTGTTTCAAAATATCCTCTCTCATATCGAACATTATTTTTTCGGAAACAACTGAAAGTATAAGAACTTGAACATAGTTGAAAATGAATAGTAGAAGAAGGATTAAGACATAAAGTAATGCGAACTTCCTAACATTGAAAATATCCTGCTTTCTAACTTCATAGAGGGTCTTTCTATCAAGTTTTAAAAGTTCATTTTCTGGAATAAAGATATTTTTTTCACTTTCAAAATATTCTATATTTTTATTTTTGACTTCATTTAAAAATTGTTTCTCAATTGGGAAATATTTCAGGTCATCTATCAAAGAATCTTTTTCAAGTTGGATAAGATCAGCTTTAGTTAATATTTTTGATGGGATCAGGAAAAATGAATCTATCTTTTGGGTATAGGAAGAATTTTTAATGAAAATATTTTCAGTTTTATCATTAAAAATTATTTTAGAATAATTTTTTCTTATATACCCATCTATAGCCCTTCTTGATATTTGTGGTAAAACAACCTGCAAACCACTTATAAAGAGAAGTAATATAAAGGTAAAAATTATCTGCCAAAAATATTTTTTAGAATAATCCCATATTCCTTGTAAAATTCTTTTATCTGACAGTTTATAACTTCTTTCCTCTTCCATACTACTCTTCCAATTTTTGAATTCTGTAAAATTCCCTGTAAACAGGTGATTTCAATATCAACTCTTCGTGTTTTCCAGAGCTTTCAATCTTTCCGTCTTTTAGAACATATATATTATCAGCATTTATGAATGAAGAGATCCTATGTGAAATAACTATTGTTGTTATATTTTTTGAATAGTTGTAAAGGTTTTTCAGGATCTCTTTTTCAGTATTAGTGTCAACAGCACTCAAGGCATCATCGAGAATCAGGATTTTTGGTTTTCTTACCAGAGCTCTCGCTATACATAATCTCTGTTTTTGACCACCGGAAAGTGTTACACCTCTTTCTCCAACAAGAGTGTTGAGCCCATCTTTAAAATCTTTTAGATCCTTATCGAATGATGATATTCTTATAACTTCATCTATAAATTTATCATCAGCATCTTTATTAGCAAACCTAATGTTATCCCTTATGGTCATAGAAAAGAGAAAAGAATCCTGTGGGACATATCCAATAGTGTCCCTTATACCTTCTATCATAATATCGTTAGCATCTATACCGTCAAAAAGAATTTTCCCTTCCCTCTCGATAAGTATCCTTAGTATAAGTTTTATCAATGTTGTTTTTCCTGTTCCTATCCTTCCTATGATTCCAACATATTCTCCTTTGTTTATCTTTAAGGAGACCTTATCGAGAATGTAGTTACCTTTATCATAGTAGAACGAAACATCTTTAAACTCTATATCACCTTCAGGTAGAATGTATTTCGCATCTTTCTTATTTTTAATCTTCGGTTCCTCTTTCAAGAATTCATAAACTCTTTTAAAAGAAGCATTTCCTCTCTGGAATATGTTTGATGCGAAACCAACAGCCATCATAGGCCAAGTTATGATGCCAAGGTAAACAAAAAATGCAATGAATTGTCCTGTCGATATTTCTCCCAAAATCGTCTGCTGTCCTCCGAAAAATAAAACTATCGCTGCTCCCAAATCTGAAAAGAAGAAAATCAATGGGAACATTATTCCCCAAATCTTTATTAGAATAATATTCTTATCAACATAATCTTTACTGATTATATTAAACCTTTGGATTTCCTTTTCCTGCTGGTTGAACGATTGGACTATCTTTATTCCAGATATCAACTCTTGAACTTTATCTGTCATATTTGAAAAAGATTCCTGAACTTTTTTGAAATATTTAAAATTCAACTTCATAGAAATAAGTGTTATTATAGATACAAAAGGTAAAGGGAGGAGTGCCAAAAGAGTTAGTTTAACATTCATCCTCAACATGAAAATTAGAGTTGCAAGGAAAAGAAAAACAGAATCGAACGCTGAAATTATACCAAAAGCTGTTGACATTCTAATAGCCTGCATATCGTTGGTCATATGTGCCATAAGATCACCTGTTTTAACCCTGTTGAAGAATGAAACATCAAGTTTCAAAAGGTGATCATATAACTTATTTTTAAAATCGTATTCTATAAAATGTGACATCCCGAGTATTATCATTCTCCAAGAGAATCTCAAAATACCTATACTTAAAGCGAGTAGACCTATTATAATTGTTAGAAAAACTATTTTATCAAAATAATCTTTTCCAAGAACTATGTAATCTATAGATTTCTGGGCAACACGGGGAATTATAAGCTGTACGATATCAACCAAAATAAGCATCAAAAAACCAAATATTATTCTGAGAGGTGTTTTTTTATAATAAGAAAGAATAAATTTTATAAGCATAGAAAAATATTAATCCAAAAAAATATTTAGTCAACATTGGATGCTGACATTTCCCAATCCTTAATTTTTAAAAATGAGAACAATCCAAGAAAAGCTGGTATATATGTTGATATTAATCTGAAAAGAAATATATATATAAGAATATTCTCTTTTCCAACTATCTGAGAGAAAAATAAAGCTGTACCTCCCTCAGCAACTCCACTCGATCCGGGAGTTGGAACGAAAGCTGAAAGGTATGTTAATAAAAATTGCAGGGAAAATGCTTTCATAAAATCAACATCAGAGTTGAAAAGTTTTATAACAAAATAAGAGAGGGCAAAATAGGAGTAAAGTGATATGAAAGTTGAAATCAAAGAAATAATGTTTTCTTTTATACCATCTGTGAAAATTGTTTTAATTCCACCTGTAAAGTTAGAAAAGAAATTTACAATTTTTATCAAAATTTTTTTTAAAAGGTTATCTGACAATTTTTTTTCTAATATAATTTTCAATTTGTTATTAAAAATAACAATAAAAATTAAAATTGTAAAAGCGAAAGAATAAATTATCATAAAATATTTTTTTAGGTTTCCAACATAAGATGTAGAAAGAACATTTTGAAGGTATATAAGCATAAAGGGAATAGTTAAAATAAAAACTATAACTGACTGAAAGCCTCTCATAAGAAGAACAGATGTTGCGTTACCGAGATTAATCTTCTTTTTTGAAAGAAGAAAGAGTTGGAATGGCATACCACCAGATTGAAAAGGAGTTATAAGAGCGAGAAGAACTCCTCCAAGAGTAAAAATATAACTATCTGAAAAATTGAATTCCCTGTTAAAAATTTTCCCAAGAAAATAAACCCTTAAAATGTTGAAAAAGTTTGATAAAAAAAATAGTAAAATGATTGCAAAAAGGTTCAAAAATTCAAAATGAATTTTTATATTTTTTGGTGTATCTTTTACATAGAAAAAAAAGATTATTATGTAAGCTGAAAGGGTAAAGATAAAAAAAAGTAAAAGTCCTTTTTTTATTTTACTTTTCAACCTTATTTTCTCCCGGGGATTCATCTATGATCTGCTCAATACTCTTTCCAGTTTTCTGAACTATCTTCAAAGTCAATATCCCTCCTATAAAGGCACCGATGGTGAAAGTGAAAAATCTCCAAATTATAGCATAAATTCCAAGAATTTCCTTTGGACATATATCTTTAAAAAGGATTGCAAAAACTGTTTCAGCTATACCACTGGCTCCAGGTGTTGGCATAAAATATACCAAAAAATTATGTAAAAACTGCAGGTTTGCAACTGCAAGGGGATGTGTAACTTTAACGCCGAGCCCGAAAAGTATTAAAACTGCTATCGATAAGAAAATTGTATATGAAAAAAAAGTTAAAAAAAGTAAAATAAACAGAAGAGTTTTTCTTTTTTTAAAATAATATTTTAAACCATCCTTGAAATAGTTGATCTCTCTTTTTACAAAATCTGAAAATCTTTTGATTGGACTTTTTCCACTTTTATTTTTAGAAAAAAATCTGTTATCCAGATTTTCAAGAAACTTTAAAAATTTTTCGGGAAGAAAATATATTATAGTAGAAACTATCAATAAAAGAGGATAAAAAATGATAATGTATTTTATGATCCATTCAACAACATTATTTTTTAGAAGATATGAGTATGTTAAAAAAATGAAAGGAAGAGCAACTATATGGAAAATAACTGCAAGAATTCCCCTCATGAACAAAATGAGTGTCCCCTCTCCATAAGGAATTCCATTCTTTTTTAAATAGTATACCTGAACAGGGTAACCTCCAGTTTGAAAAGGCGTTATAGCTGCAAGAAAAATACCAGAAACAACAACTTCAACACCTGTAAAAACTGAGATGTTATACCCAAGTCCCTTTGCAAGATATTTTACCCTAACACCATCAAGATAATAATAAAAAAGTAGTGCAATCAGTGTTAAAAGAAAATAAATTGGTTTTATACTTTTCAAGTGTTCCCATGTATCTTTTGATACAGTCAATATAAGGATCAATGTGCTTGCAATTACAGTTATTAAAATGAATATCTTTATTCCCTGTTTTATGTTGATCTTCATCTTATACCTTTTAAAATCTCCCTCACCCTATCAAGTTTTAATAAAAACTCTTCTATCTTTCTTTTCGTTTCCTCAACAACTTCATTTTCAGCTTTTTTTATAAAGTTTTCATTCTCCAAAAGTTTTCTATTCTTATCTATCTCTTTTTCAAGTTCCTCTTTTTCTTTTTCAAGTTTTTTAATAAAAGACTGGATATCCTCTATATCTTTTGAATTTATATATACTATCCCCTCTTCAAAAGGTTTTGCTACAACACTCTGTGGTATATCTTTTTTGAATTCAATTGTATCAACCTTTGATAGTTTTTTTATAAGTTCAATATTCCTATTCAAAAATTCAAAATCTTTCCCATCATATCTCACAAAAATGTTTTTAACTCCAGTTTCAGAAACTATATTTCTAATAGAAACTACCAAAGATTTGAACATCTCAACATTTTCAAAACTCCTTTCGTCAAAATATTCGAAACTCTTATACTCCTCTTCATGAATCATTTTTTCACTACCGAGAAGAGAATTGATCTCCTCAGAAATGTATGGCATATAAGGGTTAAGATTTCTTAAAAATCTTTTCAATACAAAAAGAGAGTTTCCGTTTCCCTTTTCTTTCACTTTCATTATTTCAAGGTACCAATCACAAAAATCTTTCCAGAAGAAATTGTAAAGTTCCTCTGCTCCTTCAGACAATCTATAGTTTTCAACAGAGTTTTGAAAATCTTTTTCAAATTTAGATAGAAGATGTAAAATCCATCTATCGAAATCATCTTTTTCCTCTTTTTCTATAACAATTTCATTCTCATTTTGACCAAGAATAAGTCTCGTTGCATTCCATATCTTGTTTGCAAAATTTCTTCCGAGTTCAAAAGATTTTTCAGAAATCTTCGGATCCGTTCCCTGACCAGAAAGAAATATAAGAGTGAACCTCAAAGCATCCGCTCCGAATTTGTTGATTATTATCAAAGGATCTATTCCATTACCAAGAGATTTGGACATTTTTATTCCACGACTATCCCTTATAGTTCCATGAATGTAAATATCTTTAAATGGAAGTTCACCTGTGAATTCGATTCCAGCCATTATCATTCTCGCGATCCAGAAGAAAAGAATCTCTGATGCTGAAACTATAACTTTTGTTGGATAAAAATATTTAAAATCTTCTTTCCCATCTATCCATCCGAGTGTTGCGAAAGGCCATAACCATGATGAAAACCATGTATCGAGAACATTCTCATCCTGATGAACTTTCCCACCACATTCTGGACAAACTTCTATCTTATCAACTGAAACCACCTCTTTTTTGCAACTATCACAATAGTAAACAGGTATCCTATGTCCCCACCATAACTGTCTTGAAATACACCAGGGTTTTATATTTGAAAGCCAGTGGTTGTAAACACCCTGCCACCTTTGTGGGAAAAATCTCAACTCTTTTTCAATTGAAGCTTTCAGTGCAGGTTTCGCAAGTTCATCCATCTTAACAAACCATTGTTCAGAAAGGTATGGCTCAACCACAGTTTTACATCTGTAACATTCTCCAACAGAATTCTCATAATCCTCTATCTTTTCCAAAAGATTCAAACTCTCCAAATCTTTTAAAATCTCTTCTCTCGCTTTGTATCTGTCAAGACCTTTATATTTCCCACCATTTTCGTTTATGAAACCTTTTGTATCAAGCACTATTATCTTTTCAAGTGAATGTTTTTCGCCCATAACAAAATCGTTGGGATCATGAGCAGGGGTAACCTTAACGAATCCTGTTCCAAAATTTATATCAACAAAATCATCACCTATTATTTTTATCTCTCGGTTTATAAGAGGAACTATTACACTCTCACCAATAAGTTTATTCTTTGTCTCATCTGAAGGGTTTACAGCCACTGCGGTATCACCAAGCATTGTTTCTGGTCTTGTTGTTGCAACAACTATATAACCATCCCTCTTTTTAAAAGGATATCTTATATAGTACAATTTTCCTTTTTTGGGATTGTAATCAACCTCTTCATCAGACAAAGCTGTATGGCATCTTGGACACCAGTTGACTATATAGTTACCTTTGTATATGTAACCTTTTTCGTATAATTTTTTAAAAACAAAAGCAACGGTTCTCGACATGTCCTCATCGAGAGTAAATTTTGTTCTATCCCAATCACAGGTTGCTCCAAGAGCTTTCAACTGGTTTAAAATTATATTTTTATGCTCTTCAGCCCAATTCCAAACCTCTTTCTCAAAATGTTCTCTTCCAAGGTCATCTTTTTTCTTACCTTCCTTCTTCAAATTCCTTTCAACAACAACCTGTGTCGCTATTCCAGCATGATCCGTTCCGGGGACCCATAGAGCGTTGTACCCTTTATTCCTATGGTACCTTATCAAAATATCCTGTATCGTATTGTTGAAAGCATGTCCAAGATGTAAAATATCTGTAACATTTGGAGGGGGGATCACAATAGTGTAAGGTTTTTTGGAATGATCTATTTTAACCTTGAAAGGTTTTCTTTCATTATAGATACTGTTCCATTTCTCTTCACATCTTTTGAAATCGTAAACTTTATCCATAAAAACTCCAAATTTTTTCAATTATATGCAAATATTTAAAAAAGTAAATAAAAAGCTTTTATTTTAAATTAACCATTTTTTTTAGCAATAAATAAAATCGATGGACTATAGAAAGATGAATTGAGATTTACACTTTCAGGTAAGAAGTTGAAAAGAAGATAGAGTATCTTTTGAAATTTCATAAAAAGATTATATATTTTCTTTTTCTTTAACGATGGGTTTATCTGATAAATATCAAAAATTCCTATATAACCTAAAAAAATAATAGAGAGATTATTTTCTTCCGCAAATTTTTTAAAGAACTTTAAATTCATAACTTTTAAATTATGACCTTCTAACGATTCACTTTTAAAAAATTTTGATAAAAATCTATTTAAATTTTTTTTGTTTGGAACTGTAACAATAATGAATCCATCATTTCTTAAAATTAAAAGATGCCTTTTCAAAACATCCGATGGATTATCAAAATGTTCGATAAAACCTCTTGAAATAACAGCATCAAAATAATTAGAAAATGTCTCTATATCTTTGTCGAAAAAATCTTTAAACAAAACATTTTCTTCATTGTAACCATAAAAGGTGAATATTCTTTTATTCATTTCATAACCATTTTCTGATTTTTCTATTCCAAATGGCTGTGCTGAAAAAATTTTTGCAATCTCAATAAGAAAAAAACCTGGTGCAGATCCAATTTCAACAATTTTCAAAATTTTTTCATTTCTCAAGTATTTTTTTATTTTTTTTATCTGATCGGTATATAAAAATGGAATAAAGAATTTCGAGAACTTTTTTGGTAAGTTTGAATGGTAGAGCCCATCATATAGAGAGCCTTTTTCATATTTTTTGTTCCAATATTTATCATCCAATAGATTTTTCATAAATTCAACTCAACTTTTTATAGAAACATCTCCTTCTTTTATGCTGTCTGTGTTCGAAATATTTCCAGAAAGATTGTATCTTTAAATTGTTTTCAAGTTCCCCACTCGTTTCCGCTGAAACTATTCTATTTTTAATGCACGATTTTGTAATCTCTGTAATAAGAAGAGCGTTGACTCCACTACCCATATATTCCTTTTTAACGGCAACAAGGTAAAGGTCTATCTTTTTGGGAAACTTCAAAGCCCATAAAAGATGTATAAAACCGAATGGGAAGATTTTTCCTTTCGATTTTTGCAACGCTTCAGATAGAGATGGCATAGCAATACCGAAACCTATTGGATTTTTTTCTTTATCAACAACTATTTTAACATAATCTGGATTTATAAAACCAAAATATTGCTGAGTGTATGACTCCATCTGCTCTTTTTCAAGAGGTACAAATCCATACAAAGTAGAGTATGATTCATTCAGAATTTCAAAAATCTTCATAGCATATTTTTTAAGTTCTTTAGCCTTTTTAATATCCAAAATGGAAACATTTAGTTTCTCTTGAACAATATTGTTAACCCTTAAAATTTTCTCAGGAATTTTAGATGGAACTTTTACTTCAAACTCAACCCAGTCTATATCCTTAACATATCCAAGTTTTTCAAGATGTTTGGGATAATATTCATAGTTGTATATCATCGGGAGTGTGCCAAGTTCGTCAAAACCTTCTATAAGCATACCTTCTGGGTCAAGATCGGTAAAACCCATTGGTCCATGGCTTTCAAATATACCATTTTTTTTAAGCCAATTTTCATAGGTTGAAAATAATAGACCAGAAACCTCAAAATCATCAACAAAATCAACCCATCCGAACCTTCCAATATTTTTTTCCCAAATCTCTATCTCTTTTCTGTTAATTATTCCGACCAATCTCCCAAGAACATTTTTATTCTCCTCAACCATCCATATCATAACATCAGAATATTTGAATGCGGGATTTTTTTCTCTGTTTAAAGTGTTGAAAGTGTCATCCCTTAAAGGTGGAACAAAATATTTGCAATCTTTATAAAGTGAATATTGAAAATCTATAAACCTTTTTAAATCTTTTTTATCCTTCACTTCTACGATTTTCATAATATTTCAATCATTCTTTCAATTGATTTTAAAGCTTTTAATCTTATAGTTTCCTCTATAAAAATATTCTCTCCACCTTCTCCCCTCAAAGAAAGAAGAATATCTTCCAATGTGGTTTTTTTCATGTTGTTACATATAGCTTTTGGTTTCTCTCTTAAAGGAAAAAACTTTTTATCAGGATACAATTTTTCTAACCTGTATATCATACCTTCCTCAGTTCCAACAACGAACTGGTTATTTTTACTCTCTTTTGGATATTTAACCATTCCACCTGTAGAAAGTATAACATCACATAAAAGCTGCACATCCTCAGGTGCTTCAGGGTGTATCATTATTGTTGCATCAGTATATTTTTCTCTCGCTCTCCTAACATCAAGAATATTGAACTGGTTATGAACATAGCAGAAACCTTCATAACTTATAATCTTTTTATCAGTATTCCTTCTTACAAAAGCAGCAAGATTTTTATCAGGTAAAAATATTATTTCCTTTTCTTTCAAAGAATTAACAACTTTAACAGCGTTTGCAGATGTACAACATATATCACAAATAGATTTTACAAGAGCGGTTGTGTTCACATAACAAACAGTTTTGGCATTTTTATTTTCTTCCTGCAATTTTTTTACTTTCTCTATTTCAACCATATCTGCCATTTCACAACCTGCTGATGAAACTGGTAGTATTATATTCTTTTCTGGTGAAAGTATCTTTGCAGTTTCAGCCATAAACCTTACACCCGCAAAAATAACATTTTTTTTATCAATATCTTTTATAACTCTACTCAGTTCAAGTGAATCGCCAACAAAATCTGCAACATCCTGAATATCTCCTATCTGATAGTTGTGTGCTATTATAACAAAATCTTTTTCCTTTTTTAATTTTAAAATTTCTTCTTTAAATTTATTTTCCATTATTTATCTCCATCAAAATTTTGCCAGATCTCATATAGATGAACTTGTCTTTATATAATTTAATTACTAAACTTTTTTTTTCATCTTTCCATAATATTGTATCATTGAAATATGCTCTTTTCAATTCATAATCACCATGTATCATAGAACATCTATAAAAATCTTTATCGTAATACTTTAGAAAGAACGGGAGGATGAGCCAATCGTTAGGCTCAAATTTTAAAGAATCGTAAAATTTTTTATTCTCACCTGTCAAAGATGTCTCTATTGAATTTTCAAAAAATTTTACAACACCTTCACTTTTTTTACCTGCTTTGTTATATTTTGAAATTATTACGATAGGTTTTAGTTCTTTCAAATATATCTTCCCAAGATTTTCTATTTTAAATGTGCCAAAAGCCACATCTGTTTTTATCTCTATAAAAAGTGTGTCATCAAAAACATTTTCTTTAATAACACTTTTACCTGAAAAAAGTTCCATTTTAACTTTATATGAATACTCTTCCGAAAATATTGGAATCAAAAGAAAGATTAAAAATAAAAGTTTAATCGACCTTTGCAAACTTTTTCTTCCCAACCTGAATTATATCACCCTTTTTTGGTGTGTATTGATAGTTAAAATCATCTATAACGACATTGTTAATTTTCAGTCCTTTTCCTTTTATAATCCTACTCGCCTCAGATGTTGATTCTGTTAATTCATACTTTTTTAAAAAATTAGTTATTTTGATATCCTTATCTTCAGGAGAAACTTTTATCAAAGGGATGTTATCTGGAATTCCCTTCTCTTTAAAAATTCTGTTGAACTCCTCTTCACACCTTTCACTTTCCTCTTTTGAGTAATACATCTGGACAATCGTTTTAGCAAGAATTACTTTATAATCTTTTGGATTTTTACCATCTTTCATTTCCATTTCATACTTTTTTATCATATCCTCAGGTATATCTGTTGTAAGAAGCATATATTTTGTAATAAGGTTATCAGGGATGGACATCAATTTTCCAAATATCTGTGTAGGATTTTCAGTTATTCCAACATAGTTATCATAAGATTTTGACATTTTCCTTGTTCCATCTATTCCCTCAAGAAGAGGGAGTGTCATAATCACTTGTCCGGGTATACCATACTCTTCCTGTATCTCCCTACCAAGAAGAAGGTTGAACTTCTGATCGGTGCCTCCAAGCTCTATATCAGCTTTAACTGCGACTGAATCGTAAGCTTGAAATAAAGGATAAAGAAATTCATGGAGGGATATAGGTATTCCACTTTTGTATCTCTGTTCGAAATAATCCCTTTCAAGCATTCTTGCAACCGTCATCTTTGAAGAGAGTTTAATAATATCCTGTGGAGAAAGTTTATCAGACCATTCTCCATTCAATCTTATTTCTGTTTTCTGGGGATCAAGAATTTTGAAAACCTGCTCTTTGTAATTTTTTAAATTCTCTTTTATCTCTTCATCTGAAAGTTGTGGTCTTGTTTTATTCTTCCCTGTAGGATCACCGATTTTACCTGTAAAATCACCGAATATTAAAACAGCCGTATGTCCAAACTCTTGAAACTTTTTCAACTTCCTTAAAGGTATTGTGAACCCAAGATGTATGTAGGGACCTGAGGCATCTATTCCGAGTTTAACTCTTAAAGGTCTATTCTCTTTTTCAGAGATCAAAAGTTTTTTTTCAAGTTCACCCTCAGGAAGTATATCTACGCAACCTCTTGAAAGTTCTGACAAAATTTCTTTTAAATTTTCCATAGTTTAAAAAAATGACGGCACAGGGACTCGAACCCCGGACACGAGGATTATGATTCCTCTGCTCTACCGACTGAGCTATGCCGCCATCTTGATCATCTATAATCTGTTACAGAATATTTTTTTCTTAACTGGTTCATCCAATCGTTTATAACCGATTGTTGTTTTGCCTGATGCAAAGCCTGAAAATATTTTACATAATAGTCTTGCATCTTTTCCTTTGAAGGTTCTTCTATCTTCAAAACTCTAAAAATGTATCCATTGTTTTCACCTGTAAGATAGTAAACCTTTTGAGGTGCTGCTGCAAAAATTGCCCCAAAGAATTGATACTGGTTATCAACATCCAACAACTTTTCAGAGATCGTTTGAAAACCTGTTTTGTGGTAAATAAGTTTATTCTTTTTTGCAAAATTTTCAAGAGATATGTTCTCTTTGCTTATTATTTCAACATATTTGGATAATTTTAAAGCTGATAATATTTTTCTCTTCTTTCCTATCATATAATTTTTTACCTGCTCTTTGACATCCTCAAACTTTACATCCTTAGAAATATTCTTTTTATCTATCCTTGCTATAACAAATCTGTCTGAAAGTTCTATAACCTTCACATCCCCTTCTTTTGAGCTGTTAACAAAATTTATTATCCTTTGAGGGTTATCAAAATCAGGTATGTAACCATCTTCAGGATCAAAAGGTTTGGTTGTAAAAACTTTCAAAGATTCACTCTCTGCAACCTTTTCAAGCCCTTTTTCCTTTATTTTGTTTAAAAGGTTATCACATCTCTGTTTAATAGAGGAAACCGTTTCATAGGATGGGAGTGTTCTTATAAGTATATGACTTGCTTTTATAGAATCTCTTTTTATATCCTCAACTCTTATCAAATGCCATCCGAATACAGTTTTAACTGGAGCAGAGATCTCGTTAACCTTCAAACCGAAAGCCGCATCTTCGAACTCTTTTACCATTTGACCTTTTTTGAAATATCCTAAAGAACCTCCGTTGACTGCTGAACCATAATCATCCGAATAGAGTTGTGCAGCTTTTTCAAAAGTTAAATTACCATTTATGATGTCGTTTCTTAAACCTTCAATATTCTCTTTTGCATTCAAAATATCCTCTGTAGACGGATTTTTACTAATTTCAATGTAGGAAAGAACAACCTCTCTATTTTTTTCAAAAATATATTTTTTATTGTCGAAATATTCTTTCGCTTCCTCATCGGAAACTGTTGGTGGAACATCTATAATCGTTGGAACAACAACATACTCAACCTGAACCTTAGTTTCATTCAACTTGATCAATCTTCCAATTTCATCATTCTGGATCTTTATACCTGAAACAAGGTCTGATTGTATTTTAACCTTTGGAAGATTTTCAACTATCTGGTTATAATATGAAATTTTGAACTCTGCATTGTTTGGATCATCTATTATCTGCTTATAAAGCTGGTAATCAAATTTTCCTTCCTTATAAAATCTCTCATCATTTTTTATCTCCTGAGGAGGAACATTGTAAAGTATATCAAGTATTTCCTGTCTATCTACATTATAATTGTATTTTTTAATTATATCATCGAAAATTGTTTTTGTTACCAACTGGTTGAAAGCCTGATCGAGCAGCTCGTTTTCAGTCTGCTGATCGAGATTTGTTCTGTTGGAATTCGCAAGATATGTTTTTCTCAATTTTAAGAACTGATCGTTCAACTGGTTATAGGTTATCTTCGTTTTGTTCACTTTACCTATAAAATTTCCTTTTTCAGTATTGTTCGATGAAGCAAGGTTCATACCCCAATCAAGAAAAATGAATAGAACGAATGAAAGAATAACTATAACAAATACTATAGTCATATTTTTTCTCAATTTAGACATCATAAACAATCTCCTTTTTAGAAGGTAAATATATCATATATAAAAAATTTTTCAACTATCTTTAGTCAACTCTTCCAATCTTAAAAAATTGTTATAATTTTTGAACTTTTCATAAAATTTTTCATAAATTTTCAAAGCCTCTTTCCTGAAATCTTCCCTCTTCGTCTTTTTGTAAAGAGTATAGTAAATTTCACCTTTTATACTCTCTTCATCATATTTAAAAATCAAATCTTTAACTTTATCTATAAATTCATTCTCATCTTTTATTTCATAAAAAAGTTTCAAAAGAGTATATTTAACAAAATATTCCTCATATTCTTTTCTACTTTTTAAAAACTCTATCCCTTCATCAAGAAGTTTTAAACCGTTTTCAAAGTCACCCATTTTAAGAAGGATTTCTCCTTTTAACAGCAAAGAATGATAGTAGTACTGTTTCAACTCAATTTCTTCCAAAAGTGATAAAGCTTCCTCTACATGTTTTAAAGAAAGTTCAAAAAGATTGTTTATAAAATATGTCTGTGATAGGTAATAGTTGTTTAAAGCTATACCCATCTTATCATCTATCTGTTTTGCAATTTCTATACTCTCTTTCAGGTATGAAACGGAAACATCAAAATCTCCAAGAAGTCCATAGAGTTGCCCCAAATTTGACAGAACGGTTCTTTTCCCTTTTCTATCCCCAAGATCTTCAGCTATCTTTAAAGATTCTTTATAGAATTCAGATTCTGCTACATAATCCCCTTTTATGTTGGCTATTCCTCCAAGGTTATTTAAAACTATCCTTATACTCTTTCTATCGTTCAACTCCCTCGAAATTTTAAGTTGTTTTGAAAAATAATCTTCAGCTTTTGTGTAATCTTTTAAGGAATAATAGAGAGCACCAAGATTTCCATAAAGATATGATAAAGGAGTTTTAGAGTTTACATCTTTCATAATTTTTTCGTTCTCAAGATAGTAAGATAATGCCTTTTCAAAATCCCCTTTCATCCAGTTTATAAGACCAAGATTTCCATAAACTGCATTTAAAGTTAAAAGTAGATTGTTCTTTTTGGCAACCTTTAAAACAACTTCATAATTTTTTACAGACTCATCGTAATCACCCATATCTTTGGCAATATTCCCTTTTGTTAAAAAAGCGTTAGCATAAGTTTCAGGATCACTATTTTCATCAACTATCTCTAAAATCTTCTCAACATTCTCCATAGCTTTTTTATATTCGTTCTTTCTCCACAATATTTGTCCCTTAATACTCAAAATATCTGCTATTTTTTCTTTATCTTTGAACCTTACAAAAATTTCATAAGATTTATCAAGATATTTTTCACATTCTTCGTAAAATCCCATCTGGAAAAGAAGGTCACCATAATCTTTTAAAATTTCAGCTTTCAACTCATTTTCAGGATAATCAACGATTTCATTTAAGATCTGTTCATAATCTTTCTTAGCATCAATCCACATACCAAGTAACATTTCCATCCTTAAAAAATTTATTCTAATTGATAATTTTTCGGAAAAATCAAAAGCATAGTTTAAAGCTTTTTTATAAAAATTCAAACCATCAGAGAAACGGAATTTTTTATGAGAATAATCACCAGATTTTCTATAAAAAATTTTTGCCTTTTCAAAATTTTCTCCTTTCTCATAATGGAAGGCTATGTCTTTAAACCTTTCCTCATCATTGATAAAGAGTTTTTCCATTACTTCACCAACAATCAGATGATACTCTTTCAACTTTTTTTTAAGTATCATATTGTATACTGTATCTTTTATAAGGGAGTGTTTGAATATGAGTTTAATCTCATTTATTTTCAATAGAATATTTTCCCTTGTTATCTTTTCTATACCTTCTTCAAAATCAGAAACATCAACAACCCTTTTTAAAACTTCATTTTCAACTTCGTAACCTATAACTGAAGATTTTTCAACCAAACTTTTCAGTTCAGCGTTCAATCTGTCTATTCTTGCAATAATTATGGAACTTATTGTTGAAGGAATATTTTTAATCTCTTTGGATATCACATTCTTTCCGTTTTCATTTTTTATAAAATCGTTTTCAAGAAGATATATTGAAAACTGTTCAACATAGAATGGGTTACCTTCGGTTCTTTCAAAAATGAATCTCACAGTATCCTCTGATGGAGAAAAGATAAGCTGGTTTTCTATATAAGATTTACAACTCACATAATCAAAATTTTTAAGTTCAATCACTTGGACTGGAAATTTTTCATAAAGATTCAAAAGCTTTTTACTCCCGTCATAATCGTACCTTGAAGTGAAAATTATCATAAATGGATAATTTTCAACCTCTCTTGAAAGTATCTCAAAAAACTGGTTACTCTTTTCATCCTGATACTGAAGATCCTCTACGATTATAACCAAAGGTTTTTTCTGGCATAGAAATATAAAAAATTCTTTCAATGAAAAGAATATCTCTTCCTCTAAATTCTTCCTATTCAACTTATAAATGGCTGAATCCTGATCTACAAGGTTTAGCAAAAATTTAAAGGTTTCTTTTAAATTTTCTTTTGTTTTGCGATCTTCAAAAATCGTGTCAAAAATTTTTCTGTTCTCATTTTTTGAAAGAAACCTGTCCTGTTTAAAAAAATCGAACAAAAACCTTTTTATAGATGAGAACTCTTCTTTATCAACATTTTCGTTTTTGAAAATTAAAAACTGAAAATTCTCACTATTCCTTGAAACTATCTCAAAACAGATCCTTGATTTTCCAACACCAGCATCTCCAAAAATGTATACACATCCTCCATTTTTGCCTTCAGAAAGGAGTTTTAAAGAATTTTCAACTACTTCAATCTCTTTTTCCCTTCCAACTATCTCGTTTTCGAAATAAATTTTTGTATCAAAAATCTCTTCATTTAAAACTTTGAAAATCTTTTCTTTTTCACTTTTTCCTTTTAACAACTTTTCTTTTTTAAAAACAGTTCTAAATGAAGTACCTAAAAATTCTTCGGTGAACCAATCCACACAAACCTCACCATAATCACTTTCAACCATTATCCTTGCGGATACATTCACTCTATCTCCCAAAACTGTATAGGTTGATCTTACCGGTGAACCTACATAACCTGCATAAACCTTACCATAAGTTAAGCCGCTTTTAATAAAATTTCTATATCTGTCGAGTTTCTTATCATAAAAAAGCATCAAACCTCTTTTAAGATCATTCTCATAACTTTTGGGTGCACCAAAGATTATGAAAATTTTGCCTCCCTTATCTCCAAAATCCACAAGGTCAAAATAACCTTTATATTTTTTGGAAAGTTCAAAAACTGTTAGTAAAAACTCTTCCTGATCCTTTTCATCAACTCCATCAAAGGAAATGAACATTGATGCAACATCCCTGAACTCTCCTCCAAACTCTTTCGGAAGATCTGTATATATAAAACTTTTCAAAATTTTTTCATCGATTTCTTCACTATTTAATTCACCTTCTTTTTTAAAAATATCTTTTTTACCATTATATTTGTAAACATCTTTAAAATTTGTAAAAAGTTCTTCTGAAAAAAATTTTTTTGCTTCAAGTGAAAAAACCGCTTCATTTTCACCACAAAATTTTTCCATTTTTGCTGCAACATTTATAGGTTCACCTTTAAAATAATAAATTTTCTCCACATCTCCTAAAATTGCCCATTCAAGATCCCCAAAGGAAACACCAATTTTAAAGGATAATTCAAATTCTCCATCTAAAGTCTTTATCCTCCCCTTCTCTTTTGAAAAGGCTAATATAGAATCTACAATATCTATCAAACCACTGTAACCATCTTCCTTTATAACACCTGTAAAAGCATCTCCAGCAAAATTTAAAATATCCCCACCTTTCAAGTAAACAATTTTTATCAGTTCTCCAAAAAATGAGTTTATAATTTCAGAAAGTGTTTCACTCCCTTTAAAATCATTTTTCATCAAATTTTCAGTAATGTTTGTGAAACCTTTTATGTCAACAAAAAAAACAAAAAACTCATCCTTTCCCTTTGGCTGGTTATTTCTTATTTTTTCAAAAATTAAATCAGGAATTATTTTAAACATAAGAATAAAAAAGGGGTATCAAAAGATACCCCTAAAAATTTTCAATCGAAGCAGATTATTTTTTCTTAGTTGTTTTTTTTGGTGCTGCTTTTTTTGTTGTTTTTTTTGCACAACCAGCTTTTTTTGTTGCCACATTTCCTCCTTTCGTGACTTTTGGTTTATCTTTTACAAAAATTTGGTCAAAAAAATCAAACATCTAAATACCCTCTTATTTTGCTTAAAAATATTTTTTTCGGGAATTATTTTTTAACCTCATCGAGATTTATTATATACTTTCAGGTTACAAAAGTCAATAGTTTATATCATACTTTTTCATTTTATACCTTATAACTCTCTCTGAAGTTTTTAAATATAAAGCTGTGTCTTTAACGGAGTGGTTATTTTTTTCAAGGGCATCAATTATTAATTTTTTTTCAAAATCTGAAACCATTTCCTCAAAAGAATCGAAATTTTTCTTTTCATTATTTTCTGTTTTTTCAACAACTATATCGTTCTCTTGAATAATCTCACCATTCCCAAGTATAACAGCCCTTTGAATTATATTCTGCAACTCTCTAACATTTCCCGGATAAGAATAGCTTAACAGTTTTTCAAAAGCTTTTTTTGAAAAGTTTTTAAATCTTTTGTTATTCTCTTTAGAATATTTGTTCAAAAAAAATAGTGCCAACTTTTCAATATCCTCTTTCCTTTCTCTCAAAGGTGGAATTTTTAAAGTTATAACATTCAATCTGAAATAAAGATCCTCTCTGAATTTTTTTTCCTCTATGAGTTTCAAAAGATCCTGATTGGTTGCTGAAATAACTCTAACATCAACTTTTATTCTCTCATTTCCTCCGACCCTTTCAAATTCTCTCTCCTGTAAAACTCTCAAAAGTTTAACTTGCATGTTCAACGATACATCTCCTATTTCATCAAGGAATATGGTTCCCTTATGTGCAATTTCAAACCTTCCCTTTCTTCTTTCATATGCACCAGTGAAAGCGCCTTTTTCATAACCGAAAAGTTCAGTTTCAAGAAGATTCTCATTAAGTGCTCCACAGTTTACAGCAACAAAAAGTTTATCTTTTCTGCTACTGAAAGAATGGATCATCTTTGCTACCAGCTCTTTACCTGTTCCACTCTCACCAACAATAAGGATGTTAGCGTTTGAGTTAGCTATCTTTTTTACATTTTCAACAACTTCCTTCATCTTTTCAGACCCATAGACGAATTCAGAGAATTCCTCCCTCTCTTTAAGCATCATATTTTCATTCTGAACATCTATTATCTTTTCAATCTTTTCTATCTTTATCTGGAGATCGTCGAGATTTATAGGTTTTTGGATATAATCATAGCCACCATTCTTTAAAATGTAAACCGAATCCTCAACAGAGGAATATGCTGTTATAAGTATAAAGAAAGTTTTCAAATTTTTTTCATTGATAAAATCGAGAATATCTTTGCCGCTTCCATCGTTTAGTTTCATATCGGAAATAACTATATCAAAACTTTTTTTGCTAATGAGTTCCTTTGCATTCTTAACAGAATCAGATTCACTAACTCTATGTTCAAGACCTTTTAAAAAATCGGACAGATTTTTTCTCTGTATCTTCTCATCCTCTACAAGAAGTATTTCAACCATCTTTCATTTCCTCCATAAAAATTTTTATTTTTGTCCCAACCCCCTTTTCAGATTCAACTTCTATTTTACCTTTATGATCCTCTATTATCCTTTTCGCTGTTGCCAAACCTATCCCGGAGCCATTCTCTTTTGTTGTATAGAAAAGATCAAAGATTTTTTCTTTCTGATCGTATTCCATTCCTATACCATGATCAATAATCTCTATTAAAACTTTTCCATCTTCAGAATCAACTTTTATTTCAACACTTTTTCCTTCAGTTGATGCTTCTATTCCATTCAAAACTATATTTTTGAAAGCAATGTTCAACATCTGTCTATCACCAAATAAAAATTTATCACCTTCTGAAATAAACTTTATTCCGATTTTCCTTTCATCAAGCAAAATTTTTAGTGATCTTATTATTTCCTCAAAAGTTTCCCTCAAGGAGACCTTTTCAAACCTGTACTGATAAGGTTTTGAAAATCTTGTAAACTCTATTATCCTTTTATTCATTCTTTCAACTTCATCGAGAGCTTCCTTCAACATAACTTTTTCATCACCATCAAAAAAGTTCTTTCTCATCATCCTTTGCAAGATAATAGATATACCATTCAATGGATTTTTTAACTCATGAGAAATTCTGAAAGTCATTTCTCCAAGCCGTGATTGGAATTCCATCCTTTTCTTTTCCTCTTTCAAATTTTCAAATTCAGTAATATCTTTTATATATAGAACCAATTTTTTGTTATCCGATGTTTTAGTAGATGAAACGAGAAATTTATAATTTTTATGAATGACCTGCAAATCTTTTACCTCTTTCAAATTCTCAGCAATATCTTTTATTCCTTCTATTTCAAGCAAAGAAAATTTGAATTTCTTTTCAAATCTGTTATCGAAACTTTTAATCTCTCTATCATCGATATTCTCAATAAAAACAAACTCGTCAAGAAGTGACATTATCTTCAATTTTTCGCTACTCTCTTCCAAAAGTTTTTGTGAAAGTCGAATGTTGTTGGAGTAGAAAGATAAAATAGCTATCAAAAGAACAAAAAGTGAAAAAGTAAAAAACAGATTGGTCAAAAAATTTATCATGTTCCCTTTCTTTAACCTATTAATCTCATCCGTTCCAAATCCTACCCTTAAAAGTAGATTTTCATCTTTAACAGGTTTTATTATCTCAAAAACTTTCCTGCCTTCAAAATAATGTATCCTGAAAGTATCAACCCTTTCAAAAAATGAATACATTAAAAGAGAGTCAAAAAAGATACTTTTCATCTGATTAACATTGAATGAAGCGTAAATTATACCGAAATTATCCTGAAAAAGAATGTATTCTATTTCCGGTAAGGATGAAAGATCGTCCAAATAGTTTTTAAGACCACCCTCTTTCAAAAGATTTCTAAAATTATCTTTCGATCTTGATATCCTGTACAAACCTTTTTGATCCTTTTCATAAATTACAAAAGAATCCTTGTTATAATTTTCAGAAAAAGAGAAACCTTCAGTGAAAAGACCCCCTTTAAAAAGGTTTTTAAAATTATTTTTATATAAGTATTTTTCTTTATTTTTTTCAACATCGAAAACCATCTCGTTAAAAATGAATTTCTCTATGGAAACTATATTCTGTGAAACATTTTTATATGTTTTGCCTATAATATCTGTTATGATTTCAGATCTTGTTAAAAATTCTTTTTCAAGTGATCTTTTTTTTGAAATGAATTCAAATGTTTGAAAGAATATCAAAACCAAAAGTATAAGAAAAAGTAAAAGGGTTTGAAAATTTTTTATGTTTAAAATATTTTTCGATTTCATAGTTATAGGTTGACTTAAAATATTATTTTATATAGAATATTATAGTATGGAAAAAAAATAAATCAAATGGAAAGGAGTTCTTATGGATTTTGCAAAATACAAAAATGATCTTATTCTAAAAAAACTTGGAAGCAGATCAAGCATAAATCTTATCTCAAGTAAGGAGATGTTCAACAGAATCAAAGAAATCCCTGTTATTATAATGGCTTGCAACATAAGAATAAAACATGTTGTTCCCGGAATAATGAAGGCAAGTGAAGAGTTGAACTCCATAATTGGTTTTGAACTTGCAAAATCTGAAGGTGATCTTTCCGGTGGATACACAGGTCAAACTCCTGAAGATTTTGTCAACATGTTACTCGATTATGCTGATAAGTATAAATTTTCAATGCCATTTTTCATACATGCCGATCACATTACAGTTAAAGATACGAGTGAAAAAAATGTTGAGGGAGCAAAAAAACTTATATATGCCCAGATAAAAGCAGGGTTTACATCTTTTGCCATCGATGCTTCTTTCAATGAAATACCCGACAATATAAAGATAACAACTTACCTCTCAAAAGAAATAGTTGATAACGGATTTGGACTTGAAACGGAAGTAGGAGAGGTTAAATCAACAGGTCAGGAGGCTGAGATTACAACTGTTGAAGAGGCTGTAGAATACATTGAAGGATTAAAAAGCAATAATGTTTTTCCACAACTTCTTGCTATAAACAATGGATCAAAACATGGTAACTATAAACCGGGGGAAGAGGTTCACATAGATCTCAAAAGAACTCTTGATATATATAACGCGATCAAAAAACATAATGTATGCATAGCACAACATGGAATAACCGGAACACCTTTGAACATAATTGGACAGTTTGCTGATTGTGGAATAAGAAAAGGGAATGTTGGAACAGAATGGCAAAATATTGCACATAGAGGTCTTCCACCTGAACTTATGGCAAAAATGAAAATGTGGGCAGAAAACAATGGTAAAGATATAAAATTCGCTACAAAAGAGTTTAAAAAAGAGATTGATGATATACCTTCAGAATACTCACAGAAGATAATGGATGAGGCATATATCAAAACAAAAGAGTTCATTTTGGCGTTCAGAAGTAAAGATAGTGCAAACCTTTTATAAAAAATATGAAAACTGTTGATCAACTACTCAGAGAAGAAAAACAGATACTTGCCCCTTATGCTGTTTTCTCTTCAGAATCCAAAGGAAGAAAATATGAAATAGGACAATCAAGACATAGGACTCCATTCCAGAGAGATAGGGACAGGATAATACACTGCCAGGCATTCCGTAGACTCGAGTATAAAACACAGGTTTTTGTTAACCACGAAGGGGATTATTATAGAACAAGATTAACACACACTATAGAGGTTGCCCAGATAGCTAAATCAATTGCAAAATCTTTAAGATTGAATGAGGATCTTGCTGAAGCGATATCTTTAGCTCACGATATTGGTCACACCCCTTTCGGTCATGCTGGAGAGAAAGCACTCCATGAGATAATGGAAGATTTTGGCGGTTTTGAACACAACTCTCAATCTTTAAGGGTAGTAGATTACCTTGAAGAGAGATATAACGATTACCGGGGACTTAATCTAACTTGGGAAGTTAGAGAAGGAATAATAAAACATCATACGAGTTACGATAATCCAAACTCCTCACTGTTGAAAGAATTTTTACCTGACAAAACGAGTTCACTTGAAGCACAGATAGTGAATGTAGCTGATGAAATAGCATACAACAATCACGATATAGATGATGGACTTGAATCTGAACTGATAGATTTCAAGGATCTTTTAGATATTCCACTATTAAAAGAGTGTTATAACAGATTTTATAAAACGGTAAAAAATGAAAAGATTTTAAGGTATGAGATAGTCAGAGAACTTATTGGAGAACAGATTAACGATGTTATAACAACATCACTTGAAAATATAAAAAAGAGAAACATTAAAACTCTCGAAGATGTTAGGAATTCTCCAATATTGATAGATTATTCTGACGAGATGAAGAAAAAAAACAGAGAGTTGAAAATTTTTCTTTACGATAAACTTTATAAGAATTATAAAGTTCTAAAGATGCAACATAAAGCTGAAAGGTATGTGAAAAAACTTTTTGAAGCTTATGAGGAAGATGTAAAACAGCTCCCTCCAAAATTTGTTGAACAGATAGAGATCGATGGAAAGGAAAGGGTTATCTGCGATTATATAGCTGGTATGACTGACAGGTATGCTCAGGATGAATTCGCTAGGTTGTTCCTTCCATACGAAAGAATGTGATGTTTCAAAAATTTAAAAACGAATTAAAAAATTTGATATATTCAAACCTTTCAGCTGATCAGATAGCCAACGGATTTGCGATAGGTGTTTTCATAGGTTTTTTACCTCTTTACGGTTTTCAGACTATACTTTCAATTGTTGCAGCATTTATATTTAAAAAGGTTAACAAGATTTCACTTATTACTGCTACACAACTTTTTCTTCCACCTGTTATTCCTATAGTTGTTTTTTTAAATTACCTTGCTGGTTCTTTTATCCTTTACAGAAAAATATCTTTTTTGAAAATAACTTCGTTGGAAGATATCCTTACATATATAAAACCTATTCTGTTAGGTTCTCTATTCGTTGGATTTTTTTTCGCAATACTTTCAAAATACTTAATAAAATTTTTAGTAATCAAACTTAGGAGAAAAGATGCAAAATAGAGAAGAGATATTAAGAACTATAAATGAGGAGAAGAGAAAAGAAAACTATATCAAGGTTTTATCACTTTACGGTGATCTTCTTAAAGAGAATATTTACGATTTTAACATTTACTCATCAATGGCAAAAATATATTACCTTCTTGAAGATTACGATGCTAGTGTTAGGTTCAATCTTATTTCGATTCATCTTTCAATAATGGAATCAGAAGAGATCCTAAAAACAGATTCCACTCTTTCCAAAGAGATGAATGAAATGATAAAAAATTTAAAAGGTTTAACAGAACATCTTTCAAAAATTGACAGAATTTTGAACAACCTTATATTCTGTGAACCTAATCTTATACATCTTGGTCATTCTCTTTTGGACTCAAGTTTAAAAGATGAGTCTAAAAAAATTTATTTAAAAATACTTAAAGGGGAAAAAGTTGATATTGATGAAAATTATAAAAAAAGTGAAATGGAACTTTTTTATACTTTTGGTCTACTATTCTCAGCAGTTATTATAGAAACCCGACTAAAAAAAGAAGAAATAGTTGAATACTATCTTTCATACGATAGTTCAGAGATGAGAACAGTTTATGAAAAAGTTTTAAAACTCTATGAAGATTACAAATTTCCTGAAACTTGACAGAAGAGAAAAACATACATTTTTATTTCTTTTGATAGGTTCCATTTTTAACGGGATCTCTCTTGGAGTATTACTTTTACAGGAATTTATTTTAAGAAAAACTCTATTTGGAAATCTTTTTGAGTTAACGGTTCTTGTTATGATTCAACCTGTTTCAAACCTATTTTCGATATTCTTTTACCCGTTGAGTAAGAACTTCAAAAAAAAGAATGACTTTTTTCTTCTTATTGCATTCGTTGGAAAACTGATTCTACTTTTGATGCTTTTAACAAAAAGCTCAAAAATCTTTATTCTCATAATATCTGTTTTTTACATCTTTAACACTTTTATGAACCCTTTATTCTCAAACATAATGCAGGTTAATTTTTCCAAAAAAAATAGAGGCCTTGTTTACGGAATAGTTTCTTCAGTATCTGTTCTTTCAACACTTATTGTCTCGAATCTAGCTGGAAAACTTCTCGATGTTAACGATAACCTTTACAAACTTCTATTCTCAATATCAGCATTTTCTGGATTTTTATGTTGCTTCCTCTTTTCAAGAATAAAGATAAGAAAAATTAAACAGAAAAAGATTGAAGAGAAAATATCCTTTTTACAACCAATAAAAATAATAGTTAAAATTTTGAAAAATAACAGAGATTTCACAAAGTATGAAATATTTTTCTTCATATATGGAATAGGTTATCTAATAATACTTCCCGCTATACCCGTATATTTTGTTGATATATTGAAACTCGATTATTCAAAGATCTCTTTTATAAAAGGTTTTTTGGGTCAACTCGGTTATATAGTCTTTTTCCCTTTTGTTGGATTTTTCCTCGACAGGATGAATATTTTTCTTTACTCATCTTTAACTTTTCTTTTACTCTCTTTTTATCCTTTCTTCCTTTTAATTTCCAGTTTTGTTCGAAGCCCATTCTTCTTTATCTATTCAGCTTTTTTGATATTCTCTATAAGTATGTCAGCAGTATCGGTAATATGGGATCTTTCATCAATTCATTTCGCAAAGGATAGTGATTCCTCACAGTTTCAAAATGTTCATATTTTTTTAACAGGAGTAAGGGGCATAATCGTTCCATCTTTAGGTTATCTTATATTAAAATTTTCATCCCCAAAACTACTATTTTTAATTTCTACCCTTTTCTTCCTATTTTCATCTTTTGGAATGTTTTTTTTATTTAATAAATTTAAATCTTCTTGACTTTTAATAATAAAATAGTATTATAAAAATTTAAGGTATTTATGAATATGAAAGGTATAATTTTATCAGGTTTTAGACCAACAGGTAAAGTCCATATAGGTAACCTAAAGGGTGCACTTGAGAATTGGGTAAAACTTCAGGACGAATATTCTTGTTATTTCGAAATAGCTGATTGGCATCTTTTAACAACATCATACGATGATGTTTCTTATATTCAAGAAAATATATTTCAGATGGTTGTTGATTGGCTTGCTGCTGGAATAGATCCAAAAAGATCAATTATTTTCATTCAATCTTCAGTAAAAGAACATGCTGAACTATATCTTCTCTTTTCGATGATTACACCTTTATCATGGTTATACAGGAATCCAACTCTGAAAGAACAGATAAGGGATCTTGAGATGACTTCAGATAACAACTATGGACTTTTGGGCTACCCTGTTTTACAGGCGGCAGATATACTATGTTATAAAGCCACAGCAGTCCCTGTTGGCGAAGATCAACTCCCCCATCTTGAACTTACGAGAGAGATAGCGAGAAGATTCAACAACCTTTACAGAGAGATTTTCCCTGAACCGAAATCTTTGATAACACAGTTCCCAAGAGTTCTTGGAATAGATGGTAAAAAGATGTCAAAATCTTTGAACAATGCTATTTACATAGCAGATTCTGAGGATGAGATCAGAAGAAAGGTGAAACTCTCTATTACTGATACAGCAAAAATAAGAAAGAACGATCCGGGTCATCCTGATATTTGTAACATATTCTCCTACCATAACATTTTCAATAGAGAGCAAACTGAGGAGATAAAAAATTCCTGTCAAAAAGGAGAACTCGGTTGTGTTGAATGTAAAAATAGATGTGCTGATAAAATTATAGAGTATTTAAAACCTTTACAGGAAAAAAGAAAAAATTTTGAAAAGGATCCTGATACTATTTACGATATTATAGAAAACGGAAATAAAAACGCAAGAAACATAGCCAGAAAAACTTTAGATGAAGTAAATGAAAGTATGAATTTAATAATAAACAGGAGGTTTTATGATAAAACTTCACTATAACTACAAAGATCTATTCAGATGCACAAGGCTGGGACTTTCAATTAAAAAAATGTTCGTGATGCTTTCAGCCATCACTCTTGGTGCTTTTGCATACACAATTTTTACTTACATCGCTTTCATAGCAAATGGCACACCTATCAAAACTATTTGGGAAACTTACAAATTTATCCCTGTACCTGTCATAGGTATAACAACATTGACATGGTATTCATGGTTGATTTGGATAGTTGGAGTTGTTTTTTATTTTATACTATTCATCTATGCTCAAACGGCTGTTACGAAAATAACTTTCGAACAATTGAAGGGAAACGAATTTTATGAGATGAAGGAATCTCTAAAGTATGCTGCAAAATTCTGGAAATCATCTTTTCTTGCTCCATTAACATTGTTGATACTTATAGTTTTCATGTTTATTGGTGCTTTCATTTTTGGTTTGATAGGAAGGATTCCATATTTTGGACCACTTTTTATTATCCTTTTGATAGTTCCTATAATTTTTGGAGCAGTTTTCACAGTTTATTTGATAATCATATTCTTCGTATCACTTTTCATTTCACCAGCGGTTGCGGGAACATCCAAATCTGATACTTTCGACACATTGTTTGAAATATTCTCTCTTGTATGGGACCATCCATGGAGACTTGTAGTTTGGGGTGGTCTGGTTGGTGCTATGTCAACACTCGGAGGAGTTATACTCGGAATAATTCTGAAGTATTCTTTTGAGTTAACAAGATGGGCATTATCAGTATGGAACAACGGTTCATGGCTTAAAATATGGTCTAACGGTTTCTATTTCCTACCTCCAGTTCCAGCATACCAAATAACTGAAAAGATAGCTTCCTACATAGCACCTTTCCTTTTCTCTCTCCACAATTTTGCACCCGGTAACTGGGCTATCAACCTTTCATCTTTCCTGTTTGGAATTTTACTCTATATAGCTGGTTTTACTGTAATATCTTACATCCTTGTCTGCTGGACAGCTGGATTGACAATAATGTATGTCAATCTAGTAAAGATGAAAGATGATGTTAACCTACTTGAGGAAAAGGATGAAGAGTTTGATGAGATTGAAGAAGATGAAAATAAAGAGGAGAAAAAAGAATAAAAGGGAGTTTTTAAACTCCCTTTTTTAAAAGGTGGTGAATATGGGTTTTTTAATATTTTTGATCATTGCTGGGGGTCTTGGGTTTACAGTTTGGGCAATTTACACTAACAAAAAGAATGAAACATATTCCGTTCCAGACACTTTCGTTATCAACAGAAAACCAACCATGCCTCTTGGAACACAAACATCTTTCTTTTTAACAAGAACAAAAGAATTGACTAATAAGAATTTTGAAAAGATAGGTGAATTCTCAATAGATAATTTCCCTTTCAAAAATTATTTCATATCTTTTTTTTCTGGTGAAAAAAATATTTTCATAATTCTTGGACAGAGTGTTCCTGATACCTTTCAAAAATTTTTAGGCATCTCTGAGAAACCTTTTATAAGTGTTTATTCTATATTCACAGACGGTTCTGATCTTGAGACAACAACAAGGGAGAACAGTGATAAGGAAATGAAAAGTGAATTCAGAAGAGTTATTAAAGTTGAAAATATCCCTTTGGAACTTATGATAAACAAACATAAAGAGAGTGTTGACAAGATTGAGATAAAAGGTATCCATGAAGTTTTACTGAACAAGGATGATTTCTTCAAATATTTTGAAAGGGGACTAAGAATAGATATCGCACACAGAACAACAAGAGGATATGTAACAAAAGCTGATATCGAAGAGATATTGAAAAAACTCAATCTAAAATTGACTGAGGTAGGGAAAAAAGAGCAGGAATAATTTAATTCTTCTCTTTCATCCCCTTCCAATTATCAAACAGTCTCCTTATGTGTGGTATAGTTATAGAACCACCAATTATCAAAGCTATATCAACAGCTTCCACGATTTCATCATCTGTAACTTCTTCCTCAAAGCATCTTATAAGGTGGTACAGGATGCAGTCATCACATCTTAAAACAATAGATCCAACAAGTCCCATCAGCTCCTTATATTTTGCAGGTATTTTTCCTTCAGAGTAAACCTGAGTATCAAGGGCAAAAAATCTTTTTGTCGATGTGGATGAATAATCCATAATTATCCTGTTTAACCTTTCTCTTTCCTTTTTGAACTCCTCTACATTTTTTTTCTTTTCATCCATAAAAACCTCACATTACTTTTTTAAATCTAAAAGTTCCGTTAGGTTGAATTATATCAACATTGATTATTTTACCACTCTTCTCTTCAAATCTAACAAAGAAACCTTTCAGGTCCGTGAATTCAAAATAGTTCTTTTCTTTCGGAACTATCTTCATAGGTTTTTGACCCTTTAAAATAAGTCTCAAATATCCATCCTTGCTTAAACTTATCTCAAGAGTATCTTTTTCAAGCATGTATTTCCCTTCAAAATTTTTCAGATAATCTGAAGATGAGAACTTATCCTCTGTTATCCTTTCAAAAACTATATCATCTCCGGAAGGTTCAAGAGGAATAAGAACTTTTGAAATTATTCCATTTTTATCACTCTCAAAAGAAACTTTAAGATCCATATCTTCAATGCCTTCAGACGAAGCTTTAAATACATCATAATATAAATGTTTCAAATTGAATGTAAATTCGTTGAAATTTAAAACAAGTTTGTTCTTTTTATAATCTATCCTTAACTTTCCATACCCTTTATCTTCATAAACTCCAGCATAATCTTTCAACTGATGTGATGGCTTTGTTCCCTTCTTTTCTACATCATCTTTTTTTAAATTTTTTGAGCTTATATTTTCTATCTCTTTCAATCTATCACTCCAAGGTGTTGGTTCGAGTCCCAACATAAGTTCAGAAATGTACATCTCAACTATGAAAGGTATGCTGCTATTGTTTGAATTTGAAAGGATAACAACTCCAAAAGAATCTTCAGGAAATATCCCCATCTGGGCAGAAAAACCATCTACGTTTCCCCCATGGAATATATGGTATCTTCCTCTATAGTATTCGATGAACCATCCCATACCATAAGTTCTAAAACTTCTTTCAGGATAATTTGACTTTTCAGAAACTATCATTTTGGGAGTAGTCATGTTTTCAATATAATCGGAAGATAATATACTTGTCCCTTTACCTTTGTTCAAAATAAACATTATCCATTTTGACATATCTAAAACATTTGAGTTAATAGTTCCAGCAGGACCCATCGCCTGGAATTCTCTAAAATCCATTCTAACAATTTTTTTCCCATCAAAATTGTAAGGATACGCATAATCATCAGATTTTTTCATCACTTCCGTTGAAAAATTTGTATTATCCATATGGAGTGGTTTCAAAATTTTTTCACTTACAAAATTTTCCCAACTCGTATTGGAAATTTTTTCAACAAGGTAACCTGCGACAAGATACATATGGTTCTGATACTGGAACTTTGTTCTTATAGAACAGTTAGGTTTCAAATATTTTAACCTTTTATAAATCTCCTCTCGTGAATATTCGGAACCATACCACATAAAATCATGTCTTGGAAGACCTATTCTATGAGTTAAAATATCTATAGGTGTTGCGAGTTTTTCAGAAACATCGTCGTAAAGATTAAAATCGGGAAGATACTCTTTTAAAGGTTTATCAAATTCCAATTTTCCATCCTGAACAAGAATTGAAACCGCTGTTGCAGTGAAAGATTTGGTGCAAGATCCGATAGCAAAAAGCGTCTTTTCGGTTACTTTTCTTTTTTCATCATAATTCGAAAAACCATAACCCTTAGTGTAAATCAAAGAATCCTTATAAACTATACCTATTGAAAGACCAACTCCGTTATGCACTTTTAAAATTGAATCTATAAAAATATCAATTTTTTCAAACTGCTGTGAAAAATCTTTTGGATAAGAATTTAAAAAGAAAACTAAAATTAAAACTGGAATAAATCTTTTTATAAATTTCATAAAAACCCGTTTGTTAAGAATAAATGATAAATTAAAATTATTTAAAGTCAACAAATATCAGGTTGAAAATGGTTTTTTTTGTTATATAATTTTCATATGGAAAAATTTAAAATAGTTATACTTGAAGATCAACAGGATATAAATGACCTTATAGCGATACATCTTAAACAGAACAACTTTGATTATGTTCAATTTTTTTCAGGTAAAGATTTTTTAAAATATCTCTCAAACAATAACACATTTCATCTTCTGATACTGGATCTGATGTTACCTGAGGTTGACGGAATTGAGATTTTAAAGAGGATGAAAGATGACCAATCATACAAAAATATTCCTGTTATTATACTAACAGCGAAATCTGATGAGAGTGATAAAATAGTTGGTTTGGAGCTCGGAAGTGATGATTACATAACCAAACCTTTCTCTGTAAAGGAACTTGTTGCGAGGATAAAGGTTATACTTAAAAGATATTATAATGAAAAAGATGAGAGTATTATAAAAATAGGTAAAGATATAATAATAGATACTAACAGAGCGGTATGTTCCTATAAAAATAGAACAGTGAATCTGACATCAACAGAATTTAAAATATTAACTACACTCGCTAAAAGAAAGGGATGGATTTTTTCAAGAGAAAAGATACTACTTTCAATATGGGGAAACGATAAAATAGTTACAAAGAGAACTGTTGATGTTCATATAAAAAGTTTAAGGGATAAGATAGATCCAGAAGGAAAACATATAAAAAATATTAGAGGGATGGGTTATAAAATTGAAGATTAAAATATTTTCAAATGTAAAAATTTTAATTTATTTTCTCATATCTGTTCTGATAATTATAAATCTGACATCATTTTACTTTACTGCAAAAATGGTAAAAAAAACTTACATATACTCAAACACTAACGATATGAGATCAATTTCAAGAATTCTAAATGAGGAGATAGAAAATTTTTGGGAAGATTTGGATATTTTGAATAAAAAGGTAAAGGAAAAGAGTGATTTGACTGGAGTAAGAATAACAGTTATTGATACAACTGGAAGAGTTTTGGCTGATTCACATCAGGATTTTAGATTGATGGAGAATCATAAAGGAAGAAAAGATATAGATGAGGCTTTGAAAGGAGAAGAGATAACTATAGAAAGATACAGTAAAACTTTGAAAAATAAAATGTTGTATTTCTCTTCTCCAATATATAAGGATGGTAATTTAATAGGTGTTTTAAGGTTAAGTTCCTTTTCAAAAGATATCGACAAAATACTTCTCAATATTTTCAGGGATTACATCTTCATTTTCATCTTAACACTTTTTATAACCTTTTCCCTTTTCTACTTTCTCAACAGAAAGGTTACATATCCCGTTAACCTTATAATAAAAAATCTTGAAAAGTTCGGAAACGGTGAATTGGATACAAAAATAATTTTAAAAGAGGATGATGAGTTCAAAAAGATCGGAAAAAGTTTCAACGATATGGCTGATAGAATTAAAAAACTCATTTGTGATGTTGAGGAAAAAAATAGAGAACTTGAAACTCTTTTAAAAACTATAGAACAGGGAATTATTATTGTTGATAATGAATTTAATATAATCTATTCAAATAAAAAATTGGAAAACATTATAAAAGAGAAAAGAGAGATTTCGAAGATAACAGATATCTTTTTGAACTATGATCTTTTGAAAGCTCTTAAAGATGCAAAGAAGGAAACCATAAAAATTGAAAGTGAAATAAACTCAAGAATTTTTCTAATTAACATATCTTTCATAATAGAGGATAACAAATATATTCTAACATTTTTTGATATAACCGAAATAAAGAATGTTGACAGGATGAGAAAAGATTTCATATCAAATATCTCACATGAGTTAAAAACACCTTTGACAGCAATATATGGATATTTGGAAACTATAGAGATGGAGTATAAAGATGTAAAATATATTCCTATAATTAAAAAACATGTTGAGAATATGAACAAACTTGTTGAAGAGATTTTAACATTATCCTACCTTGAAACATCTCCCAAAATAAAAAAGGAAGAGTTCCTTTTAACTGATACGGTTAAAAATGTTTTAAAAAGTTTTGAAGAGGATGCTAAGAAAAAAAATCTAAAAATAGATTTTTCTTATAGTGATGAAAAAATCTATTTCAATGGTGACAAAGAAAAGATAGAGAGGATGATAAAAAATCTTGTTGAGAATTCTATAAGGTATACTGATAATGGCTATGTAAAAATATTACTTGAAAAAAAAGATAAGAACATATTTTTAACAGTTGAGGATACCGGGATAGGTATACCTGAAAGGGAAATAGAGAGGATATTTGAAAGGTTTTATACGATAGATAAATCAAGGTCAAAAAAGTATGGAGGTTTTGGCCTTGGACTCTCAATAGTTAAACATATTGTAAAACTTCACGATGGGAAAATAGAAGTTGTAAGTGAAGAGGGAAAAGGGACAAAGATAAAAGTAACTTTTGAAATTTAAATTTTTATCTTTGAAATTGCTTTCAAAAAAATCTTCCTGTCAGTTTTTGGAATTTTATTTTTCTGTGGGAATTTTTTGTTTTTTACATCATCAGCATATTTATTCAAAGCGATAGAAATTTTTTCTGAAATATTTTCATACCTTTTGATAAACCTTGGAGTGAATTTAGAATATAGTCCTATAATATCGTTTATAACAACTATCTGTCCGTCACTATCAATTCCTGAACCAATAGAATAAACTGGAATTTTCAGATTATCTTTCAAATATTTTACAACAAGATCTGTTGTGTTTTCTACTATTATCATCAAAACACCATTCTTCTGAAGTTCAAAACCATCCTCGATAATTTTTGTTATCTCCTCTTCATCGTTTCCAAGTATTGGATAACCTCCATACTTTTTATAACTCTGTGGTTTCATTCCAATATGTCCGCAAACAGGTATACCTGCATCAACAACAGCCTTTATTCTGTCAATTATCTCTTTACCTCCCTCCATTTTGACAGCATCAGACCTTGTTTCCTTTAAAGCCCTACCACAATTTTTTATAGCCTCACTTTTTGATACCTGATATGTCAAAAAAGGCATATCGAAGATCAGATACTGTTTTCTGATAGCTTTTCTTACAGATTTTCCAAAAACTATCATCTCATCAAGGGTTATATCGAGTGTTGAAGGATTCCCCATCATAACCATTGAAGCAGAATCACCAACAAGAACTATATCAACAGGTGACTTGTTAACTATGGAAGCTATAGAATAATCATAGGCAGTCACAAGGACTGCCTTTTCGTTATTTTTCTTTTTTTTTAAAAGTTCTTTGTATGTGATCTTATCAATTTTATTCTTCAATTATTATTATCTCCTCTTCACCTTTTACAGTGTCTTTAGGAGTTGTATCCTGTTTTTCTTCCTCTATTATGAATGTTCCTTCTTCTTTTTTCTCTTCTTTAGGTTGTGTAGTAGGTGTTTCAACTTTTTTTTCTTCGACAGGTTTCTCCTCTACAACTGGTTGTTCTTCTACGACAGGTTTTTCTTCAGAAACTGTTTGTTCTGTTGTTTTTTCTTCAACAACTGGAACAACCTTTTCCTCTTTAACCTCTTCTATTACAGGCGCAGGTGTTACAACCTCTTCCTTTACTCCTTCATCTTTTATAACATTTGTTTCACCTGTTAAATTCATAAGTTCACCATACTTTTTCATAAGGTATTCGGTTTTGTTTCTGTATGAAAGTTTTATCTCTTCATAAGGTTTTATATCCATATTACCTTTAATAGAAATAATTGCCGCTGTAGAATATTTATCATAGGGAACAAGGACTTGCAAAGCTCCAGCTGCAAAATACTTTCCAGTTTTATCCTTTCTAACAATAGTGAAAACATCTCCAGTATTTATTCCATCATTCTTCCCAAGATTTATAAAGACTATAGTGAACTCGTTTGTTCTTATCTTTGGATTTTCAGTTCCGATCAATGAACCGTAAAGATCCTCTGAAACTTTCAAGTAAGATGAGTTTGGATTTATCTGTGGTTCTTCATAAAATGTTACAAAATCACCTTTTTCTATCTCATCGTAAGATGCAGTTATAGTTCCATAAGCGAGGTTGTTCTCATACCCATCTATTCTCACCTTTCCTGTTATCCTTACATGCTTGCCAAGATTTTCGCCACTTTTATTATCCTTTACCTTGTTGTTCCATTTGAATATTACAAGTTCTTTACCCGTTAAAGATTGTTCAGTTGAATTAAGTTTTATGTAAACTTTTTCGTTTTTAACCATCTGGTATGAATTTTTGAAAAGCCCATCTATCTTTCCTATCTGAGGATTCTCTATGGAAAGGTAACCAGCCCTTGATGCGAGTTTTTTTGCAACAGCGTATTCAACAGCATTTTTAATAGCATAACTTTTCGTTCTTTCTATCTTTTTTATATCTTCTCTTATCTGTTTGACTTTTCCAATCTCTTCACCAACTTCAGTTGTGGTTATAGGTTGAACATTTTTTTCTTCAATCTCTTTTTCAAAACCTATACCTTCATCACCATTTGTAATATTTTTTTCCTCAACAGGCGAAACATTTTCCTGATTTATAGCATCAGCCATAACATCAGGTATAATGAATTCCTGACCGGGATATATCCAGTGTGGATCTTTTATTTTCTCTATATTGGCATTATAAATATTTCTCCATATGAATGGATTGTTATAATAATAACCGGCAAGATCCCATAAAGTATCTCCCTTTTTAACAGTATGTATTTTCTGACCAAAGATTACAAGAGATACTATTATGGTCAACAAGAGGAATAACCATTTCTTCACTTCTCCTCCTTTTTAGTTTGATTTTTGACCTGAATGAACTGGTATTTTAAAATACCTAAAATCTCTTCAAAAACTTTTTTCTCTTCAGAGTCTAATCCATTTTCCATTTTTTTGAAAACAAACTCAAGTATATCTATAGAATGTGATGCACTCTCAAGATCGAGTTTCGTTTCTACACCAGGTATCTCTATAAGTTTCAAGTTGGCAAGTGTTTGAATATAGAATGGATTTATAACATCCATTATCTCAATCTTTTTTTCAGACAAGGTTTCCTCCATTTGTAGCGAGAATATTTTTCTGATAATATATATTCCCATTTTTTACAAATATCCTTGGAACCCTTGGACCTATACCTGTTAAAATCTCATAGTTTAAAAGACCTGAAAGTTTTGCTAATTCGTTTATAGAGATATTGTCCCCAAAAATTTCAACCTCATCTCCAACTTTCACATCATCAACTTCACTTATATCTATCATTGTAAGGTCCATGCAAACATTACCTACAACCTTAACCTTTTTCCCTTTTAAAAACATATAGGATCTGTTTGAAAGTAATCTTGAATAACCATCACCGTAACCTATTAGAACTGTCGCTATCTTCATATTTTTTTCTGCGACAAAATTCCTACCATAAGAAACGGTGTCTCCCTTTTTTAAATTTTTGATCTGACATATTCTTGATTTTAAAAACATAACCTGTTTAACTTTTATAAATTCTTTCAACCTTTCATCAGTGTATTGACCATAAATCATTATACCAGGCCTTACAAGATTATAAAAACTACCCTTGATGTTAACTATGCCAGATGAGTTAGCAAGATGTCTATATCTAAAATTTATACCTTTCTCTTTTAATTTTTTTATAATTATATCATATCTTCTCTTTTGTTCAATAGAAAAACCTTTATCTTGCTTTTCAGCTTCAGCAAAATGGGAAAAAATACCGGTAACATTCAAATTTTTCAAATCCAAAATTTTAGGTATTTCCCTTTCAGCATCCCTATAGGAAATACCTGTTCTGTTCATACCTGTATCAATTTCTATATGTGCTTCAGTTATTCGGTTTTTTTTGTGAGATTCTCTATCTATACTTTTTGCATAAGAATAGGATACAAGGTTTGGCATAATATTGTAATCAACTATCTTTGGAGCATCATTTGAAAGTGTTGGACTGAGAATCAGTATCCTGTTGGGTATTCTGTGGATTCTAAGCTCTATCGCTTCATCAATAGATGCTACACCGAATATTTCAATATATGGTGATAAAACTCTTGTTATCTCTATGCTATCATGACCGTAAGCGTTCGCTTTTACAGCGGCAAGGATTTTTACATCTTTACCAACAAAATTTTTTATCGTCTTAACATTGTAAATAAGGTTATCGATATTTATTTCAGCCCATGTCCTATTTTTCATAAACCTCTTTCAATATTGTATCTTTTGTAAAAACCAAAAATGTGTCATCAAAAGAGTATTTTAACTTTAACCTGTAATCTCTGTAAAAACTCTGGTATTCAAATAATGAATCAAGGTTTAGATCAAAATACCTCTGAAATGTTTTCAAATCGTAAGGGTAATAATCCTCTTCCTGATAAAATTTATCTATACGATTTTTCAAAGATAAAGATTTTAAAAGGACATACTCTTTTGTTGTTTTATCTTTATTTTTGAAATTGAAAGTTGGTGGTTTTAAAAATAAACCAAGTATTATTGATAAGAAAATGAATAAGGTTAAAATTTTATAAAACTTGTTATTTTTCATCCTCAATCAAACTCAAATAATTTTCTTCTGAAATCATAGTCTGATTCCATTTAGGTTCAAAAACCAAATTTATGTTGACATTTCCTTCACCTGCAACCTCTTCAACCTTCTGTTTCAGTTCACTTAACATCATAGAAGCGAGAGGGCAACCGGGGAAAGTTAAAGTCATATCAATAAAAATTTTCCCTTCTTCAATTTTAAAACCATATATCAAACCTAAAGTTACAATATCCATTCCAATTTCAGGATCTATAACTTCGCGCATCTTTTCAACTATAGCTTTTTTATCCATAAAACCTCCTAAAAATTAAAATTTATCATATAGAAAAAATAAATCAATAGTTTACTATAATATATTCCTATACCTTAAAAACAATTTTTCATCCTTTCCAAACATAAGATCATACCTTTCAACAAGTTCATCGTACCTTTTTCTGTCTAAAATAACTTTTCCTATATAAAAGGGTTTACTTTTTTTGGTAAAAGATCTTTTAAACTCTGTTAATCCATCATTCCCATCCTTAGTTCCACCACCGAGTATCATTCTTTCACTTCCCAAATTTTTTGCAAGTTCAAATCCCTTGTAAAGCAAAAGATTTGAAAGACCTTTTGTTGTTTCATCCCTTAAAATTGATGATAGATGGTAGTAGGAGTTAAAACCTTCCTTTATCAAAAATATCGATCCGCCTAAATATTTTTCATCCTTATAAGAGTTTAGAATATATGAAAATTCAATATTTTTTAAACCTAAAAAATATTTTTCGCCGAACTTTAAAAAATCTCTTCCATTCTTTT
>DJVI01000007.1 GCA_002441125.1 Caldifarciminota bacterium UBA6260
GTTTAAAATTTGAAGATTACAGTAATGATGTTCCAATGATACATGTTGGTCCTTAATCTTTTTGTAAATTCAATATTCTCTTTTCAAGAGTTGGATGTGAATAATAGAAAAATTCATAGACAGGATCAACATTTATACTGGATAACTCTTCAAAAGCAAGTTTTTTCAATGCTTTTATTATCGGCGTTTTATCTTTCATTAAATTTTTTGAGAAATTGTCTGCCTCAAATTCAAACCTTCTTGAAATAGAATTTAAAAGAGGATTGAAAAAATACAGGATTAACTCTGAAGTTAAAATGGAGAGTAAAAATATCCCAGTGAATGAGTTTAAGGGAACACTAAAAATTTTATAGATGTAATCATTGGAAAGTATTGAAAAGGATGCTATGATGAAAAGGAAAATCGCAACTATATTCAGAATCAAAAATTTTTTTATATGAGCAAGTTTTCCATGTCCGATCTCATGTGCAACAACACCCAAAATCTCATCTTCAGAAAATTTTGAAAGGAGATTGTCAAAAAGAATAACCCTTTTTTTTATTCCGATACCTGTAAACATTGCATTCGAATGAGTTGATTTTTCACTCTCCCTTATCACATAAACACCATCGAAGGTATAACCTGACTTTTCTATCAGTTCTTTGATTTTTGACATAAGTTTTTCGTCTTTGAGTTTTTCAGTTTTGTACATAAACGGTATCAAAATGATAGGGACAATAAATGTGAATAGAACTAAAAGGAACACAAAAATAATTGTAATACCTAAAATTTTTAAGGGAGAAAAATAAAAATTCTTTCCTACTATTCCTATGAGGACTAAAACGAAAATGTTTGTAAGAACAAGATTGATCAACAACTCTTTCAACTTATCTTTTAGCCAACCGGAAATTTTGTATTTTAAGAATCCATATTTTTTTTCAATTTTGAAATGAAAGTAAAAATCGAAAGGTAAACTGAAAAGTGTAGAAATTATTATTAGAAAAGAAAAAAAGGATAGTGATTTGAGTATATATATCGTATTAAGTTTATCAAAATAACTTGAAAAAAGGTTTAAAAGTGGTGAGAAGATAAAGATTAACAATATCGTTTGAGAAAAGATCAGAGAAATGTTTGAAAAATTTAATTTTTCTATGTTGTAACTGTTTGATATCGAGAATTTACTCTCATCGAGAACATCTTTAAAATTTTCAGGTATATTTTTTGAATGTTTTTGTATATACAATTTTTCTTTGATGTTAAGAAAGAAAACGAAAATGTTTTTAAGGATGATTATTGTTAAAAGTAAAAATTTCATTAAAAACTCCTTTTTTATATTTTAAAAATTTCAAAAAAATTTTCAACTGCTCTCCCTTGAATAATTTGAATAAAGTTGTATAATAAAAATCAATTTTTTCAATGGAGGTAAAATTGTTAAAAAGGACACCTTTTTATAATTTTCATGTAAAAAATAATGGGAAAATCGTCCCTTTTGCAGGATATGAAATGCCCGTGCAGTTTAAAGGCGTTATTGAAGAGATCAAAAAAGTGAGAACAACAGTTGGAGTTTTTGATGTGTCTCACATGGGAGAAATAATTGTCAGGGGAGAAAAAAGAAAGGAGTTTGTGGATTATATAACTACAAACTCGGTTATGTCTTTGGAGGAGAATCAGGTACAATATTCAAATATGCTTTATGAGAATGGAGGAATAGTTGATGATCTTCTTGTTTACAATTTAAAGAATGAAATAATGCTTGTTGTTAACGCATCAAATACTGATAAAGATTATGAATGGATAATGAAAAACAAATGGGATGATGTTGAGGTTGAGAATATTTCCGACAGAATAGCCCAACTCGCTGTTCAGGGACCTGTTGCTGAAAAGGTTATACAAAAACTTACCGATTTTCAACTTGAAAAGATGGGATTTTATTATTCTGCTGAGACAAAGGTCTGTGGCATAGACATGGTTATTTCAAGAACAGGTTACACTGGTGAGGATGGATTTGAACTTTACTTTTACAAAGAGAATGCGGAAAAAATCTGGAACGAAATTTTTAAAGCAGGAGAAGAGTTTGGAATCGAACCTATAGGGCTTGCAGCGAGGGATACTTTAAGATTGGAGATGAGGTATATGCTTTATGGTAACGACATCGATCAGAATACAACTCCACTCGAAGCGGGGATCGGCTGGTGTGTAAAACTTGAAAAGGGAAATTTCATCGGAAGAGATGCTTTGATAAAACAGAAAGAGGATGGCTTAAAAAGAAAACTTGTCTGTTTTGAAATGATGGATAAAGGTATTCCAAGACACAACTATAAAATTTTTGTTGATGGAAAAGAAGTCGGTTTTGTCACAAGTGGAAACTACTCTCCATCGATAGACAAGTATATCGGTCTTGGATATGTTAACCTTCCGTTTACAAAGATAGGACAGGAAATCGAAATAGACATTAGAGGAATGAAAAAAGCAGTTATAGTCAAACCCCCATTTTATAAGAATGGAACACATAAATAGGAGGATATATGAAACTTCTTGATGATCTAAAATATACAAAAACTCACGAATGGATCAGAGTTGAAAATGGAATATGCGTTGAAGGGATAACAGATTTTGCACAATCAGAACTTTCAGATATCGCATTTGTTGAACTTCCAGAAGTTGGAAGAAAAGTTAAAGCAGGAGATGTAATAGGAACAATTGAAGCAGTTAAGGCTGTTTCGGATCTTATCGCAGCAGTTTCGGGTGAAATAATTGAAGTTAACAAAACTCTTTCAGATTCACCATCAAATATAAATGAGGATCCATATGGAAAAGGTTGGATAGTAAAGATAAAACCAGAAAATACCGATGAACTGAAAAACCTTATGGATAGCAAAGAGTATGAAAAACATTGTGAGGAAAGCCATCATTAAGAGGATATTATGAAAAAATATATACCTTCAAACGAAAAGAAGAGAGATGAACTTCTAAATGAGATAGGGGTAAAATCTTTCGATGAGTTGATAAAACATATCCCACAAAATCTGAAAAGCGAACTGAAGGAACTCGATGAAGGGATCGATGAATATCAACTTTTGAAAGAAGTAAAAAAAATTGCCCAGAAAAATAAAACAACAGAAGATTACATTTCTTTTATGGGATGTGGTATCTATGACCATTACATTCCACCTGTTATTAAGCACATAATTTCAAGGCCGGAGTTCTATACTGCCTATACCCCATATCAGCCGGAAGTTTCCCAAGGAACTTTGCAGTCAATATATGAGTACCAATCTATGGTATGCGAACTTTTCAAAATGGATGTTGCTAACGCCTCAATGTATGATGGAGCAACAGCAACAGCTGAAGCTTGCCATATGGCTATGTCTATAAAAGGAAAAGAAAAAGTTTTGCTTTCAAAGGGTCTCAATGTAAAAATAGCTGAGGTGATTCACACATATTTGAAAGGTCAGAATATAGAATGTGATTTTGTTGATCTAAAAGATGGAACATTGGATATAGAACAACTTGAGAAAAAATTGGATGAATCATATGCTGCTTTCGTTTTACAAACTCCCAATTTTTTTGGTTTAATTGAGGATGGTGAAAGGATAGGCAAAATAGTCAAAGAGAAAGGTGTTATATTTATAGTTAACCAAAATCCTATGACACTTCCGATTTTAAAACCTGCAGGTGATATGGGGGCTGATATAGCGATAGGTGAAGGTCAGGTGTTTGGAATAGAACAGAATTTTGGAGGACCACTTTTGGGAATATTCACAAGCAGAAAAGAGTATATAAGGAATATGCCCGGAAGAATAATAGCAAGAACAAAAGATAAGAATGGAAAAGAATCTTTTGTGATGACTCTTCAAACAAGAGAACAACATATTAAAAGAGAAAAAGCGACATCTAACATTTGTACCAATGAAGGGCTTTGTATGCTTATGGCAACAGTTTATCTTTCCGCACTTGGAAAGAAAGGTTTAAAAAAGGTTAGTACAGATTCTATGCTTTCGGCACATTATTTGAAGGAAAAGTTGAAAGAGGTTAAAGGTGTTGAGATTTTATATAATGAAAAAGATTTCTTCAACGAGTTCCCTGTAAAGATAAAAAATCTTGATGAAGTTTACAAAAAAATGAAGGATAGAGGATTTTTGATAGGGGTTAAACTTGAAAGGTTTTCTAAAGATTATAAGGATATATTACTTATAGCATCAACTGAAAAGAGAAGTAAAGATGATATAGACCTTATGATAAAAAACTTAAAAGAGGTTTTATGATATTCGTTTCAACACTTGAAATAATACCGGGTAATACTGATAAAGCTTTGGAACTTGTTAAGAAGGTTGTTCCACCTGAAGATATTAAAATTTTGCATTTTTTACAGATGTTTGGAAAACCAGATTTTTATCTAATATTTGAAGCACCTAATGAGGAGAAAGCTATGGATTTTATCCTTGAGTTTTCTCCATTCCTTGAATCCTCAACACAACTTGGTGTTCCTGTGGAAGAGTTATAATAGTTAATGGAAAAAGGATATATACAGGTTTATACCGGTGATGGAAAAGGCAAGACAACAGCTGCTTTGGGTCTTGCAATAAGAGCTTTAGGAAAAGGGAAAAAGGTTGCAATCATTCAATTTTTAAAGAAGAGTGATAATTATGGAGAATATTTATTCCTCTCTCCAAAGATAACTTTTCTTCAATTCGGGTTTCCACATTTTATAGATCCAAAAAATATAAAAGAGGAAGAAAAAGATCTTGTAAACAAAGGTATCGAAAAAAGTAGGGAGATTATTTTCTCCGGTCTTTACGATATAGTGATTCTTGATGAAATACTTGTAACAGTTCTTTTTAAAATGATAGATGATAAAACTATAGTTGAGATTATGAAGAACAAACCTAACGATGTTGAGCTTATCTTGACAGGAAGGGGTGCAACGAAAAGTATAATAGAAAACGCTGATCTTGTAACGGAGATGAAGGAAATAAAACATTATTTCAAAAAAGGTGTAGAAGCAAGGGAAGGTATAGAGTTCTAATGGATTTTGAAAATATTTTAAAAAAACTAAAAGAAAAGGATAGGGTTACACTTTCAAGAGTAATAACTCTTGTTGATAACGAAACGAAGGAAGGTGTAGAGTTTTTAAAAAAGTTTTATAAGGAAAGAAAAGATAGTTTCAGAATCGGTATTACTGGGCCACCAGGTGTTGGGAAATCAACTCTCCTTAACAAACTTATAGAAAGGTTCGCAAAAAAATATGAAAGTATAAGTATTGTAGCAGTTGACCCTTCAAGTCCTTTTTCTGGAGGAGCGATTCTTGGTGATAGGTTGAGAATGGATAACATATATAAGTTTGACAATGTTTATATGAGGTCTGTTGCATCGAGAGGTTCTTTGGGTGGTTTATCCTCATCAACTGAAAATATTTTGCAAGTTCTTGAAATTTTTGGGACAGATGTGATTTTCGTTGAGACTGTTGGAGTTGGACAATCTGAACTGGATGTTATGGAGATAACAGATCTTGTAGTTGTTACTCTTGTTCCAGAATCTGGTGATTCTATACAGGCTATGAAAGCTGGAATAATGGAGATAGGTGATATTTTTGTTATTAACAAATCTGATAGAGATGATGCTTACAAAATTTCAGAATATATAAAATCTATACTTCAGATGAAATATCAGGATAAAGAATTGGCTCCACCTGTTATAAATGTTTCAGCAAAAAATGACACCAATATTGATGAACTTGTAAACCGGATAGAAAGTTTGAAAGAGATTTTTATTCAAAAAGGTATAATAGAAAGTAAAAGGGAAACGAGAAGAAAAAAAGAGGTGAGGGAAATTTTAAGGGATATGTTCATTAAAAGTATTGACAGGGAGTTAAAAATTATAGAAAATAAAAATAACAAGGATGTTTCACCTTACGAGATATCCGAAAAAATTTTAAAAAAGATAGATTTCAAAAGTTTGGAGGATATATGGAAAGAAAGATAAAAGTTCTTGTTGCCAAACCTGGACTTGATGGTCATGATAGAGGGGCAAAAGTGATAGCTTCAGCTCTTTTGGATGCTGGTATGGAAGTCATATATACAGGTTTGCATCAAACTCCAGAAAAGATAGTTAAAACTGCCATCGATGAGGATGTTGATGCTATTGGTCTTTCAATACTTTCTGGAGCACATATGACAATTTTCCCAAAGGTTTTAAAACTTTTGAAAGAGAATAAAAGGGAAGATATATTACTTTTCGGTGGTGGAATAATACCAAAAGAGGATATGGAAGAACTTGAAAAAATGGGTGTTGGAAAGTTGTTTGGCCCTGGGAGTCAGACTAAAGAAGTTATTGATTATTTGAAAGATTGGTTTGAAAAGAGTAGAAAACAATAGGAGGTTTGATGCATCTTTTACTATCCGAAGAACTTCTTGAAGTGAAAAATCTTTCAAGACAGATCGCTGAAGAGAAGATTAAACCAGTAAGGCTAGAGTATGATGAGGAAGCAAAATTTCCAAAAGAGATAATGGAATACCTTGCTAAATCTGATCTTTTCAGGGTTTTTATTCCTGAAGAGTATGATGGTATGGGACTTGGGATAACTGGAATGTCTATTGCAACCGAAGAGTTATCAAGAGTTTGTGCTGGCATAGCTTTGGGTTACGCTGGGACAGGTCTCGGAACTATGCCTATAATACTTTTTGGAAATGAGGAACAGAAGAAAAAATATTTACCTCAAATAGCATCGGGAGAAAAACTCGCAGCTTTCGGTTTGACTGAACCTGATGCAGGTAGTGATGCTTCAAATATAAAAACTGTTGCAAAGAAAGATGGTGATTTTTACCGTATAACCGGTACAAAACAGTTTATAACAAATGGAGAAGTTGCTGATATATATGTTATAATAGCGAATGTAAATCCAGAAAGAGGTATAAGGGGACTTACAGCATTCATAGTTGAAAAAGGTGAAAGGGGTTTTACTTTCGGGAAACATGAAAACAAGATGGGTATAAGAGCATCAGCAACCGTTGAACTTGTTTTCGATGATTGTAAAGTTCCAAAAGAGAATATTCTTTCAGGAGAAGGACAAGGTTTTAAAGTTGCTATGAAAACTTTGGATTATTCAAGGATAGGAGTTGGTGCCCAAGCGTTAGGTATAGCACAAGGTGCTTACGAAGAATCTGTAAACTACGCTTCACAGAGAGTTCAATTCGGACAGAAAATAATATCGTTCCAGATGATACAAAACATGATAGCTAATATGGCTATAAAGATTGAAGCAGCAAGGGCGTTAACTTATACTTCAGCAAGATATGTTGATGGTGGTGGAAGAGATATAGCAAGAGTTGGTTCTATGGTAAAAACATTCTGTTCGGATGTTGCTATGGAAGTTACAACAGATGCTGTTCAAGTTTTTGGTGGATACGGTTATATTAAAGAGTATCCTGTTGAAAAGATGATGAGGGACGCAAAGATAACACAAATATATGAGGGAACAAATCAGATCCAGAGACTTGTTATCGCTCAGGAGATTATTAAAAGGGGCTGTGAGATAACAGATATGTACTAAGGAGGTATAATGTTTAAAAAAATTTCTTCTGTTGGAATTATTTTATTATTTCTTTTTTCTTTGAGCTGCTCCCTTCTTCCATGGGTAAAAGATCCAAACAACATTTATGATTGGTCCTCAAATTTTAAAGAGGATGTTACCTACTATTATAAAGTTACAACATACATTTCAGCTATTAACTACACAACGAGTTATAACTATCAATGGAAAATAGTTGATGTTACAGACAAAACTGATAAAAAAGTTTACAACATAAATGATGATGGGCAGACAAGATTTCTTGTTGTTGACAAAGATGAGAATCTTATTTTCTATGGAAAGGATGAATACTTTTCAGGTTTTTCAGAGGACGAGGTTTTACTTGAAGCACCTGTAACGATAGATAACAGCTGGATATACAAATCTGAAACAAGAAAAGTTTCCTCAATAGATACAACAGCTGAGGTAACTGCTGGAACATATAGCGATGTTGTAAAGGTAAAAATAATTGAGGATGATTATTATGGATACCTTTACTGGTCAGTTTCAAAAGGTCTTATTTATAAATATATTGAGTATACAAATGGCAACTATACAAAACTTGAACTTATAGATGTGAACGAGTAAAACAATAAGGAGATTTGATGGAAGATCTATTTTTGATCAAAGATATCCCTGAACTTTCGGCAAAAAAATTCGGAAGCAAAATAGCGTTACAGATGAAATCAGGATACACTTTCAGGTCAATAACCTATGAACAGTTGGATGATATGACAAAAAAAATTGCAGAGTATCTTTTGCATCTTGGAATAAAAAAGGGAGAATCTTTTGCTGTTTTAGGTGAGAACAGACCCGAATGGGCTATATCTTACCTTTCTGTAGCAAGAACTGGTGCTTATGTTATACCTGTTGATTCTATGCTGAAAGAGAAAGAGATAAAGTTGATACTTCATTATATAAAAGCGAAAGGTATATTCGTTTCTCCAAGGTATCTTGATCTTATAAATGAGATAAAGGATTCACTCCCAGAACTGAAACATGTTATATCTATGGATGAGGCTGAACATACACATGAAACTCCTTTCTATTTTGCTCTTGATGAAGGAAAAAAACTTTTGGAAAAGGGATCACATAAATATAGGGATGTTAAAATGTCTTTGGATGACCCTTATGTAATAATATTCACATCTGGAACTACAGGTCAATCTAAAGGTGTCATGCTAACAAGTAAAAATATAAGTTATGATATAATATACAGTACAAAACTTATTGAGGTTAAAGAGAATGATAGATTCATCTCGGTTCTTCCTTTACACCATACATTTGAAGCAACCGCAGGTTTTTTACTTCCACTTTACAATGGATGTACTATAACTTATGCGAGGTCTTTGAAACCTAATGAGATTTTAGAGGATATAAAAGATTCTCAATCAACTATCCTTTTGGGTGTTCCACTTCTTTTTGAAAAGATAATTCTTGGAATAAAAAGAGAAATAAAAAAATCTCTAATCACAAATACGATAGTAAATGGAATGCTTGCAATAGAGAAAGGTTCAAAATTTTTGTTGAATATAAAACTTGGAAATCCTATTTTTAAAACTTTAAGGGAAAAATCTGGTCTTTCAACGATCAGACTTATGATTTCAGGTGGTGCAGCTTTAAAACCAGAGGTTGCTGAAAGTTTTGAATCTTTTGGATTTTTACTCGTTCAAGGGTATGGTTTAACGGAAACATCTCCTGTTGTTTCGGTAAATCCTTTACATAAATATAAGCATCGTTCAATAGGTGTTCCAATAGAAGGTGTGGAAGTTCAGATAGATAATCCAAATGAAAATGGAGAGGGAGAGATCAAGGTAAGAGGACCTATTGTTATGAAAGGTTATTACAACAACCAAGCTGCAACAGATGCTGTGATAAAAGATGGATGGTTTTACACAGGAGATATAGGTTATATTGATAAAGAGGGATACATTTACATTTCAGGAAGAAAAAAATCCATAATAGTTACTGAGGCTGGAAAGAATGTTTATCCTGAAGAGATAGAGGAGATGCTTGGAGAGAGTGAACTTATAGAAGAGGTTTTAGTTCTTCCGGTTATAAACAAGAAGAGTGGAAGAGAGGAAGTTGGTGCTATAATTTATCCAAATCCTGAACTCATAGAGAATGTTATGAAAAAGAACCTTTCTGAAGAGGAAGGTGATAAAGAGTTAAAAGAGATCATTGGAAAAGAGATAGCAAGGATATGTGAAAATCTTGCTGATTACAAGAGGGTAAAAAAATTTGATATTAGGTATGAAGAGTTTCCAAAAACAACAACTAAAAAGATCAAAAGGTATCTTTTTAACAACTATACTATTTCTGATTAGTTTAGAAAGTTGTTTCTACTCTTTCGTAAAAGGTAGTTTACCTTTTGATAAGTTCGTTTTTGGGAAATTTGAAAACAAAACTTACTATCTTGATTTTGAAGAAAGATTTTACAATAAGATCTTTGAAATTTTTCCAACCTATGGAAATGTAAAGATAGTTGGAAGTGATGAAAGGGACACTTTATCTGTAACATTAGAAGATTATTCAAAAACACCTTACGAGTATGGTGATGATGGAATGATAAAAAGTTATAGATACTTTTTGAAAAGTATTTATACGGTTTCAAAAATTAGTGAAAATGTTTTTACAGAAAAGATCTTTTCATCTTCGATTTCTGAGGATGAATGTAAGGATTCTTTGGTTGTTCAAAATGTAAAAAGTTTTATAGATAAGGTAAGGAAAGAATTTTAAAACTTGACTTTTTAAATTATAAGGATAATATTATCAAAAAGGGGGAAGTATGGCTGAAGAAAAAGAGAAAGCAAAAACGAGAACAAAAGCGGATGTTATAGATCAGATAGCTGAAAGAACTGGTGTAATGAGAAGAGATGTTGAGATCTGTTTTGAAACTTTGATAGATCTTATTACGGAAACACTTGTTAACAGGGATAGAATTGAGATAAGAGGGCTTGGAGTTTTTAAAACCAAAAAGAGAAGAGAAAGGATCGCAAGACATCCCAAAACTGGAGCAAAAGTTCATGTTCCGGAAAGGTATGTTCCAGCTTTCAAACCATCAAAGATTTTAAAAGAAAAAGTTGAAAAAAGATAGAGGAGGTTTAAATGCCGTGCGGAAGAAAAAGAAAGAGAAAAAAAATCGCAACCCATAAAAGAAAAAAAAGAAGAAAAGCGATGCGTCATAAGAAGAAAAAATGACACCCGTAGCTCAACTGGATAGAGC
>DJVI01000033.1 GCA_002441125.1 Caldifarciminota bacterium UBA6260
GTTGACTGTATTATGAAGGATTTTCCTACTCTTGGAATATATGTTTCTGGCAGCATTCTACTTGAAACGATTTTGTAGTCAAGCCCCAGCGAAAAAATAGTTTAAAAATCAAAGGATAAACCTGCTGTTATCCAAAAAAAGATTCCAATATATTCTGGATAGTTTATGAATGTGGATCCTATATAACTTTTTTCCCTTCTTGATGTAAGTAAAAAATCTACAACTGGATACTCAAAATAAAAATATTTCATAATTGTAAACCTAAATCTTGTTAAAATATCAACACTTAACCTGTTGTAAAAAATATCTACATTCTCCTTTAAATTTTTAAAATACCAGATATTGTAACCCACCATCACAACTTATAAGATTGACTTTTAAATTTTTGTTGAAAAAATCCTTTGACAACAAATGGTAAACTAAAAAAATTTTATATGCAGAAAGTTTACCATACAAAGAATCTTTATCTCCTTCAATAAAAGTATTAGACTCTAAATATTTACTATTAGGTTCAACATTTATTAAAATTAAACTTGAACCTGCTTTTCCATTTAAAAATTTGTTTCTATAGTCAACTGATGAATATAAAGTATAATTATCTTTCCCAAGATTGTTAAAACTATTTTGAAGTAACTCTGAAACTTCTTTACCTAAATAAAAACTTTAAAAAAATGTTTCTGAAAAAAGAGTAAAAGAGAAAATTAAAAGAAGAAAAATTAATAAAAATTTTATACTTTTCATAAAAATCTCCTTTATGATTTTTTTCAGTATATTTTTGTATTTTCGGTCAACTATTTTACTATTTTTACATTTAGGAAGATATCTTTTCCCAACTTTCAACACCGCCATCAACAGTATAAAAAAGTGGATTTGTCAAAATTTTATTCTTTCTCTTTTTACACAATTTTTCAAAATTTTCCTTATCCCTTTTTTTCAGTTTTTTACAAAGATGCTTGAATTCGTATTCTATCTGACCTTTTGTAACCTTTATCTTTCTTTCAATTATTCCATTACTTTTGATTTTATCTTTATCAAAAGAGTATCCCCTTTTTTTCGCTTCTAAATATACAAAATACAAAAAAGATTCTATAGCTTTCAATGGATCTTTGTAATTTTTGAACCTTTCAAGTTGTGGATGGTTCTTATAACCTTTCGTCTTCCCTTCAAGAACCTTTTTTGCAAGAAGCCCCTCTCTCCACAAAGCAACAATTCCCATTCTATCTAAATATCTCGGATGAATAGACCACAATCTCATTTGGGGACGGTGCTTGACAGTGTGACAGTAGCGAATTTATGAATAAAAAGTTTCATTTGTAAATTTAACCATTATCTGTTTAATTTTCTAAATTCAAAATATGAGTAAACTGTAACAATCAAACTCGAAATAGTAACCGGTATAATTACAAAAAGATATGATAGATTTTTAAAAAATATACCAACCAATGCAAATAATCCAGAAATTTTAAAAAGTGCTCCTCCAAGTTTATGAGTTTTATTCCAAACAATATCACTACTTAAAGTCCATGGTGTTCTTATTCCAATAAACCAATTCCTTTTAGATTTTTCCAATATAAGTCCAGTATAGAAAAACAAAATTCCTATAGAAATAGGTATTAAAAAATTAGGATTTAATTTGAACCCTAAATTCCATAAAATTATCTGAAGATGAATAACAACCATAAAAATAATAAAAAGCAATATAAAAATATCATAGTATTTTCTAAACTCTTCAATATTCTTTTTTAAAGGATCTATTTTAGGGATAAGCAAAAATAGAATAAAAAGTCCCAAAAGCATTGAAGGCATAAAAAATAATCCAAAAAGTTTTGATGAATAACCGTTAACCTCTCCCTTTTCATTCCAATGTGAAGCCATATAAGATGGCATTTTATTGTATAAGAGAAAACTTGTAAAAAAGGTAATCAAAATTAAAAGAAAAATTACAAAATAGAACCTGTTAGATTTCATAGAATTTTAAAAATTGTTTAGTTTTTTTAATTTTATATTAAAACTTTTTTATTTCAATATCTTTATCTTTTTAACAAAACTTTTATCCCCATAAATACATCTTATAAAATAAACACCTGAAGAAAGATTATGTTTCACTTTTATATTTTTATCGTTAAACACAATTCCTTTGTATACCTGCATAACTTTTCTACCCTGAACATCTAAAATATCAATATCAACATTATTCATATCACTTTTTGTAAGATGAAGATCTATTTCATTTCCGAAAATATCTTTTGTAAGATAGAAGGAGAATTTATTCTTTTCCATTAAAACTCTGTTCTTTTCATCTATAAATGAATAATCACTATTTTTAAACAACCTATAAAGTTTTAAGGTGTTTTTTACTATATCATCTGGGGTTGGATTTATCACATATGCTACAGCAAAAATAGCTTTTTCATTATAATCAAGATCAAAAGGTCCTGTTGAAATGACAAACCTTTTATCTCCTTCTTCTTCTGGCCTCTCTGTTTTTCCAGGATAACCTACAATACCTTTCCCCCATTTGGGAAAAGATTCGTAAGATAAATCAGGATTGGTTGGATCAAATGTTCTAAAATTATGTCCTGACATAACCAAATATTGGGCTATTGTTGAATTAGGGTCATAGTAGATTTTAAGTGGAGTAAAAGATGTTAAACCAATTTCTTCATATTTATTGATTATTAAACCACCATCGCCATATAAATCAATATCGCTTTCTGCTTTAGGAGTTGAAATAAGAACCAGAGAAGGTATTCCGGGATTACTATGCCAACCTATTTCACTATCAAGTTGGAACTGATAAACTGTATTCATCCTTACAAGTTCACTGGTTCCAGTTCTGTTATTTTTTACCGTCATAGTATCTATAAAACCTAAAAACTCATTTGTAAAAGTTTCAGAATCATTCGCTATATCAGGATCTGCAGAAATCGAGAAATAGCAGTTTCTAATTTTCTTTCTATCATCTCTAAGATTTACTATTTCGAATTTGAATATTACAATATCTTTCAAAGAATCTGCTGTCCACGCATAAGAATATTGAAAGACCTCTATACCTATTGATTTAAAGGGGAAAAATTCCTGATAATTTGGATCTTTATCCGAATACCAACAGTATGAGTCTTGATCTGAAAGGATAGAGTCTCTGTTATACCTGTCTTTAATAGGCCATCCATATCCATCATTATCACTTGTTGAAAGATAAACTCTTACAGAAGGATCTTGTGAAATGCCAACAACTCCTGGTATAAATTCTGTGAGAGCATGGGCTGGGTCATATCCAAAACTAACAAGAGTGTCAGTAATTAAAATGTTTGAATCTGTTAAAGAGTCAACCAAAGCACCAAACCATATACCACTTCCAAAAAAGTATGTCTCATTTGGAAAACCTGCAGGCCAATAAGCTCCAGCTTCGTTTCCAGAAAAAACATCCATTCCTATTACTCCGAAGTTAGTTACCATAATGTGAAAATCATTTATATCAAGCCAACTTTGATCATATATTGCAAAAATGTTTATAAAAATTAGAAGAAAGATATTTAAAAGAAAAAATTTTCTCATAAAATCCTCCATTTTTAATTATTTTATATAAAAAAAATTCAATGTCAATCTTTTTAAATGATTTAATTCATTAAAAATAATATTTAACACAAAATTAACATAGAGTTTACCTATTCTTAACATTCACATAATATTTTATTAGTGTATGAAAGAAAATAAAATAACAAAAATCATCCACATTTCTGATCTCCATTTTACAGGGAATTTTGTAGTAGAATGGGGAAACAAATTAATTGAAGAGATTAATAATGTTAATCCTAAAATCGTTGTTATAACAGGTGATCTTACAGATAATGGTTACTATGAAGAATATGTTAAAGCAGAAGATTTTATAAAAAAAATCAAATCTGAAAATATAATAACAGTAATGGGAAACCATGATGCTAGAAATGGGGGATATGAGATTTTTGAAGAAATTTTCAAAAACAGATATCCACTTTACTCAGATGATAAAATTATAATTTTAGGTATCGACTCTACAGAACCTGACATAGATGATGGTCATATAGGTAGAGCAAACTATTCTTATATAGAAGAAAAAATGAAAAACAATACCAAATCAAAAATAACGCATTGCATCATCATCTTATACCAATTCCTAAAACTGGAAGAGAAAGACATATTCCAGTTGATAGTGGAGATTTTTTAAAATTGATAGATGATTTAAAAGTTGACATAGTTTTATCAGGACATAAGCATAACCAGTGGATTTGGAAACTAAATAATACTTTCTTTGTTACAGCTGGAACGGCTGTTTCAAAAAAATTAAAAGGAAAAGGTTTTCCAGGCTACAATATAATAGAATTCAACGATATAGAGATCAAAGTAAAACAAATTAACCTACTTAATGGTGATACACATATTTTTGTAAGTAATAAAAACCAAAAATTAAGTTTTAATTTTGAATCATAAAAAAACTAATCACCGAAATTTTATACTTGACTTAACATTTAACTGATTTAGAATATTGAAAAGGAGGAAATATGCAAAAGGTTAAGATTTTTTTCGTTCTTTTATTTTTTTCATTAATTTCATATTCTCATTCACCCTCAGAAATCACAGCATCTTTTGACATTAATACAAAAATGCTTTATGTTTCAATTGAACATTCGGTAAAAGATGTGAAAAGTCATTTTATAAAAAAGATTGAAATCGGGATCAACGATAAAACTATAATAACTCAAAATTATAACAAACAACAGAATGAAAGTAACCAGCAAGCCGCTTACCTTATACCAGATGCTTTAGTCGGAGACAAAATTACAATCAACGCTTACTGTAATATTTTAGGCAAAAAATCATTCATCTTTACAGTAAATTCTCCAGAATAATTGGGGACGGTGCTTGACAGTGTGACATTTTATAGGTTGTTTTTTACTTTTAGACTTTATTATAGGAGAGATTTTATATATAATTTTAACGATTTTTTCAATCCATAGATTTTCAAAATTTCGCTTAGTTTTATTTTTCTTAAGTTTTTTCCCCTCTTCTTACTATCAAAATTTTTTATAAACTCTATTATTTTTTGGGAAATTTTAAATGCATCACATTCGTTTTTAGCAAAAAGATATGCACTTTCAGATATTTTCTTCAACGATATATCGTTGGAATCGATCAACGAGTAAAATTTAAACAATGAGTTTTCAAAATCATCTATATTTATTGGGTATATACAATCTATAGGAATATCTTTAAAAGATTTTTCATAAACGATTGCCGTAGGTATACCAAATCCAATGAATTTCATAAGATTACCCGACATTTCTCCTCTTACAGGGTATCTTATATTTATTGCAAAATCACACTCTTTCATCAGTTTTAAAAAATTATCATCATCAACATTTCTATAAATTTCAACATTTTCTCTAATTTTGTATTTATCAACAATATCTTCAAGATTTAAATCAACATCTTCTCCTGCAAATCTTAATACTATTTGTTTTTTACTATTAGGTAAGAACTTTTTAAAAATATCTATTGTTTTATCTATATGCCTATCCTTTGAAAGATACCCCAAAATTCCAATGATTATTTTCTCAGAATTTTTTCTCTCTATTCTTTCAGCCCAGGGACATATATGATTAATTTTTAAAACTTTTGCATTTGGATTAATTTCTTTAATCATTTTTTTTGCGTATTCAGAATGAACTATAAAATAACTGTTTGAAAGAACAATCTCTTTTATCAGAGGAAAATCTATAAAAAGATCCCTGTCACGCCCCTGATTTTCTATAATTTTTTTTATTTTTTCAAAATCATTACTTTCGTTCAAAAGGTATTTTAAATAAAGAAAAGGATCTTTTGATTTTGTTGTTTTATAATACAAAAGGTCATGGAGATTTATATCATGAAGAAAAATCATTCCGTTCTCATTTAAAGCTCTTTCATAAGATGAAAGGTGTAAAGGATGATTTCCGATTGAATATATCAGAAGATCGAACTCGTTTTTATTAACATGCCCAAGAGATATTCTTTTTTTATCTGAAACCACAGAAATCGGGATAAAGAGAAATTCATCATTTTTTGCCAGCTCTTTTAAAAGAGCTTCAGAATAAACAGAAATCCCTGATCTTACGGGTGGGAATGGACTCACCCATCCTATTTTTTTAATTGGGGACGGTGCTTGACAGTGTGACATTTTTTTCCTTCCATCTTTTATAAATTTTTCCAAAAGAACTAACCTGTAAATCTTTAAAGTATTTCAAATTAGCTATTTGCCTATATGTTAGGTTATATTTATCATGAAGAAAAACAAGCAATTCTGTTCTTAATTTTTTCCATGAAATTTTACTAAAATCTGCTTCTTCTAATGATATATTTTTGTTCCTTTCAAATTCCCTTATAATTCCTTCCAACGATATTTCTCTTTCTTTTTTTATTCGCATATTTGAAACAATATTTTTTCTTTTTCTTCTATCAAAATAATTTAATGATTCCTTAAAAAATTGTACACTACCCAAAAATTCTCCAACTCTTGTGTTTCTGACTGGTAATTCTTTATGCCCCCATTCTTTCAAAGATCTTTCAAGGGCTTCTCTACTTTCGAAAATCTCTTCAACTTTTTCGGCATCAACAAAACTTTTCGTTTCATTAAAATAATCGTTGATGCTTGACCATTTATATTTAAAAGGATTATTGATAAGCCCTGCTTTTACTGGATTTAATAAAGTATAAATTATTGACATTTTCAAGTATTTGTCATTCTCTATCAAAGTTGACTTAAATCTATTTGCAAAAACATATCCTCTTCCACCAAACCTTTTTCTATAGTATATCCCATAAGAGCTGTCAAGATTCTTCATGAATTCTGAAAGTTTATTGTTGTTGTTTTTTAAAATGATATGGAAATGATTATTCATAACACAATATGCATAAATACTCACTTTGTATTTGTTTGAAAATTCTTTAATAAGGTTAATGAAATAGCTTTTTGATTTTGAATCAAAAAATATTTTTTCATTTTTGAATCCTCTGTTCATAACATGATGGTAAGAACCTTCATATTTTATTCTTGCCCTCCTCATTTTTCCTCCCTTTCATATAAAATTTCTTTTCAAAAATGTCACACTGTCAAGCACCGTCCCCAACCTCTTTAGATGATATTAAAAAGTTTTGAAATGTCAATATCGTTATGAAATAATATTAGGTTCGGGGAATTTTTTTATATATCTTTAAAACAAATTGAAAATGTCATACTGTCAAGCACCGTCCCCAACTATAGGTATTATTTTTCTTTTTTTACGGATGAGTTTGATTTGTGGGAAGGGGATTTTTTTCTCTTTTATCTCCCTGATCTTTTTGTAACCTTTTTCTGTTAAGACAAGATACTTTTCTCTTCTATCATTTTCTGAAACAATTTTTTTAACTAAACCTTTTTTAACAAGTTTTTCTATTATCTTTGTCATTCTCGGTTTTGAAACAAAAAGTTCCTTAGAAAGGCATGTCAAATCAGTTTTCTTTTCATTAATAGAACACAATACCATAGCTTCATTCATAGATAAATTTGTCTCTTTTTTAAGGTTGTAATCGAAAAGGTATAACTCTTTGAAAATTTTTTTAAGGTAACAAACTTTTTCCATAACTCCTCAAAATAGTTAACATTGTTAACAATATACTTTTTTTAGAAAATGTCAAGAGCCCTTTAATAATAATTGATCCATAAATTTACTGCAAAATTTATATCCCTTAAAATTTGCTTTTTTTCTATTGACATTTTTTAAAAAAGAATTACAATTTAAAAAAATCGGGAGTTTTATGGATAAAAAATGTTCATTTTCCAGTTTTTTTAATTCCTTTTTTCTTTTTTTTATCATATACCTTTTTTTAACATTCCCTTTTGATATTGAAGAATTTTTAACAGGCATATTTTTATCAATCATAATAGTTTTAATCTTCAAAAATTTTCTCGATTATTTTTCTTTAAAGCCACCACTTTTTTTATCTCTTTTTTATCTTTTTTCTTATATTATATTCCTTTTATGGGAGATTTTAAAAGCAAACCTTAATGTAGCCAAAATAGTATTATCACCAAAAATCAACATAAATTCTGTTATTGTTACTTGTAAAACAGAACTTAAATCTGAACTTGGGAAATCTATACTTGCCAACTCTATAACTTTAACTCCCGGTACTCTTTCAGTTGAAGTGAAAGATGATAGTTTGTATATACATTGTATGGATACAAAAATAACCTCTCCTGAGGATGTATATAAAAGTATAGTTAAACCTTTTGAAGATAAAATAAAGAGGTTTTCATTATGAACACATTGTACATAATCTGGTTTTCAATTCTTGCTCTTTCTGTGCTTCTTGTTCTAATAAGATTTTTTAAAGGACCACTTATCCAAGATAGAACCATAGCTTTAGATATGTTCACTACAATAACTACAGGAACACTTGTTCTTCTATCTTCCTTTCTACAAAACTCTTACCTTTTAGATATCTCTCTTGTCTATGCAATACTTTCATTTGTTTCAGTCATAGCGATTTCGAAATATATAGAAGAGAGAGGTTCAAAATGATATTTATAGCAATAATATTCATATTTATCGGAGTTCTATTCTCATTTCTTGGAAGTTTGGGAATATTAAGAATGAAAGACACATACAACAGGTTACAAACTTCGACTAAGGCAACAACTCTTGGTGCTTTTTCAACAATAATAGGTGTAGGTTTTTTAAATCCTTCTTGGTTTTTTAAACTTATACTTATAGCCTTTTTTATTCTTATAACATCTCCTATAGCTTCCCATTCTCTTGCAAGAGCATCACACAAAACAGGTATAAAATTAGAAGAAAACCAATTCGACGCTCTAAATAATGAAAATGGAGAAAAAAAATGATTTTTTGGATTTTTATTTTTATTTTTATACTTTCAATAATTTCTTCTATTGTTTCTATAACCGCTAAAGATCTTCTCTACTCCGTGCTTTCACTTTCTCTCTTGAGTTTGCTGACATCAATTCTATTTTTTATTTTGAATGCGCCAGATGTTGCTATAACTGAAGCTGCTGTTGGTGCTGCATTGACAACAGTTATATTCATATTTGGAATAAGAAGAACGGAACGGGAGGACAAATGAGAGAATCTGATTTCAATGTTGGGAAATTTTTTGCTTTCCTTTTCGTCTTAATTCTTTTTTTATTTATGCTATCTCCACTTTTCGAAGAGGGTGATGGCGCAAAAATTGATAAAAATTTAAGTGATATAAAAAATAGGGTTTCATACTTTCACTCTTTAAAATCTGTAAAAGAGATTGAAAGGATACTTTCTGACAATAACGATTTTTCAAAATACAGAGAGATTACGGATAGTGCAAAAACAGTGATTTTTGGTGAATCGAAAGATCTTGAAAATGGAACAGCTAACCTTGTAACATCGATAGTTTTAGATTATCGAGGTTTCGATACACTTGGAGAACTCATAGTTCTTTTTATTTCCATTCTTGGACTAACAATAATACTTTCAACACTTTCCTTTGCAAAATTTGAAGAGCCATCATTTTTACAAATAACTGGAGTGAAATTCGTTACTCCATTTATGATTCTTGTTGGAATATACATATTTTTGCATGGTCATCTCTCTCCAGGTGGAGGGTTTCCCGCAGGAGCAATAATAGCAACAGCGACACTCTTTTCACTGATCGGATGCAAGTTCAACTATAGAGTTTCTAATTTAAAATTCATCGAATCTAATGCCGGTTTTTTTGTTATACTTTTAGCAACTTTGGGTCTCTATTTTACAGGTTCATTTTTTGGAAATTATTTACCAACAGGAATAGTTGGAAAACTTTACAGTTCTTCTTTGATACTTATTATCTATTCACTTGTTGGTTTAAAAGTCGGAGCTGAACTTTCTGTAGGTATAAAAACTCTTTACAATGGAGAAAAAGATGATGATAGATAATAGAACTTTATATATCTACTCTTTCATAATATTTCTAATAGGAATTTATGGAGCTATAACAAATAGAAATTTAATCAAAATCCTTGTATCGTTGAGTATAATCGAAACAGCTTTAAACATTTTCCTTGTTTCAACAGGTTATATAAACGGATCAAACCCACCTATCCTACATTCAGGTATGAAATTGATCTCTCCAAACAGTATAAATATCTCAGACCCATTACCACATGCTCTTGTTCTTACTGCAATTGTTATAGGAGTTGGAACAACCGCAATCGGAATAGGACTAACGATAAAACTTTACAACCATTACAAAACTCTAAATGTAAACAGAATGGGAGATAAAGATGAATTATAACCTTCCTGTTCTCCTTATCGCTATACCAATTCTTTTTTCTTTTCTCTCTCTTATTTTAGGATCTTTCAATAAAATACTTTCAAAAATTATCCTCATCTCTGTAATAATTTTCAACATTATCTCCGGCATATGCATTTACAATTCAGTTTTAAAAAACGGAAACATTTTGACTGTTATTGGGAACTATCTTCCCCCATTTGGAATAAATCTCATTTCGACATACACATCAATTTCTTTTCTTATTCTATTATATATTGTTTTTCTTGTCGCATCTTTGATATTCGTTTCAAAAAATGACGACAGGGCAGATAAGATCTCTTCTGTACTACTTCTATATCTTGCATCATCAACCGGAATTTTGTTAACTGGTGATATTTTTAACCTTTTTGTTTTCATAGAAATTTTTTCTATTTCAAACATTATACTCATCTCTATTAAAGACAAAAAACTTTCGATTAAAGGATCTTTAAAATACCTTATAATAACTTCAATAGGTGCATCACTCTATCTTTTCGGAATAGGATTTTTATATGGTATACTTGGAACATTGAATTTATCTGAAATCTCCTTGAATTTTGATAATATTTCTTATTTTTCAAAAGTTTTCATATTCTTATTTTTCCTTGGTTCAATTATGGCTGAACTTGAAGTGTTTCCTTTCAACTTCTGGATTTCAGATTCTTACGCAGGTTCAAAAAATTATGTGAACATACTTTTAAGTGGTTTGAGTTCTATAGTTGCTTTATACATTTTCATAAGATTATTCTTAACCGTTTTTGGCTATCCAACCTTTATATCTTTTTCTTACTCTTTACCTTTCAATGTGAAGACTCTTTTTTTAACAATATTTGGTCTTTCCGTAATAGTTAATGAACTTGCCGCTTTATCATCAAAAAATGTTAAAAGAATACTCGGATTTTCTTCGGCATCATCATTGTCATTGATCCTTTTATCTTTATCTACAGGACTAAAAAATGGAGTTATGGCTGCAATGCTTATCGCGATTTCAGTTATAATTTCTAAACCTCTGTTATTTTTATCATCCCATCAGATAATGAAAGGAAAAGGAGAAAAAAATTTAAACTCCTTTATAGATGGTTTCAGAAGGAATCCACTTTTTTCAATCCTTTTCATAATCGGAGTTTTCACATTGGTAGGATTTCCACTAACTCCATCATTCTGGGGTAAATTTTTATTATTCATTTCAGCAACAGAAAAAATTTCTTATACTACTTTGATTCTTGTGATAGTTGTTTTTTCAATAACAATAGAACTTTTCTACTATTTCAGGTTGATGCACAAACTTTTCATAAAAGATGAAAATATAAAGGTTGAAAAAACAAAAAACAATTTTGTATACATTTTCTCAGGTATATTACTCGCTTCAATAATAATATTTTTCTCAGTAAAACCTTACTTTACCCAAAATATAGTTGAAAAAACAACTGAGGACATTTTCGATAAATCAGGTTATATAAAAAGTTGTTTAAAATCAGGAGAAATTGATGATAGGTAAAATTTTATTATCAGGTGTTTTGATCTCCTTTCTTTCAATGTTTGTAAGGAAAAGGTATAACTATTTTAGATGGATACTATTTTCTATCTATCTTCTGCTAACACTCTACTTCCTTTTCCTATGGCGAAATAGTTTTTATTATAATGAGAGTTATAACTTTCTTTCCCTCTATGGATTGAACTTTTCACTCAATTTTAAAATTACCCCTCTCGGGTGGCTATTTTCATTTTTTACAATATTTTTAACATTTTTGATATCCATATTTTCGATCCAGAAAAATATTGGGGAGGATAGTGAAAAACTGATTTCTTTTTTCTGGTTCTATCTTATTGTATCAAATATAGGTATCTTCTTTGCTGATGATTTTTTAACTCTATTTATCTTCTGGGAACTTATGACTTTCTCTTCTTTCTTCGTCATTTCACCAGGATGGATAAAATCTTTTAGGGCTGTCAACTATTATTTTGTTTTATCAACTTTAGGGGCATTCTTTATGCTTTTGGGAATTGGTTTTCTTTATGGTGGAACTAAAAGTTTTTCAATAGAGTCTGGTTACACCTACCTTTTCACTCTTTTTTCGATCAACCCTTTACTTTCAGTTTTCATTACTATAACTTTCATTTTAGGATTTTTTACAAAATCAGCGTTGATACCATTCCATATCTGGCCTGCACAGGCACATGCTGAGGCACCAGATGATTTTTCAGCTTTTCTTTCAGGAATAATGATAAAATATGGACTTTTCGGAAATCTCTTGTTTTTAGTACCACTTTTTTTGCTTATTAAAAATTACCCATCAACACAGATAATAACGAACGGTATTCCACTCTTTTCGCATATCCTTTCATGGGTCGGTGCGATAACTTCAGTTATCGCTACATTTTTAGCTATTGAATCTAACGATATGAAAAAATTAGCAGCTTGGTCAACTGTAGCCAACATAGGTTATGCTACAACATCTATCTTTATACTTTCATCTTACGGTATCGCTGGTGGAATATTCCAAATCATAACACATGCCATATTCAAAACTGCAATATTTTTGGCTCTCGCAGCTGTAAAATACAGGACTCATGAAAGAGAGATGCACAAACTCGGTGGATTGGCCTACAAGATGCCTGTTACATTTTTAACATTTCTTTTAGGTATAATAGCAGCAGCAGGAATCCCACCAATGAACGGTTACGCTTCAAAATGGTTCATATATCAGGCACTTCTTTCTGGACATTTTCCTTTTTTAACGATAGCGATATTTTTGTCATCAACAGGTGCCTTCATGTATCTTTTCAGAGCTTTACATTCGATTTTCCTTGGTCAGTTACCTGAAAAGTTTGATGATGTAAAAGAGGTTCCATTTTTGATGCAAATTCCTATGTACATTCTTATGGCATTGATGCTTTTAACTGGAGTTTTCCCCGGTATAATATTAAAGCCGATAAATTCGGTATTAATATCCTTTAATTTACAACCAGTAAAGGTAACATACAATACTATGTTTTCAACATTATCATCTGTTGACTCTTTAAAAGTATTTTTAACTTTTTCAGGGTCATTTGCTTTTGCATTTATCCTCTACCTTATCGGAAAACCTAGAAAACATGTTGAACCACTCGATAATTACACTGCTGGTCAGGATCCAAAAGAGTTTGGTTTAACGAGAGAACTTTACCATTTCGCTTTGAAATTTTATGAACCATTTGAACATATGTTCGATTCTTATAGAACTAATACAAAAGAATTTTATGATTCTTTTGAAAGAAAAGTTAACGAATTTGGGAATTTCATTAAAGAATCTTATTCTAAAAACATAAGATATTCATCCTATATCTTTATTTTCGCATTAGTCTTAGTAATACTCTACGGGTGGTTAGTATGGTAAAAACTTACATTTTTAGATTTTTGATCGCAGTTTTAACATCCATTTTCATGGGCCTTCTCTATATGGGGATAGGAAGAAAGTTCATGGCAAGGATAAGAAGATGTTATGCTGGTCCATTCTACCAGAGTTATATTGATGTAATAAAACTTTTTTCAAAAAATTCAATCTCCCATAACTGGATCATGGATTTTGGAGTTATGATGGGTTTTGCTGGAATAATAGCAACAGTTGTTTTTCTTCCTATAGGTCCTTTCAATGTTTTTCCGGATATGAAAGGTAACATCATTATTATTATGTATTTTATGACAATAGGTTACCTTGGAATGGCAATGGGAGTTGCAGCATCTGGAAACCCAAACGCAACTATAGGTATAGCAAGAGCATTATCTCTTATGATAGGATATGAGATACCTTTCGCTTTGAGTGTCATTCTTCTTATTTTTGCTAACAGATCATCATTACTTTATGATATGGTTTTAAGCCAGCATGGTTCATTTTTAAACTGGAACATGTTCAGATACCCATTCGCTTTTGCTGGCTCTTTAATCGCTTTACAGGGAATGCTTGGAGAACAACCATTCGATGCTATGATTGCTCCAGCTGAAATCGCATCGGGTCCGATGGTTGAACTTTCAGGCAAATTTTTAGGTTTTGGTTTTTTACAGCACGCTTCGCAGATCTTTCTTGAAACTGGAATTATTGCTGCGATGTTTTTAGGTGGTGGAACAATATTAGGTTTTTTTACAAAACAACTTATACTATACCTTATAACACTATCGATAGCAGCTGTATTTTCAAGATACAGATTTGAGGATGCTGTAAAATTTTTCTGGATAATTCCAACCTTGTTGGTACTTTTACAACTCGTAATATTTTTAGCATAGGAGTTATTTATGATTTTATCTTCTACAAAAGAGTTAAAGGATAAAGGTTTTGAGCAGATTTTAGATTTTTTCAGGAAAAAATCTTTATGGATGTTACATTACTGCACCGGTTGTGGTGCTGTTGAACTACCACCAACTATGACTTCAAGATGGGATATGGAAAGATTTGGAATGGGACCTATGGCTACTCCCCGTCAGGCTGATCTTCTTCTAATAACAGGTTACCTTTCAGTAAAATCTTTAAAAAGAGTTATCTATACTTATGAACAGATGCAGGAACCTAAATGGGTTATAGCGTTCGGTTCATGTCCAATAAATGGTGGTATATATTATGATTCATACTCTGTAATAAACCGTCTCGCTTTATACCTTCCTGTAGATCTTTCAATTGAAGGATGTATGCCAAGACCTGAAGCTATAATAGATGGATTCACAAAACTTATGAAAGCTATAGAGAAAGGTGAAGCAGTAGGATACAAAAAATATAAAGAAAATTATGAGTGGTATAAGAAAAATCAAAGAGAAGTTCTTGAAAGAACAACTCCAGTTTTATGACAGGAGGAATAGTGGAACAGAAAGAGTTGATAGAACATATAGAAAAAAATTTTAAATACAAAAAAGAGATAAAAGTAATAGATGGTAAACAATTTACAATAACAGTTGAAAAGGATAAGGTTCTTAACTTACTTTCCTTTTTAAAACTTATAGATTTCAAACAGCTTGCATTGATAACCGCTGTTGATTGGATAGATGAAAAGAAATTTGAGATAGTATATATTCTTTTTTCCTATTCACACATACAACAGATACTTGTTAAAACATTTGTTGACAGGGATAACCCACAGGTTGAAACTGTAAAAAACTTGTGGGATGTTGCTTCCATGTATGAAAGGGATGTTCATGAATTTTTTGGAATAGATTTTATAGGCAACGATGATCTAAGACCTTTGATTTTACACAACTGGAAAGATCTCCCACCACTTAGAAAAGATTTTGATTCTTTAAAATATTCTAACAAAATGTTTGGAAAATTTAAAAAGGATGAAGAGATATGACAGAAATATTAACATTCCTTGGCAAAGAGGATCAATATGAAAAGTATGAACTTTTCTTTGGACCTAACCATCCAGGAATGCATGGAAATTTTTCCTACATTCTAACAGTTGAAGGACACACTATTAAAAAGGTCGATCCTGATCCCGGCCTGTTACATAGAGGATTTGAAAAACTTGCTGAAAGAAGAAAATGGATGCAAAATATTGCTCTAATTCCAAGAATATGTGTCCCTGAACCAGATATAAATGAGGTTATCTATTCTATATCTGTAGAAAAACTTATGGAAATTGAAGTCCCATTAAGAGCACAATATATTAGAACGATAATTCTTGAGATGGCAAGAATAGGAGCATTCCTTTTTGGTTTCGGTGGAATCGGTGGTGCAACAGGACTTTATACTGCATCCTATTGGACTATTGCGGATAGAGATTATTTACTTGACCTTTTTGAATGGCTTACAGGAGCAAGAGTTTATCATATGTTTATAGTGCCCGGTGGTGTAAGAAGAGATCTCCCTTCTGGATGGATAGAAAAACTTTCAGAAACTGTTGATTACCTTCAAAAAAGGTTGTACGAGTATGACAGGTTGATTTATAACAACCCTTTGATAGTAAAAAGGTTGAAAGGAATAGGAAAGTTAACAAAGGAAGAGGCTATTGAGTATGGAATAACAGGACCAAATCTTAGAGCAACTGGTGTAAAATATGATACGAGAAAGATGGTTCCATATGCTGCATATGACAGGATAGATTTCCAGATACCTGTACAGAGTGATGGTGATGGTCTTGCAAGAGCTATCCAGAGAAGAGAAGAATTCCAGCTCAGTTTGGAAATAATTAGAAAAGCTATAAAAGATTTACCTGATGGACAAGTTAGGGCAAAGATGCCAAATCCACTTAAATTCAATGTTCCTAAAGGTGAAATTTATGTTAAAGTTGAGTCCGCAAGAGGTGAACATGCTTACTTTATTGTTTCAAATGGAAAAGATAAACCTTACAGGATGGCAGTCAGAGGTGGTTCATACACGGCAGGTCTTGTTCTTGCACAAAAGATTCTTGTTGGAATGAGAATAGAAGATGTTGCTTTATGGATGTCAACTATGGATATCTGTCCACCTGATTTTGATAGATAGGAGTAAAGATGGATTATAGGAAAAAATCGATAATCGGTCCTTTAAGTTCGTTAAAATACCTTTTTAAAGATCCAATAACTGTTAGGTATCCAAAAGAAAATAAAAAAACTTATCCTGATGTTGAGGGTGTATCACCCCAATACAGGGGAAGACATATAAATGATCTTGAAAAATGCATAGGTTGCGGTACATGTATGGATATATGTCCGACAGGTGCAATAGAGATGGTTGAATTTGATGATGTTAAGGAAAAATTTGGTGCGACAAAGAAAAGACCTGTTATAGATTATGGAAGATGTTGTTTTTGTGCATTCTGTGTTGATGTTTGTACATCATCTTCTCTATCAATGTCAAGAGAATTTTTGCACAGTTTTGAAACACCTGTCCAGCTTCAAAAGGATGATATGGGAGAAGAAATTTCAAAATTTTTTATTTTAAGACCTGATATGAAATTTTCAACAAATCCCGGATGGAAAACTGATAACGAATACTCATGGCTTGAACTTGAAAGGGTTGCAATGGATATGATAAATCCAAATGAGAGAATCAACTCTTTCATTGAGATAGTTAAAGGTTATTCAAAAGATCAGGCTATAAAAGAAGCTGAAAGATGTGTCTCTTGTGGTTTATGCAAGGATGTTTGCCCTATTCATATGGATATTCCAGAATATATTCAGGCAATATTCGACGATAATGTTGAAGAATCAGTAAAACAGATATATAGAACGAACCCACTCCCAGAGGTCTGTGGTAGAGTTTGCACGCATAAATGTGAAAGTGCATGCTCTATAGGACATAGGGGTGAACCTGTTGCAATCAGGTGGCTCAAAAGGTATGCTGTTGACTCTTTACCACTCCAAGAATACAAAAAAGTTCTAACAACAAAACCTATCAAACAGGTTAACAAAAAGGTTGCAATAATAGGAAGTGGACCTGCAGGGCTTTCTGCAGCATACTTTCTAACTCTTATGGGATACAAAGTAACAATATATGAGGAAAATGAAAAGGCTGGTGGAATAATGAGGTATGGAATACCAGCGTACAGATTGCCTGATGATGCTTTGGATAAAGATCTTGATTTTATAATTTCACTTGGAGTTGAGATAAAAACAAACTACAAAATAGACAAAGAAAAATTTGAAACTATATACCAACAGAATGATGCTGTTATCCTATCAACAGGTTTCAACCTCGGAAGATCAACAAGGGTCCCCGGAACAGAAAGAGAGGGAGTTGTTCAGGCACTCGACTTTTTACAGGAAGTAAGAGATTACCTAACAGGCAGAAGAAAAGATGTGCAGATTACAGATAATGTTCTTGTAATAGGTGGTGGAAATGTTGCTTTCGATTGTTCACGAAGTGTAGCAAGGTTACAGAAGATGAAATATGGAAAGGTTAAAGTTACACAGGTATGTCTTGAGACACTCGATATAATCCCAGCAGATAAAGAAGAAGTTGAAGAGAGTGGTGAAGAAGGTGTTGTTTTAATATGTGGAAGAGGTCCAAAACAGATAATTATTGATGAGAATGGACATGTTAAAGGACTCGATTCTATGAAATGCGAAAGTGTTTTCGATGAGAATATGAACTTCAATCCACATTTCAACGAAGAGGATAGATTGATATGTGAAGCAACGATGATCATAGAAGCTATAGGGCAAGCACCAGATTACTCATATATACCTGATGAAATGAAAAGTAAGATGAAATTCGAAAGAGGGAAAATAGTACTTGATAAAGATTTTTCAACAGGAGTTGAAAAACTTTTTGCGGCTGGAGATATAGTAAGAGGACCAGACATTGTAAACGGTATAGCAACAGGTTTAAATGCAGCTATCGGAATTGACAAAAAGTTCACAACCTAAACTATCTTTGCAAACTCTTTAAAAGTTTTTCTTTTAGGTCTCTTTACTTCCTGCTCCTTCTGCCAATCGCTTAAAAGTGTATTAGCTTTTTTAGAGTGTTTCCCAAATATTATTAGAGCTATTATAATTTCATCTTTTGGAAGACTGAACTCTTCTTTTATTTTTTCAGGGTCATAACCAGCAATAGGATGAGCAACTATTCCCATCTCTGTTGCTCTTAATATTAGAAAGCCCACTGCCATTCCTGTATCGAAAAGATAATATTCCCTATCTTTGATAACGCAATCATCCTCTTTTTTTGTATGAACTATAGCTATTAAGGATGCTTTTGTTACCCATTTGTTGCCATCAGGAAGGGCAGAAAAAACTTTTTGGAGATTTTTTTTAGTTTTAACGAATATGAATTTTTCAGGTTGTTTGTTAAAACATGATGGAGCAAGTATTGCCGAATATGCCAAATCTTTTATGGTTTTAGTTTCAACCTTTAATGGATCAAGAGATCTGAAAGCTCTCCTTTTTTCTATTGTTTTTTTAACACTTCCCATATATCCTCCATTATTTATTTCCACATCCCCTTTTTCTAAGATATTTATGACAACTTTGTTCAGATTCTTTAAATATGACAGTTCCCCCTTCTATCTTTAAAATTTTACCATTAACAAGAGAGTCAGCTATTTTTTTGTGTGCAGAATTCAAGATGTTACCAAAAGTTTGTCTTGAAATGTTCATAACTTTGGCAGCATCCTCTTGATATAAACCTTGAAGGTCTGCCAGTCTTATCGCTTCAAGTTCATCTTTTTCAAGTGTGTTCTCTTCAAGAACTCTTTTGGAAATTCCTATAGGTTTAAAATATGTGACTTCTGGATCAAAACAAATAAACCTAAATTTTTTAGGTCTTGGCATATTTTTTAAATTTAGTGCTTTCCACAATTATGATCTTTTCCGTCGTGGTTGTGATGATGTTCTCTAATTCCTTCATGATCACATGTAGACTCTCCAATTTTCAATTCTCCATTGGCAAAATCTCTTGCAACATTTTCAACATCATCACTAACAACTTTATCATAAACTTTTATTCCCTTTGATTCAAAAATTGTTCTTGCTTTTACACCCATTCCACCTGTTATTACTGCATCAATACCTCTTTTGGAAAGCCAAATAGGAATAACTCCCGGTTCATGTGGTGGTGGAGTCAACTTTTCAACAAGTTTTGCACTCCCATTATCAATTTCATAGATAAAAAAATTTGCACAATGTCCAAAATGCGATGAAATTTTGTTTTCATCTGTCGCAATGGCTATTTTCATGGTTCCTCCTTTTTCATTTTATTTTTGGCATATGCTAATTATAATTAAATTTTGGAATTTGTCAACTGTTATTTTAAACTTAAAGTCTATCTTTTTTTATAAAATTTTTGCTCTTATCAAAAATATCTTTCAAAATCAAAAAGAGCAAACTTTCAAAATTCTTTTTCTGCTCATTTCCAAAAAGTAGCACCATACCCTCTTCGTTCTTAATGTCAAAAATTTTTTTAGGGTATCTTAAAGAGTATATCCTTAATCCAAAATCTTCAAAATTTTCCTTCTTATTTAGAAGGTATCCATAGAAAAGAAGTTGAAAAGGTTTTGAAATCTTTGTAGGATCAATTTTCAAATTATCAAAATTTTTGAAACTTTCATCGTTAAGAAAATCAAAATTTTTCAGTTTTATTTCGGAATCGCTTATCCTTCCACTTTTATAATCACAGATTCTTGTTAGTCCATTTTCAGATTCTATTCTATCTATAGTCCCTTTCAGTTTTATTCTATCACCATGAATCTCTATTTCAGTCTCATAAGTTTTTTCGACACTTTTTATTTCAACTCCCTTTTTTATCCTTTTTAGATCATACACAAGAAAATCTTTAACTATTTTTTTTATCATCTCTCTCATAAGAAGTGGTTTGCCAGTTGAAGAATCCGGGATCCTGTTATTTTTAAAAATTTCTTTTATCAATTTTTCACATTCTATATCTTTCAGAATCTTTTCAGGGTCTTTGTCAAGCAGCTTTTCACTTTTAAAATCAGAATACACCTTTTCAAGTATTTTATGTGCTGATGTACCTATTATATCGGTTCCAACTTCACCAGGTTCATTTTCATCCCTTATTCCAAGAACGAAATTGTAAAAAAAATCTATAGGATCATAAAGATATTTTATAATTGCTGTTGGTGAAAAACTTTTCCCTTTAAGTATCTCAATAATTTTTTCATTCTTTTCTATCTCCCTCAAAGAAACTCTGTTCCCAACAAAAAAATCTTTGAAAACAAAATTTACATCTGTATTTTGAAAAAGACCATCTTTTCTCTTTTCATATATTATCTGCTCAACGAACCTTGACCTTTCTTTAAAATCGTTATCACCACCTGTCGAATAGGTTATATAAAAATTTTTGCTTTTAAAAAGTAAAGAATAAAAATAGTATGAAAAGAGTATCTCATTTTCTCTATATGTTGGAAGACCCCAATCAGTTCTGATATCATAAGGGATGAAAGATTTTTCAACTTTTCCCTTTGGCAAAATCCCTTCGTTAACAGAAAGTATTACAGTTTTTTCAAAATCGAGACATCTCGTTTCGAGAAGTCCCATTACCTGAAAATCCTGTAAAGGATCCCCAGAGTATGGAACCCTTTCCTTTACTATTATCCTTCTTATAAGGTTCTCAACCTCTCCAATACTTTCAATCTTTACATCTTTATAATTTTCAAGGAAAGTCATAATCCTGTTCAAAAGTTTTACCATCTTTATACTGTTTGCCTCTTCTATGACACTGTTTTCATCTTCTTTTTTGCTAACCATTAAAAGTATGTTTAACAATTTTCCAACAATCTCTTTCGCTAAAAGAAGTTTCCCATTTTCATACCAGTTAAAAATATTGTCAAAGAGTTCATCTTTAAATTCGTTTTCAAAATTTAAATATGTATAACCTTCTTCTATCTTTTCTTTTAAAATCTCAACAAATTTTTTATCCTTCGAAAAATTTTTTACATAAGTTGAATTTATAACATTAAGTAAACTTTTATGATAAAAACCTTTTTCACTTTTATCTGCATGCATTTTTAAAATATCTATAAGGAATTTTGCTATGGTCGTCTGTTCAAAGGGAAAACCCATCGTTATATTTATTTTTTTTATATCTTTTGGGATTCCAGATATTACAGGGAAAAGCAATGTCTCATCTGGAAGAACAACGGTACCAGAAGATTTATTATCTTTAAAAATTTCTTCAAAAACCTGAACTTGAGAAACAGGAAGTGGATATGGAGATATGTTTATACTTTCATTTGAAGAGACATCTATTATTTTAGTATTTTCACCCCATTTTCGGATATACCCTTTTATAAATTTTACAGATTCAAAATCTTTCTCTAAAAGTTCTTCCTTAACATCAAATATGATCAAAGTGGAACAGTTTTTTATAAGATTATCTATTATCTTTTGCTCTGATGGAGTGAATATTCCAAATCCAGCTATAATTATATCTTTATAACTTTTAAAATCATTAGATCTCTCTGATGCTTTTCTATAAATTCTACCTCTGTATCCACTATTCCTTTTTTCAAGTTCTTTATTAAGTCCAACATATATTTTATAAAAAAGCTCCATAAATTTTAAATAGTTTTTACCAAGTGGACCAAAATCACCATAATCTTTTAAAATTTCAATATCTTTAATTCTCTTTTCATCTATAAGATAAAGGTCCAAATCGTTAAAATCATTCAAAAATATATCGAAAACATCTATAAATCTGTTGAAATTTTCATTATTCTTAACAAAATTTTTGTAAACTTCATAACATATACCAAAAATTTCTAAATTGTCTTCAACTTTAAGCCCCGAAAGTTCAACAACAAAATCATCCATCGTTTTAATATCTGGAAGGATAGTATCTATTCTTCTTCTTTTAAATTGTTCTTTAAGATAGAGTATACTTCTTTTTGAAGGGAGAATTACAAGGAGATTTTCATCTTTACTCAAAATGATATCTGTCAACTTTTCAAGAAATTTCATCTTCTACCTCAACAACTTTCATAGAATCAGTATAAAAAAGATAACCTTTTACAGAAAAGTTTTTCTTTTTGAAAAAACTCATATACTTTTTTATCTGTTCTATATGTTTTTTATCTTCAATTCCAGTCTTATAATCAACTATATAACATTTCTGCCCATCAAAAACAATCCTATCTGGTCTGAATATTTTTCCTTCAAAAGATATATCCTTTTCGTTGTAAATTTTTAAACCCTCTTTGAAAAATTCTGAAAGTAATTTATCGTTAACTATACTTTCTAAAAGTTCTTTATATCTATCTTTTTCATCTATACTGAAAAATCCCTCTCTCAAAGCCATACTCAAAGCATCATCTATATCCTTTTTATTGTAAACGAAGGAAAGAATCTTATGTAAAATATCTCCTTTTTTTACATTTTCATACTCTTTTTCCCCTTTTACAATCTTTTGTAAAGATCTATCCAAAAATATATCCTTATCGTGTGAACATAGATTTATCCTTTTTATATGACTCATATTTTTCTCTTCTACTCTTTTTGAAAGCTTTACGCTTAATTTTTCACCCAAATATACTTTTTCTTTTTCTTTTTTTAAAACTTCAATATTGTTAATTTTTTTATTTATGAGAGTTGCAATATCTATTTTTTCTTTCTTATCATCATTTTTTATTTCTTTTTTTTCTGTAAAAACATAAAGCTCCTTTTTGGCTCTCGTCAATGATACATAAAGTAGATTCAGATCATCATAAAATATGTTTCTATTTTCCTCTCTTTTTCGTTTCAACAATTCTGTTTTTTCGAAATAGTTTTCTATATCTTTATTCAGATCACCATACTTTAATGCCATTATGTCTTTTTTAATTTCTCCAATGAAAAAAGAACTCTGAAGTTTGTTCGATCCTTTCCAGTTTGCGAATGGAACAATAACTATATCATATTCCAAACCCTTCGATTTATGTATTGTAGATATTGTTATAGCATCTATTTCAGCAGGTGAGGAAATTACAAGTTCATCCTTGTATTCATCGTAGTAATCCAAAAAATCAACAAGCCCTCCCTCTTTTCCAAACTTATAAGATTCGTCAAGAAGTTTTACTATATGGGAAACTGAATCTGAATAATCTCTAACGAGTTGATTTATTATAGTTTCTATAACTTTTGTTATTATCTCATAGGGAGTTAAAAAATTTAAGGATCTTTTTATCTTTTCATTGTATATTCTGAATATCTCTACCCCAAAAAGTGTTTTTAAAATATCATCGTAATCGTATTTTTTATTTTTTACATTTTTTATTTGATACAAAAATTTTTCTTCACTCTCTTTGAATTTTGATTCTTTGATATCCATATCTTTCCATAAATAGAGAAGGTTTGAAAAATCCTCAAGAGAGTTATAAAGTGAAAATTTCAAAAGAGATATTATGAAAAGAACATAAGGATTGTTTTTTATAAATAGAGTTTCAGCTGACATTATTTTTATAATTTCAGAGTTTATTTCTATACCGCTTAGAATTTCAGCTATCTTACTCCCCTCTTCTTTTTTCCTTACAAGTATCGCTAAAGAAGATTGTTTGTATCCCCTTTTTAAACAATCCTCTATAATTTTTATTAACTTCCCTTTATTTAAAATCTCATCTTCAATATTATTTTCAATAAAGTTTACCTCAACATAACCTTTACCCTTTTTTTGGACAATCTGTTCAACATTCTCTTTTTTATAAACCTCTCCAGAATCAACATCTGTAAAAAACAAATTGTTAAAACGAACAATGTTCTCTTCACTTCTAAAATTACTTTTCAAACTTTTAGTTTCAGTATTTCCATCATTTTCAAATTTTTTTATAATCTCGGTTGAACCACCTCTAAATCTGTAAATAGCCTGTTTATCATCACCAACAAGAACACATCCATAATTTTCAGATACACCATTTTCTATCAAAGGTTCTAAATTTTCCCACTGTACAGTTGATGTGTCCTGAAACTCATCTATCAAAAATTTTTTGAACTTTTCACCTATACGAAAATATATGAAAGGAACATCACCATTTTTAAACAATTCCTTAATCTTTATGTTCAACTCATCTATGAAAACAATATCGTTACTTTTCTGGTATTCTTTGATAATTTCATCAATCTTTTCATAAAGAATATTGCTATATATGT
>DJVI01000026.1 GCA_002441125.1 Caldifarciminota bacterium UBA6260
CATGTTTGAACCCATCAAAGCTCTGTTTGCATCATCATGTTCCAAAAACGGAATCATAGAGGTTGAAGGGCTTACTATCTGTTTTGGTGAAACATCTATGTAATCCACCTCTTCAGCTGGAACAAGCGGATACTCACCTTTTTTCCTGCAAAGAACGATTTTATTTTTGAAAGTTCCATCTTCGTTCAAAGGTGAATTCGCCTGTGCGATAAAATATTTATCCTCCTGATCAGCGGTCAGATAGTCAACAGTGTTGGTAACTTTACCTTTAACAACCTTTCTGTATGGTGTTTCAATAAAACCGTATTCGTTTACCCTCGCATAGGTTGAAAGAGAGGTTATAAGACCAATGTTCTGTCCTTCAGGTGTTTCTATTGGACATAGCCTTCCATAATGTGAATGATGGACATCACGGACCTCAAAACCTGCAGTGTCCCTTGTTAAACCACCAGGGCCAAGGGCTGATATCCTTCTTTTATGTGTAAGCTCAGCGAGAGGATTTGTCTGTTCAAGAAACTGTGAGAGCTGACTTGTTGAGAAGAATGATAGAATAGTTGATGATACTAACCTTGCGTTTATCAACTCTTTTGGAGTAACCTGCTCTTTCATCATCATTCTCTCTCTAATATTTTTTGCCATCTTTGCGAATGCCTGTTCGAACTGATTTTCCAATAGCTCTCCAACCCTTCTTATCCTTCTGCTACCAAGATGATCTATATCATCGAATTCAAACTGATTGTTTGGATTTACAGCAAACAAAAGCTTCTTTATTGAATATATCAGATCCTCTTTTGTAAGAGCTAAATTTTCTGGATCAATCTTATGCTCTAACTTTTCATTAAGTTTTAATCTTCCGACTTTTCCGAGTTCATACCTTTCCACTGTAAAGAATGCTGCTTCAAAAAATTTCTGTGCTATCTCTGTTGTTGCTGGGTTTGTTCCTTTTAGATAGAAAAATATCTTTTCTATCGCATCCTCCATACTTGTTGTAGGATCCTTTTTGAGTGTATTCAAAACAACATTCAAAGCTGTTTCATTATCTGTTTTTACAACTTTAATTTTAGAGATCTCCCTTTCAAGAAGTGAGTTCAAAACAGCAGGTGTTATAACAGTTCCAGCTTCAAAAACTACTTCACCAGTTTTTTTATCTATTATATTTGAAAATAGAATTTTCGAATTTAATTCAGGTCCAAAATTTTTAACATCCTTTTCGGAAAAAGTGATCTCCTCTTTTGAAAATAATAGCCCAAATATTTTTTCAACACTATCGTAACCGAAAGATTTCAAAAGAATAGTAGCAGGAAATTTTTTCTTCCTATCAAGGTTAGCATACATTATCTCATTAGTATCAACATCGAATTCAAGCCAGGAACCTTTATTTGGAAGAATCTGTGCTGTGTAATAGAATTTACCACCTTCCATCTCTTCCATAGTAAAGAATATTCCCGGAGACCTATGTATCTGACTTACAACAACCCTCTCAATACCATTAATAAGAAAAGTCCCATTCTCTCCCATAAGTGGAATACTACAAAGAAAAACATCCTGTTCTATAACATCTTTAATGGTTCCAGTTGGTTCACCAGTTTTTTCGTTGAAATTTTTATATATCATCTTCAATGTTACTTTCAAAGGTGCAGCATAAGTTAAACCTTTGTATTTGCATTCATCAAAAGAGTATATAGGTTCCTCGATCTCATATTTTACAAAATCTAAACTGAATCTTGAGTTTGTATCATCTATTGGAAACGCATCCTTTAAAACTTTTTGTAACCCCTGATATTTCCTTTTATCAGCAGGAACATCAGCCTGTAAGAACTGTTCAAAAGATTCCTTCTGTATTGTCAAAAGGTAGGGTAATTTCACATTGGAATTGAACTTTGCAAAAGATATTCTTTTCATTTAACCACAACTCCTTTTTTGTTGTGAAGGAGGGGTATCATCCCCTCCTTTTAAAGTTTTACTTCAACTCTACAACTGCTCCTGCTTGTTCAAGCTGTTCTTTTATTTTTTCAGCTTCTTCCATTGGAACATTCTTCTTTATCTCTTTTGGTGCTGCATCAACTATCTCTTTTGCTTCTTTGAGTTCTATGTTAAGAATAGCTTTAACAACTTTAATAACTTGAAGTTTTGACTGACCAGCTGAATGTAAAACAACCGTTGCTGTAGTTTTCTCAGCTTCACCTGCCTGCTGTCCACCACCCTGTGCTGCCTGTGCAACTGCAACTGGTGCTGCAGCTGTAACTCCAAATTTTTCCTTTAAAGCTTCAACAAGTTCTGCAAGTTCCAAAACTGTCATCTTTTCTATCATCTCTATGATTTTTTCTTTATTTTCAGACATTTTTCCTCCTTACTGATTATTCTCTTTTTTTTGTTTGATTGCTTCAACCGTATAAACGAACTCACTGATGATGCCGTTTAGAGTCCATACAAAATTGTATATAGGAGCTTGTATAGAGCCTACAAGATTTGATAGCAATTCTTCCTTTGATGGTATCTCTGCCAATCTGTCAACTGCTTTTTGATCAAAGAATTTTCCATCAACTACAGCTACCTTAGCTTTAGGATTCTTATATTTTTTGAAAAACTCCTTTATAGTTTTTGCAGGTGTAACTGGATCACCGTAGGAAAAAGCTACAGATGTGTTCCCTTTGAGAGCGATATCGATGTTTTCGTTTGGAAAAACTTCTTTAAAAGCGAAATAGAGTGTACTGTTTTTAATAACTTTATACTCTATTTTCTCTTTATCAAAAGTTCTTCTCAACTCATTCACCTGCTCAACTGTCATACCTTTAAAATCTGAAAGGTATACTCCTTTTGCATCCTTCAGTTTTTGAGCAATCGTTTTTACGGTTTCTTTTTTGAGTTCTAACTTTTTAAGATTGCCCATTTTCACTCCTTACTTTAATGAATTTATTTCCCCTGTATCAAGAGGAACTCCTACACCCATAGTTGTCGACAATGTGACACTTTTAAAATAAGTGCCTTTGGCTGACTGAGGTCTTGCGCGTTTTATCTCAGTCAGGAGATGTAATATATTTTCTTTTAACTGTTCTTTACTGAATGAAACTTTTCCAACGATTGTATGGATATTAGCATTTTTATCCATCTTGTATTGAACTCTTCCCTTTTTGGCTTCAGTAACAACCTTTGCTATATCGTTGGTAACTGTTCCAACCTTTGGGTTTGGCATAAGACCTTTCACTCCAAGTATCTTTCCGAGTTTTCCTATCTTTTTCATAAGATCTGGAGTCGAAATAACAAGATCAAAATCCATAAAACCGTTTGAGATCTTTTCAATAAGATCATCCTCACCAACATAATCTGCACCAGCTTCCAAAGCCTCTTTAGCTTTATCACCGTTAGCGAAAACCAAAACTCTTACCTTTTTGCCTGTTCCATGTGGAAGGGTTGTCGCACCCCTTACCATCTGATCAGATTTTTTTGGGTCAACTCCAAGTAGTATGGCAAGTTCAACAGTTTCATCGAATTTTGCTTTTTTGGTGTTTTTTAAAATATCTATAGCTTCATCTATAGAGTATCTTTTACTTTTATCAACAAGCTTTTTGTTTTCAAGAGCTCTCTTTCCTCTTTTCATTATTCCTCCACTGTGATGCCCATGCTTCGAGCAGTTCCTTTGACCATTTTAATCGCTCCTTCAAGATCTTTTGCATTAAGATCTGGCATTTTCAGTTCAGCGATTTTTTTCACATCTTCGAGTTTAACCTTTCCAACCTTCTGCTTGTTTGGAACACCTGAACCTTTTTCAAGTCCAGCTGCCTTCAAAAGAAGAACTGAGGCTGGAGGGGTCTTAGTGATAAATGTGAAAGATTTATCCTGATAAACAGTTACAACCACAGGAATTATCAAACCTTTCTGCTTCTCAGTTTTCGCGTTGAAATTTTTGCAGAATTGCATTAGGTTTATTCCGTGTTGTCCAAGTATAGGTCCTACTGGTGGTGCTGGAGTTGCAGCTCCCCCTGGGACCTGTAATTTTACGATAGCAACTACTTTTTTTGCCATTTATCTCCCCCTTGCTTTTATTTGCCTATTAGTTCGGCTTGTGTGAATGATAGTTCAACGGGTGTTGATCTACCAAATATTGTTACAGTTACTTTCATCTTTTCTTTATCTTTATCTATCTCTTCTACTACTCCATTGAAATCCCTAAAAGGACCTGAAATTATCTTTACATTGTCACCTACTCTGAAAGGAATCTCAAGAACCTCTCTAACATTATCTTTATTGTTCAAAAGTTCATCAACTTTTTTTGCATCATCCTCTTTTAATTTTACAGGTTTCTTTCTTCCAGATATGAAGGTAGTTTGAGCACATATCTGTGTTAAAAACTGGAGCATCTCCTTAGAATCCTCCATATGAATGAAAACATATCCGGGGAAAAGGTTTTTTTCTAAAACTACCTTTTTGCTTTTCCTTATCCTTACAACATTTTCTACAGGAATAAAGATTTGATCGACTTTATCCTGAAGTTCTTTTATCTTCAACTCTTCCTCTATCAACTTTTTTGCTCTTTTTTCATATCCTGTATAAACTTGCAACATAAACCAATCCATAATCACCTCGTAAATAGACTAAAAATTTTCGAAATAAGAAGATCAAATCCTCCAACAACAAAACCTAAAATTATGGATACAACTATTACAACAAGAGTTGAACCCCAGAGAGATTTTGAATCTGGAAGAACAACCTTTTTCAACTCAATTTTTACCTCTCTAAGATACTCAATAAAATTTTTCCACCATTTCATAAAATCTCCTTTTATTCAGGGCAGGAGGGACTCGAACCCCCAACATTCGGTTTTGGAGACCGACGCTCTACCAATTGGAGCTACTGCCCTAAACATTTATTTTGCCTCTTTATGAAGAGTATGTTTTTTACAAAACTTGCAGTACTTTTTTAGTTCAAGTTTATCCGTCTGTTTTTTCTTATTCTTCGTTGTCATATAATTTTTTCTTTTACATTCAGAACAAACCATTGTTATTATTTCTCTCATCTTTTCCTCTTTATTCTAATATTTCAGTTACAACA
>DJVI01000025.1 GCA_002441125.1 Caldifarciminota bacterium UBA6260
ACCACAAATGGTGCGATTAAGACCCGATATTAAATTTAGTTTTATTATATACTTAAAAGCAAAAAAAGTCAATATTTTTCTGTCTATCTATGGTAGAGCAAAAAAGTAGGGGGTTAGACAGAAAATTTTTATTTTAAATATTTATAATTTAAATAATATTATAAAAATTATTATTTACTTCTAAAATATAACCAATATAATTCATCATTATGTTTTTTGCTTTTTTGGCTGCATTTTTGATCGGTGTTGCTGATGGTTGTTCAAAATATGCTATCAGCAAATTAAAAACTGGAAGATTGATGCTTATTTCAAGTGTTATCCAGATTTTTTTGAATTTTCTTTTCTTCAGAATTCTAAATGGGCAGTTCCCCGGATTAAATATAATTTTAAAACTTTCTCTTGTTCAAATACTTTCTGCGATAGCATACCTTTTTTATGTTATAGCACTTTATTATGGAAATGTCTCCATAATAACAGCAATAATTTCCTCATCTTCAATTTTTACGGTCCTACTTGGAACTTTTATTTTAAAAGAAAAAATAGGTTATCTCCAATATTTTGGTATTTTTCTTATAATTTTGGGAAGTTTTGGAATCTCTTATGAAAAGAATAAAATCTCCAAAGATGAAAAAAAATTTTTATGGCTTTTATTAACAATCATTTCAACCGTCCTTTGGGGAATTTGGGCATTTTTAATAAAAGTTGTTGTATCAGATGTTAAACCTTTTGAACTTTCATTTTTTAACTCAACTTTCTCTTTCATTTTTCTTCTCCCATACATATTATTTTCAATCAGAAAAGAAAAGAATGTTTCTCTTAGTTTTTTACCTTTACTCTCTTCAATACTTTTCGCTCTATTCGTTTTTGGAGGCTTAATTTCCTTTTATTTCTCAACATCAAAAATTTCAGTTTCCCTATCCTTCCCGATTTTTTGCTCATCTCCCTTGATAACAGCGATATTCTCTTCAATATTTTTTAAGGAAAAATTACAAAAACATCAATACTTTTCACTTTTTTTGATAATATTTAGTTTGTTTTTGATAAATCTAAGTTAAATTGAATAAATTTTATTTTCTGTTATAATTTTTTTATGCAGATTTTCTGGTCAACTTTTAGTGCAGTTTTAGGTTTAATCGCAATAGGTGTTTTGGGATTTTTTCTTCTTTCCAGAAAATTTTTAAATGAGAATATTTTTTCCATTCTTTCAACTCTCTCTCTTGAAATCTCTTTACCTTTGATGATCTTTTCAGATATTTTAACAAAATTTGAACCCTCTCAACAAAAGGATTGGTATCTTTATCCCCTTTACTGGATTGGAACAACGATTTTTATATTTGTACTTTCTTACCTTGGTAAATTTCTCTCCCCTAAAGAACACCGCAAAGAATTTTTCGTTTCACTACTATTCCAAAATGGCATTTTTTTCCCACTCGCAATATTTTCAACTATTCCATCATTTAATAGTTACAAAACAGACCTTTTCCTTTTTATGATCTTTTACGCTGCCTTCTTTTTCAACTTTTTCTCATTCTTTTTCAATGGAAAAATAGAAAAACTTAATATTTTAAAAACATTCCATCCTGTTCTTATAGCAACAATTATAGGGATCACTTTAAAATTAACTGGAATCTCAAAATTGGTACCAAATTTTTTAATAGATGCATCTAAAATGGTTGGTGCTATGTCTATTCCACTTTTACTTTTGATTCTTGGCGGAAATATATATGTTGATTTAAAAATCTCAAAAAAGTTTTTTTTCAAAACTATTTTTCTTTTCGTTCTTCTAAAAAATTTTATCTTCCCTTTGGCTGTAATATTAATCCTTTATCTGTTGAAATTACCTAAAAATTTATCAACGATAATACTTCTTCAACTTGCCGTTCCACCTATAACTGCTTTACCTGTTCTTGTTGAAAGAAATGGAGGTAACAAGATTATTACAAACCAACTCTTACTATTTTCTTTTTTGGTTTCACCTTTTTCAATAGCATTATCTATACTTCTACTTTATAGATTTCTTAACTTTTAGTTTCTTTTTTGCTTTATTCCAATACTTATCAAGTTCATCAAGAGATAAATTCTCAAAATCCTTTTTGTCTTTTCTAATAAGTTCTTCCATCCTTTTAAACCTTTCGGCAAATTTTATCGTTGATTTTCTTAAAGAGATTTCAGAATCAACCTCAAATCTGTTGGCAAGATGAACGAGTGTGAAAAAAATATCTCCAATCTCATCCTCTATCTGATTTTTATTTTTTGCTTTTTTTAATTCATCTATCTCTTCATCAATCTTTTTATAGACATCTTCAACCTTTTCCCACTCAAATTTCTTACTCGATGCTTTTTTCTGAACTTTATAAGCCAAAATCAGTGATGGAAGATAAACAGGGATATTATCCATTATCGATTTATGATTCCTTTCATTTTTCTTTATTTCAACCCAGTTTCTCAAAACATCTCTTTCATCTTTGACCTTAACATCTCCAAAAATATGTGGATGCCTTCTTTTCAATTTTTTTTCAAGGTTTTCAAGAACATCTTTTAGTTTGAACTCCCCCCTTTCCTCTCCTATCGCTGAATGCAAAAGAACCTGAAGTAAAATATCTCCAAGTTCATCAACAATTTTATTTTTATCTTTTTTATCTATAGCATCAACAAGTTCATAAGACTCTTCAACAACAAATCTTCTTAAAGATCTGTGCGTTTGTTTTTTGTCCCAAGGACATTCACTCCTCAACTTTTTTACTACCTTTACAACCTTTTCAAAATCTTTTTCCATCAGTTCTGCTCTTTCTCTTTTTTCTTTTTTAGATAATCTTCAATAGCTGCCTTTATACCATCCTCAGCAAGAACAGAACAATGGGTTTTTATCGCTGGCAAACCTCCAAGTTGATCAACAACATCCTTGTTTGTTATCTTCAACGCTTCCTCTATAGTCTTTCCTTTAACAAGGTCTGTGGTTATCGATGAAGATGCAATAGCAGCAACACAACCAAAAGTTTCGAATTTTACATCAACTATAACATCATTGTCAACTTTAATATATATCACCATCTCATCTCCACACTGTGGATTTCCAACTTTTCCGACTCCATCGGGATCTTCCATTTTGCCATAGTTGTGTGGATTTCTGAAATGATCCATTACAGTTTTACTATACATAAATTCTCCTTTATTGTTTATAAGGTGATATTTTTCTTATTCTTTCAACAACTTCTTTAAGTTTTTCTATCGTATATTTTATCTCATCTTCAGTATTGTATTTACTGAGTGAAAATCTTATAGAACTATGGCATATAGCATGATCTCTTCCCATCGCCATAATAACATGACTTGGTTCAAGGCTTCCCGATGTACATGCTGAACCTGTTGATACACCTATTCCAAAATCGTTTAGTGAAAAGAGTATCGATTCTCCCTCTATTCCTTTAAAAGAATAGTTTAAAGTGTTGAAAACACTATTTTCTGGAGTATTAGATATTACACCTTCTATATTCTTTTCTATCCCCTCTTTTAACATCATTTTCAGTTTATAAATCTTTTCTTTATGTTCTTCGAGTTCATCGTAGGCTATTTCAAGTGCTTTCGCTATTCCCATAATATATGGAACATTCTCTGTAGAAGGTCTTAAATTTTTCTCATGATGACCACCATGGAACAATGGTATAGGATTTATTCCATTTCTTTTGTAAAGTATTCCAATACCTTTTGGAGCATGGAATTTATGTCCAGATAGTGACATCATATCAACATTCAACTTTTTCACATCAAGTGGTAGTTTCCCTGCCGCCTGTACTGCATCTGTATGAAAATAAATTCCTTTCTCTTTTGCGATCTTCCCTATCTCTTCTATAGGTTGAATAGCACCAGTTTCATTGTTCGCATACATTATAGAAATTATTATAGTATCATTCCTTATAAGTGATTTCAGATGATCGAGATCAATGATTCCATCATTGTTAACTTTAACAAGAGAGTATTCAAAACCTTCCTTTTTGCCTAAATATTCAACAGCGTTTAAAACTGCATGATGTTCAATCGCTGATGTTATAATATGTTTACCTTTGTTCTGATATCTTCTCACAACACCTTTTATAGCCAAATTATCAGATTCGGTTCCTGAACCTGTAAAATATATCTCTGATGCATCGCAATTTAAAATCTTTGCAACCCTTTGCCTTGCATTCTCTATCGCTTCTTTTGCTTCCTGACCGAGATCATAGAGTGAAGATGGATTTCCATAAACCTCTGTAAAGTATTTCTGCATCTCTTTAACAACAATATCATCAACTTTTGTTGTTGCATTGTTATCAAGATAAATAAATTTCTTTTCCATTTATTCTCCTTTTATAAAATTTTCTATAGTAAAACTTTCAAAAACTTTATCAAGTTGCTTGTTCAAACTGTTCATACTTTTACTTATTATACATCTGTTTTTACTCAGACAAACTTTTGAATTGTAACATTCAACAAACTTTTTTCTATTCTCTATATCCTCTACGATCTTTTTTAAAGAGATATTTTTACTTCCCTCATTCAGTGTGTATCCTCCCTGAGGACCCATCTCACTTTTAATATAACCGAGTTTTAAAATTTTTGAAATTATTTTTCTTGTGAATGGTTTTGAAAAATTTGTTATCTTAACTATATCGTTAAGTGAAAGATACTTACCTTCATTCTTTCCTAAAGCAGCGAGAGTAGCAATTGCACATTCAAGTTCTTTAGTTATTTTCATATTACACCTTTTTAGTATAATATAAATCGAAATAAAAAAAAGTCAACAGGAAACTATTTGAAAAGTGAATAAAAAATTATGTTTGTACCCATTTTAAAGGATTCTATCCTTTTGCTTTCAGGATCCTTATATTTTTCAGGATATGTCCATCCATCAGATATATTCGTGTTATAGAGAAAAAGGACGCCTATCTTATCTTTTACGAATATAGCGTAAACATCTGGAGGTCCGGGATAATGCTCATGCATTTTTGGAAACTTTTTCAATTCAAAAAAGGTATTCAAAAGTTCACAATTTTTATCGAGAGAGAGTTTTACAAGTTCCCTATCAGGGAAAAGGTCTTTTAAGAATTTTCTTATATCTTTATCGAATCCATAATCATCATCTATAAGCAAAAAACCACCTTCGAGTATATAATCTCTTAAATTCTGAATATCATCTTTATTATATTTCAAACCCCCATGTCCAACCATAAAAAGGAAAGGATATTTTTTTATATTTTTGTCTGATAGTTCAAGAACAATCTCATTAGTATCCATCCTAAGTGGAGTATTCTCATTAACGAATTTTGAAAGAAGTTTTAAATTTTCTGGATCGTTATACCAATCTCCTCCATCATATTTCAACCTTACAGGTGTAAAATCGAAGGAGAAAATATTTATTGAAAAAAAAGTAAGCGAATATAAAAGTATTAATCTAAAAATTTCCAGTAAAATCCTCCTTTTATAAGATATTCCTTCTCTTCAAAAAAGAGTTTTGAACCTATAAAGCATGACCCGTTAACAATTTTGAAATTTATAATAGTCTCAACCTCTTTTAAACTGTTATAATTTATGGTCAAAGATGATTCGAGATTGTTTTTAAAAAAATAACCTTTCAACCTTCCGGAAATATCAAAACAGATCATTGTATCCTGTTCAACTGATGTTTGGAGATCAAAAAATTTTGATTCGAAAAGAAAACTCGAGTTCAAATTAATTTTATTTTTATAAAAAGGCATGAAATCCAAGTAAATATTTTTTTCAACAAATCTTAAACCTAAATTAAAAAAAAGATCTTTTTGTGGATAGGAAATATCCAAATTACCGTAAACTGAAAGTTGGGGCAAAATCCTTTGTAAAAGACCCGATGTAAAATTTAAAGTAGAATCATAAAATAATTCGAAATTGTAGTTGGTCAGAAAAAGATTTCCAAAATATTTTGAGTATAAAAGATGTTTAAAACTTTTATCAAAAGTATTAAACTTTTCAAGAGAATACAGATAAAAATTCTTTCCGTAAAAAAAGATTTTTGAAATAAGAATCTTAGAAAGGTCATAGCCAATCCTCGATGAAAAAAAATCATTTTGATAACCAAAAAGAAAATATTTTTCAAAATCGTTCAAGTTTATTTCGGTGTTTAAAAATCTATATTTAAAAATAAGTTGATTATCGTACCTGTAAAGGTTTCCAGAACTTATCTGAAAGTTTGAAAAACCTTTGAAAAATTTAGATGAATCACTTTTAAAAAGGGAAGTGAATATCTTTGTTGAGTATTTATCTGAAATTAGATTCACATCATAATTTAAAGGTGAAGGGGTTATGAAATCGTAGAACAAAAAAGCAAAATCTTTTCTTATATAGATATTTTTAATTTGGAAGTCATAAAAACAATAATTAAGGAGAAAATCTTTCTGATAAAGGACTTTTCTGTTTTCCGATAAATTTTCAAAATCAAAAACTGTTCTTATACTCTTTTTAACAAGAAAATAGGGATACCTTTCGTAAGAATCACCGGAATACATATATGTATCGGTTTTGAACGAAAAAATAAAAATTGGAAAATATAAAATTAAAAGAAAAAATTTTCTCATTTTTTTATGAACTCAAAGATATCCATTTTTGTTATCTTTTTGAACATTTTTGAGAATAGAAAAATTGGAAAACCAACTACATTGAAAAAATCACCATCAATCCTTTCAATAAAAATTGATGCTTCCTCCTGAACAGCGTATCCACCAGCTTTATCAAGAAAAGAAGCATTCTCTAAATACCATTTCAATTCTTTATCAAATATTTTTCTAAAAAATACTTCGGTTTTTGTATAATCTGATAAAACTTTGTCCTTATAAGTCAGAGTTATTCCAGTGTAGACGGAATGTTTTTTCCCTGAAAGCATTTTCATTATCCTATAACCATCTCTTTTGTCTAAAGGCTTACCAACTATTTTTCGATCAACATAAACTATAGTATCCGCACTTATCAAGAGTTGGTTTTCATTCTTTAAAACAGATTTCGCTTTCTCATAAGAGCAGAGAATAACGAAATCAACAGGGTCTTTCACTTCTGGATGATTTTCAGAATGGGAATGTTTAACAATTTTGAATTCAACACCGAGAGATTTTAAAAGTTCTATCCTTCTTTGAGATTCTGACGCAAGAACTATTTCAATATTATTTTTTTTCATCTATTTTTCTTAAAATCCTACAAGGGTTCCCTGCAGCTATAACATTCGCAGGAATATTTTTTGTAACAACAGAACCTGCACCTATGATACTGTTTTCTCCAATTGTAACATTTGAAAGTATAACCGAATTTGTTCCGATAGATGCACCTTTTTTTATAAGAGTTTTTTCAACCTTCCAATCATTTTCAGTCTGTAACTCACCCTGTGAATTTGTTGCCCTTGGGTATTTATCGTTTATAAACATAACTCCATGACCTATAAAAACATTGTCCTCTATCTCAACTCCTTCACATATAAAAGAATGTGATGATATTTTACAATTTTTTCCAATTGTAGCATTCTTCTGTATTTCAACAAAGGCACCAACTTTCGTATTATCTCCAATAGTACAACCGTAAAGATTTGTGAACTGGTAAATTTTAACATTTTTCCCAAGTTTAACATCACTGGCAATACATCTAAAATCTTTTTCTTTATCCATCTTTCCTCCATAGATAAAAAAAAGGGGGAAGTAAACTTCCCCCTGAACTCTGTTCAATCCCTATTACTTCACAGCATCTTTTAGTTTTGCACCAGCTTTGAAGTGTGGAACTCTTTTTGCTTTGATTTTGATAACTTCTTTTGTCTGTGGGTTGATTCCCTTGCGTGCTTTTCTGTTTTTCACGGAAAATGTTCCGAAACCGATCAATGTGACTGGTTTGTTTTTCTTCAATGATGCTGTAATTCCTTCAACCATTGCATCGATTGCATCGTTTGCTGCTTTTTTTGAAATTCCAGCTTTCTTCGCGATTGCATCAATCATCTCTTTTTTGTTCATCCTTTTTCCTCCTTTTTAGGTTTACACTTTTATATTATATCTTTTTATCGTATTTGTCAAGGGGTAATCTGTAAAAAACCTTTTAAATAGAGGGTTAGGGAAGGAGAGGGCCAAAAATTCCTTTATTTATTGAGATTTCTGGAATATCCTTTATCGAAATTTGAAAATCGTATTTAAAGACGGAAGAATATGATGATATCATAAATCTCGCTTGCCAACAATGAAGAGAACGATTCAAGGATGCGGTGAAGGAAACAAATTTCTTATTTTTAAAATCGTATAGGGTTGAAAAAAGAGCGTTTAAATTTTCTCCAACATCTATATTAAAACTCCCATTTAAATAGTTTGAAATTATTGTATCGTTTTTCTGCAATGAATAACTTAAAGAAATGTTAGCTTTTTTGAAATCGTTGAAAGGGTTAAAAATTTCCTGCGAAAAAGATAAAATATAATTTTCAGAAAGTTTTTTGTTGTATGGATTAAAGGAATGGTTCATTTGCAAATTTATCTTTTTTTCAGGTAGTAAACCGTTATATATGCTTATATTAGCAAAGGAATCAGTTTTTAAATTATAGTAAAGGTTCATATTGTTTCTCAAAAGCAAAATTTTTTCATTCGAACTTTTCCCTTCAAAAATATTTGAGAATGAGAACAATAATCTTCGCTCATCATTTATACTATCCAAAGATTCTTTTCCATTAAAGAAAATTTTATTCCCCCCTTCAAAACTTATTTCAGGGATGAATGTGTGCCTGAACTTTTCAAACGGTTTTATCGAGAAAAGAGATATACCATAAATCTGAGTGTTCAATTTTAAAGAGTATTTACCTTCAACAACATTTTTTACAAGAAAAGAATCGGAGTTGAATGAAAGGTTATAGTTGGGTAAAAAGTTTAGGTAGTAAAGTAGTTTATAGAATGTATCGAAATTGTTCGTCACCCTTAAATTCAAACTTCTTCTTTCAGAAATTGTGTCCTTTAAAATATTTTGACTAATAGAGTGAGAGTTCTGATAGTTTATACCATTTGGAAGAAGATAATTTAATTTTAGAAAATTAACCTTCTTGAAATAACCGTTATAAACAGGAATATTCATACTTATCTGTCCTGTATAAAAATTTTCCCTTCTATCAAAACTCACGAAAGAGTTGTAAAAGTTGAAACTTTTTTGAAAAGAGATAAAGGAGTAAGCTTCCCTTTTAAGATCAATGATAAGTGTATCCGAATAATCTGTATATGTTGAAAAATCAGATTCAAAATCAATTTTACTTTTAAGGTTTATGTCATAAAAAAGTTTATGAGAGTAATCACCTGAAATGTTCCATCTTCTTTTAGAATCTCTCTCAAATATTAGATTACTAATAAGATTCAAAGATAGTATAGGATTAAAAAGGACTCTCAACTCGTAACCAAAAAGATAGCCTCTCCTTTGGATGTAATCTAAATTAAATGTCATATCGGAGTAATCGTTTGTTGCCCAAAAATATGACAACTGTTTCACATAGAATCCATCCAAAGATGTGTAACCTGGTTTAGGCATCAAAAATCCACTTTTTCTTGTTGTTGCAATCGGGATAACGAAAAAGGGAATAGCTGCTATTGGAACTTCTTTAACAAAAAGAACTATTGGAAACACCATCGCTCTATCTTCTTTGTATAGAAAGGTTTTATAAGAATAGAACCAATAGTCAGGTTCGTCATTTTTACAAGTCGTGAAAATACCTTTTTCTATTTCAAACTCATTCTCATTTTTCACATTTATAATATCACCTTTCAGTTGAACTTTTTGTATCCGTGTTGTCCCTTTGTAAACTAAACCATTTTTCTTTTTATAGTTGAAATCAATAGAATCAGATTCAATTTTGAAATCGTTGAACTCCATCTTTACATTTTTGAATGCAAGAAGTTTTGAAGAATCAGGAAAAACCAACAACGAATCTGCAGAAATTTTCAACGAGTCTGTTTCTATTATTGAATTTTTTATAAGTAGAACACTTTTATTTTCATTGTTGTACATTATACAATCAGCGTTAAAGTTTATTTTTTCCTCTTTTGAATTCAAAAATAGAAAGAAAAAAAGAAAGGATAAAAATATTCTAAATCTGATTTTCATCCCTTTCAAAAAAGAGAATAGAGATTAAAAGAATAGCAATACCAACAGAAATTGAAGCGTCGGCTATATTGAATATAGCGAATCTCCATCCCTTCGTTCCAAAATTCAAGAAATCAATAACTACACCAGATTTAATCCTATCATAGTTGTTGCCAAAAGCCCCACCTATTATCATAGAGAGAGCAACAATTTTAACATACCCGAAATTTGTTCTAAAAAAGTATACAAGAAGGATAAAAATCGCTACAATGTTTAACAAAAGCATTGTGGTTGAGTTTCCTATCCTTATAGAGAAAGCAACATTTGGATTCAAAACATAGGTCAATTTGAAAAACCATCCCCATACAGATACAGTTTCACCAAGTTCCATGTTGTTAACAACAAGAATCTTTGTCAGCCTGTCCAGAAATATAACGAAAAAAATAACAGGCAAACCTAACTTTAATTTTCTTTTAAAATCAACTATTCCAAATTTTTCCATCATTTTGCCTTTTCAGAACATTTTATACACAGTTTTGTGAACGGAAGAGCCTTCAGCCTTTTCATCGAGATCTCTTCTCCACATATTTCACATATTCCATAAGTACCATTTTCTAACCTCGATATCGCATCATCTATCTCCCTTATCTCCTTAATAAGATCGTTCAAATTTATCGAATTTGTTTCAAGGGAAGCGGCATCTGTTCCAATATCAGCGGAATGGTAAGGATATGCTGATGTCTCGGAAGATATATAATCGTTTGAATTTAACCTTTCCTGATATTCTTTCAATATCTTTTGTTTTTCCTGTTTCAATTTGATAAGTTCATGTTCAATACTTTTTTTTGTCCTTTTATCCATATTATTCCTCCATTTTTACAGCCTCATAACATTTGTCACAAAGTTCTGGATGATCCGGATGGTTACCAACACTATCAAGGTGCAACCAACATCTGGAACATTTTTTCTCTTCAGCCTTTTCACATTTCAAAACGAACTTTTTTTCTTCCCTTTCAATGAGTTCGCCATCGTTATCAACAAATTTTACATTTGAAACTATAAAAAGTTGATCTAAAACTTCTTTATATTTTTCAAGGAGTTTTTTACTTTCATCATTAAGCCCTTTTATAAGAAGGTTTGCTTCTATAGATTTCCCGATAATGTTTTCACTTCTCAATTTCTCAAGTTGTGATAAAACTTCTTCCCTTAAAAGATTTAAAATTTCAAAATCTTTCAGAATATTCTCATCTTCAAACTTATATATTTCATCTGAAAGTATCTCAAAGTGAATCGATTCTTTTTTTGATTTTTTGTTGAAATATTTGTATGCCTGTTCAACTGTAAAAGGTATAATGGGTGCGATTAGTTTTAACATATCATCAAGCAGAGTATAAAGTGTAAAAAGTCCTGATTTTCTTTCCTTTGAATTTTTTGGATATGTGTACAACCTGTCTTTAACAATATCAAGGTAGAACGATGATAGGTCGCTAACTATGAAAGCATAATATTCTTTAAAAACTTTATGGAATTCAAAATCATCATAGTATTTTATTATTCTTCTTCTCATCTTAGCATAGTTAGATAGAACATATCTATCTATTGGATGGAGATCATCTTTAGAAAGGTTGAACTCTTCAGGCTGACTGTTCCCAAGGTTGCCAAGCATAAACCTTATCGTGTTCCTTATTTTGAAATATGTTTCCTTTGAACTTGAAAGTAGTTCTTCTCCAAATGGAGCGTCTGATGTGTAATCAACAGAGCAAAACCATAACCTTATTATTTCTGCACCATACTTTTTACATATAGTTTCAGGTGAGAATACATTTCCAAGTGATTTGGACATCTTTTTCATATTCTTGTCAAGTATCAGACCATGTGTCAAAACCTCTCTGTAAGGTGCTTTTCCATCTGTTGCCGTTGAAACTATCAAAGAAACCTGAAACCATCCTCTATGCTGATCCACAGCTTCAAGATAGAGATCTGAAGGCCAGCGTAATTCTTTTCTTTTCTTCACAACTGCGGAATGACTCAAAGAAGAATCAAACCAGACATCGAAAATATTTGTTTCTTTTTCAAATTCAGTTGAACCACATTTTTCACATTTTAAATCTTTAGCAAAATATGAAACATCCTTTTCAAACCAGACATCTGAACCTTCATTCAAAATAATATCCCTAATCTTATCTATTGTTTCCTTTTTTATATGTGGTGTAGAGCATTTTTTACAGTAGAATACAGGTATTGGAACACCCCAACTTCTCTGTCTTGAAAGACACCAGTCGGGTCTTGTTTTAACCATATTGTAAATTCTATCCTTTGACCATACAGGTATCCATTTTGTTTTGTCTATCTCTGAGAGAAGGTTGTCTCTCAAGTTGTTTTTTTCAACATCCAAAAACCATTGTTCTGTAGCCCTGAAAATAAGTTCACTTTTGCATCTCCAACAAACTGGATAGGAATGCGTTATCTTTTCTGAAAAAATCAATGACCCTTCATTTTTGAGATTGTTTATTATAACTGGATTTGCCTCAAAAACATTCATCCCTCCGTAACTTTCAACTTCATCAAAAAATTTCCCTTCCTTGTTTACAGGACAAACTATTTCAAGATCATTTTTTATTCCAGCCTGATANNGTTACAAAATCAGCAGTTATTACCTTTCCTCTTTTTCTTTTGTCTATCGGATGTATATACCTTTTACCAAGGTATTTTTTCGCATCATTTTCTTCAACTATTCTGAATTTTTCATCTTTCAATTTAGACTTGACAGATTCTGAAAGTTTTTTCATCATCACAAGTCTTCCAAAAGATGTTTCAACCTCAACATATCTCTCATCAGGATGGAAAGCAATAGCGACATTTGCTGGAAGAGTCCACGGAGTTGTTGTCCAGATAAGGAAAAATTTATCCTCATCCTCAAATTTGAACTTTACAAAAATAGATGGTGATTCTTTATCTTCATACTCTATCTCATTTCCAGCCAATGCTGTCTGACATTTCATACACCAATGAATTGGTCTTAAACCTCTATAGATGAAACCCTTTTCAACGAGCTTTCCGAAATTGTCTACGATATCAGCTTCATACTCTTTCGACATCGTAATATAAGGATTATCCCAATCACCAAAAACTCCCAACCTTTTGAATTCAACCTTTTGTGTATTCACAAATTTTGAAGCATAATCTCTGCATTTTTTTCTTAAATCGAGAGTAGATGTTTCTTTCAATTTTGGGCCAAGTTCTTTCGTAACATTATGTTCTATGGGCATCCCATGACAATCCCAACCTGGAATGTAGGGAGTTTTGTATCCTCTAATCGATTTATACTTTATTATAAAATCTTTCAATATTTTGTTGAACGCTGTTCCTATATGAATATGTCCATTAGCGTAAGGTGGTCCATCATGTAAAACATAGAGTTCTTTACCTTCTCTCTCTTTTAAAAGATTTTTGTAAACATCTATTGAATCCCAATATTTCAAAATTTCTTCTTCTAAAACCGGAAGATTAGCTTTCATCGGGAAATCAGTTTTTGGCAGATTCAAACTATCCTTATATTCCATTACTCCTCCGTATTAAAAAATCTGTCACCAGCATCACCAAGCCCGGGAACTATATATCCGCTCTCGTTGAGTTTCTCATCAACTGCAACAGTATAAATATCAATATCTTTAAAAGATTCCATAACAGATTTTATCCCTTCTGGTGCTGAAATTATACTTATCACAGCATCAGGTTTAACATTATAACCTGCAAGTATCTCTAATGTCTTTATGATTGAGCCACCTGTTGCAAGCATGGGATCAAGAATGAATACAGAATAATTCTCTAAATTTTTGGGAAGGTTAACATAGTAAGTTATTGGTTTTAAAATATGTTCATCCCTTTTAAGACCTATCATTCCAACATGTGTTTTAGGATAAAACTTTCTTATAAGTGGGATCATTCCTATTCCAGCCCTTAAAATTGGAACAAGTAGTATCTCTTTCTTAATAAAATCTCCCTCTATCTCTTTGAAAGGAGTTTCAATTTTTGATTTTTTAGTAGTTAGATTTTTAGTCGCTTCTAAGAAAAGTATCAGGGAGAGTTCTTCAAGATTTTTTGAAAAGATATCGGAATTGGTTTTTTTATCTCTCAAAATAGTCAACTTTTCAAGAGCGAGCGGATGTTTTATTTCATGAACTGTCATTTTGACTCCTTTTTACCTTTTAAAACTTTTAAATAAGGTTTTACCTTTTTGTTCTCTGGAAATTTTTTTAAAAGTAGTTCCCAAAACTTTTCTGCATCATCAAACTTTTTTAAGTTATAATATGAAAGACCTGCAAAGAAGTATGATTCTTCCATATTCTTGTTTAGTTCTATGCTTTTTTTAAAATATATTAAAGCGTTTGAATATTTTTTCATCTCAAAATAAACTTTTCCAATTTTAAGTTTTATATCTGGATAATTTTTTGTCATACTATCAGCCTTTTTGTATGCCTCTAAAGCATTATGAAAATCGTTTGTTTCAAGATAAAGATCACCAAGTTGTAAAAGAAGTTTTATAATCTTGTCCTTCTTTCCAAAACCAGAGTTTCCAAGTTTCTTTTCAAGTTTTGATGCTATTTCAAACTCTTCACTCGCTTGGTCATATTTACCCATCTCGTTATATGTCAAAGCAAGATTCAGATGTGCCTCAACATAATTTGGATTAAGTCTTATTGCTTCTTTGAATTCCTTTTCAGCTTCTTCAAGATTGTTCAAAAAATTGTAGGCAAGACCAAGATAGTTCCTAATATCTGGCCAGTTAGGGTGTTCCTTCAAAACATTGAGAAAAGTGAAAAGAGCCTTCTTGTATTCTCCCTTGTCAAGCATCTCCTTCCCATCTTTTACAAGGTCTTTAACATTTTTCATAAACACCTCTTTAAAATTTTAGTTTTTTAGTTTATCATAATTTTCAGTTAAAATCAATATGAAAATCCAAAAATTTCTCAAGAAAACAAGTCTTTTTGGTTATATTTTTAATAATTATAAAATCTTGACATTTAACGAAATTTATATTTTAATATTAAAAAAAGGGAGATAAATATGAAAATAAAAATTGTTATAATTTTAGTTTTGTTTTTGCCTATTATAATTTTCTCTCAAAATTTTGATAATATCAAAGTTTATCTTTGGGATAATGATTATGGAGCAACATTTTATAACCCGGATAACCCCACACAACTAATAGGTTATGAATACAACCTTTTAAAATCTTTCAACAAACTTGGCTTCACACAGGGAACAAATCTTTTTTATGGTGACACTCTTCCTCAAAGATATTCCCTTTTGAATGATTATGCTGCAATATTTATAGTAACTGGACACCATCCTATAGTATCAAGAAACCAGATGTTTACTTCTTCACAGATAGATTCTCTTTCAAGATACCTTGATGCCGGGGGATGTGTGTATTTTGAATGAAACAATGTGATGGAGTTTTTAAAATTATATTTTCCAGTTTTTTTTGCAAAATATTTTAATGATACCATCGTTTCATCTCCATACTCAAGATATATCGATACTCTTATTACCAACACCCCATTCTGCAGAAACTACAAATTCGCTTACCCAACACATACTGTTGCTGATTCGGGAGTTGATTATCTTTTCACGAAAGATCCAACAATAGTTGCACCATACTATTACAATGTTCTAAATTATGATGAAAGGAACAAACTTTATAGATCAACAGCAACTGCTTACACACCACCAGAAAGTAAAGGTGGAAAATATTATTATTTTAGAGGAAGAGTTTTTGTTCAAACTGTTGATTTTGGAGCTTTTTCAAATGGTGATTCGAGAATTGCAAGGCAGTTGCCTGACAGCACAAAAAATATTTTAATGAGAACAAGTTATCTAAAGGATATTTTGAGATTTTTTGGTTTAGCCCAAACACTTCTTGTTGTTGATGATAAATCAGATACAATAGCAACTTCTGTTTATAGAATTTTTAGTAGATCTGTAGATTTTGATACAGTATTTACAAGAACATCTTCTGGACCCTCATACACTACATTAGCAAGATACAACTCTGTTTTCTGGTATTCAGATAGTGTTGATTATCCTTTAACTGCAACTGATACTGTGAATATATCAACATACCTCGATTTCGGTGGAAACTTTTTCTTTTCATCGATGAATGTTGCTGAACAGTTTGGCTTAGGTAATCTTTTCCTTAGAAAATATTTAGGAATTGACTTTTCATCAGACTCCTTTAGTTCAAACACGATTTATGGAAAATCTTTTTGGGAAACTAATCCAATAACAGATTCTTTCACAGTTATAAAACCTTCAACAAACTATGAGCCTGACGGAATATCTATATATGACCAAAGTATAACAGATAGTGCATTTGTCGTAATTGGTAGAGCGAATTACCTTTGTGGAACATACACTAATAATGGCTCATTTAAAACTGTATTTTTGACATTTCCTTTTCAAAATACAAATGTACAGATAAAGGCTGGTTATCCAACAGATTCTATAACAAAGATAACTTTACAAGATGTTTTCAAATATGATCTGGTATTTCAACCTTTGTATACTTCTACAGAAGTTTACGATTTTGATTGCAACTATAAAATAGTAAAAGATGATATTATCATAAATATTTTTGTGAATAGAGATTTTGAAGGGTATGTAAAAATTAAATCAGGTGGGAAAGATTTAATTAAGCAAAATGTTTCCGGAAAAAGTTTTGAATTTTCTTTGAATAAGGTTTATGGAAGGTATGAGGTATATTTGTTTGACGATAAAAACAACACACTTTTTTCAAAAACTTTTGATATTTTTGATAACAAAGTTAAAAATTATATACCAACTATATATAGAAATATTTTCCAGATAAAATCTGATCAAGATTTTACAGTGGAAGTCGTTGATATTTCAGGAAGAACAGTACTTTCTTTTGTTTCAAAAGATAAGATAGCAACAGTTGACCTTTCAAAACAAAAAAATGGCCTCTACTTTATCAAACTGAGCCTCGACCCCCTTCCCCATCGTATTTTAAAATTGGGGACGGTGCTTGACAGTGTGACATTTTAGGGCATTAAATTATTTTAATTCGACACTTAGTTTGAAAATTTTAAAATTGAATTTTCTAAGGATTTATTTCATTTTTTTAAAAATTTCAAACAAAAAAGTTAATAGATATATTGATTTTTAGAATAAACTATTTTAAAATATTTTTATGTATACTGAATTTTTTATAAACACACATAGTGAAGAAGAAATAATAGATCTAACAGATGAAATAGAAAATATTGTAAAAAAATCTGAAAAAAAAGATGGAATTGTTCACATTTATGTTCCACATGCAACTGCAGGAATAATTTTAAACGAGAGCGCAGATCCAAACATCAAAACAGATTTCCTTAAAGCACTCGAAAAGATAGTTCCAAAACATGCAGGTTATTTACATGATAGAATTGATGGTAACGGAGCAGCACATATTAAAAGTAGTATCGTTGGATCAAGTATAACTCTTCCACTTAAAGATGGAAAACTTATAATAGGAACTTGGCAATCCATTATGTTTTGTGAATTTGATGGTCCAAGAAGAAATAGAAAAATAATAGTACAAATTATTTAAATAAATTATATTTATCTTTTAAGATCCTTTACTAAAAATTTTCCAAACTTTTATAATAAAAAAGAATAAACATTGTATCAGAAAAGTTATTGGAACAGATAAAACCATTAAAAATAAACTTTTTGTAATATCGTTACTCTCTTTAATCAAATTTAAAAGATTATCCATAAAAACTCCATTTAAAGACCAAGTAAAAGTGGAACAAACGCAAGGACCAATCCTCCAGCTATAACGGAACCTATCTGTCCCGAAAGGTTAGCACTAACAGCTTCCATAAGTATGTAGTTGTTGGGGTCATCATCCTGAGCGAGTTTGTGAACAACCCTTGCACTCATAGGAAACGCTGAAATTCCAGCAGCACCAACCATAGGATTTATCTTATCTTTCAAAAACAGATTCAAAAATTTCGCAAAAAGTATTCCACCTATTGTATCAAAAACAAAAGCGAAAAGTCCGAGCAACAAAATTTTTATAGTATCAAATGTTAAAAATTTTTCAGCTTGCATAGTTGAACCAATCGCTATTCCAAGAAGTAAAGTCGTCACAGCAGCGAGTTCATTCTGGGCACTCTTTGAAAGTTTTTCAACAACACCTGACTCTCTCAAAAGATTTCCAAGCATAAGTGCACCAATCAAAGGGACACTCATAGGTGCAATGAATCCAGATATAAGTGTTACGATTATAGGGAATAGAATTTTCAGAGATTTTGGAACATTTTTACCGCCCTTTTTCATCCTTATCTTTCTTTCTTCTTTTGTAGTCATCGATTTTATAACTATAGGTTGTATCAAAGGAACAAGTGACATATATGAATAGGCAGCTACGGATATTGGTCCCAAATAACTTTTAGCAAATTTTGCTGCAACATAAATTGCAGTTGGTCCATCTGCAGCCCCAATTATTCCTATAGCAGATGCAACTTTAAAATCAAACCCAAGTATTGTAGCAAAAATTATCGTAGCGAATATTCCAAACTGGGCAGCAGCACCAAAAAACATCATCAAAGGCTGAGTGAACATTGGAGTAAAATCACACATCGCACCAACAGCGATGAATATGAGTATAGGGAAAAGTTCGGTAGCAATTCCAGCATCAAAAAGTATTTTTAAAAAACCAGGTGTACCTTCATAATTCAAAACAACAGATAATGGTAGGTTAACAAGAATTGTCCCAAAACCAATCGGTAAAAGTAGAAGTGGTTCATACTCTTTTTTGATTGCAAGGTATATAAGTATAAGACCAACAAAAATCATTATAAGAGATTGTATACTTGTTGATGTAAATCCTATAAAAAGTTTTTCCAATTTTTTCTCTCCTTAATTAAAATTATATAACAAAAAAGATATCTTTCAATTTGATTTAAAATTTTAAATCCAAGAATAGAAAAAAAAGAGCGGTTTCTAAAACCGCCCTTTTTAGATATTTTTTAACAAAAATTTTACACAAGATCTGATCTATCAACATACTTGGTATGTAGTAACTTATGTGATATGTCAGAGTATGGCTCTTTAAGAAAATCTTTGTATGCTTTTTGAACCATTGGGTTTTGATGAGATGCTCTAAATTGAAGCATTTCTTTATCCTCTTTATAAAGACCTTCCGCTCTTCTTGCTCTTGCTGCATATTCACAAGCGTAAGGTTGTCCACCTCNNGCAACTTTCTTTCCAAGTTTTTTCACTGGAACTTCAAGAACTCCCTCTTTTATTCCTTCCATTCCTCTAACTATCTTGATGTCATAATCTTTCATCTCTTCACCTGAAAGTACAAAATACGCTGTTCTTATTGCTGCTTCCATAACTCCACCTGTCGCTCCAAATATTGTTCCAGCACCAGTATAGAATCCCATCAATTCATCTGCAGGTTCATCTGGTAGATTTTTAAAATCTATTCCAGACTGTCTTATCATTTTTGCAAATTCTCTTGTTGTCAAAACATAATCAACATCTCTATATCCACTTGCATTCATTTCTGGTCTTGCAGCTTCATANNTGCTCCAAACATCTGTTGTGGTGATTTTGCTGTAGAAATGTGTTCTCTAATATCCGCAAAGAAGGTTTCCATAAACTTAATCCATCCAGGTGAACATGATGTTATGACAGGAAGATTCTTTCCGAATTCTCCAGTTTCAAACGCTTTGAAAATTTTATGAACAACCTCTGTTCCTTCTTCCATAATTGTAAGATCTGCTGTAAAGTTTGTATCAAAAACTCTATCGAACCCCATTCTTCTTAAAACAGCATGCATCTTTCCAGCTGTAACTTCACCTTCTTTAAAGCCAAATTCTTCTCCGATAGCAACTCTTACTGCTGGTGCTTCTTGAACTACAACATGTTTTGTTGGATCATTTATTGCAGCCCATACATCATCAATGTTACTCTTTTCATATAGAGCACCAACTGGACAAACAACAACGCACTGTCCACAATTTGTGCAAACACTATCTGAAAGTGGCATATCCATAAATGGAGCCATCTTTGTTTCATATCCTCTGTTAATAAAGTCTATAGCAAAAACTGTTTGAATGTTTTGACAAACCTGAATACATCTTCCACAAAGTATACATTTGTTTGGGTCTCTTATTATAACACCTTTGTCATCAAGTGGCATATCTCTGTCGAATCTTTTGAAAGGTAATTCATAAACACCAAGTCTTTCAGCCATTGCCTGAAGCTCACAATTTTGATTTTTAAAACATTCTAAACAATCGTTTGGATGGTTTGAAAGAATGAGTTCGAGAACAGTCTTTCTTGCATCTATAACCTGTTTTGTGTTAGTTTTGATCTTCATCTTATCAGCAACAGGTGTGCAACAAGACCTTTTCAAAGTTGGTGTATTTTCAACCTCTACAACGCATATACCACAGTTTCCAGTTGGAGTCAAATCTTTGTAATAGCAAAGGGTTGGGATGTCAACATTGATCTTTTTTGCAGCATCAAGGATAGTTGTTCCCTCTGGAACTTTAACCTCGATACCATCAATATAAACTGTTAATTCTTTAATCATTGTTATCTCCTTATTTATTTAACATTTTTTTTACTTCATCTTCAAGATATTTTGAAAAACTGTTTATAGGTATATAAGGTGATTGTCCAAGAGGACAGAAAGAGGTCAACTTCATTATGTATGATAACTCTTTCATCCTTTCCCAATCTTCAACAGTTGCTTTTCCCTTCAAAATATTCTTGGAATTCATAGCCAACTGTTTTGTTCCAATTCTGCATGGAGAACATTTTCCACAAGATTCATGTTTAAAGAATTGAAGAATAGAATCCAAAGTTTCCACAGCGTTTCTATCCTCTGAAAGAACAAGTATAGCACCTGAACCTAAAACTGCGGCATACTCTCCGAGTGAATCAAAATCCATTTTAACATCAAATCCCTTTTCGGATATAAATGCTCCAGCAGCACCACCTATTAAAGCAGCTTTAAATTTCTTTCCTTCTTTTAGACCACCACCATATTTGAAAATAATATCTTTCAATGTTGTTCCCATTGGAACTTCTATTAATCCCGGATAAAGTATATCACCCATAAGAGTGTAAACTTTTGTTCCCGGACATTTTTCAGTTCCAAAACTTTTATACCACTTACTTCCATTTCTAACTATTTCTGGAACATTAGTCAATGTCTCAACATTGTTAACAACTGATGGATTCTGTCTAAAACCTTTTACTCCTGGGAATGGTGGTTTATTTCTTGGATTTCCTCTCTTTCCTTCCATAGATTCGATGAGGGCTGTTTCCTCTCCGCAAACATAGGCACCAGCACCTTTTCTAACCTCTATATCGAAAGAGAAATTGGACTCAAGAATATTCTTTCCAAGAAGGTTATACTCTTTACATTTCTTTATGGCATTTTCAACCATTTTTATCGAAAGGTCATACTCACCTCTTATATAGATGAAACCTTTTGTGGCACCAACAGCATAACCTGCTATAGTCATTCCTTCTATCAATCTGTATGGAACACCTTCCATTATCAACCTATCTTTGAATGTTCCAGGTTCACCTTCATCGGCATTACAAATAATATACTTTTCACCCTGTAAAGGTGCTGTGAATGACCATTTAAGTCCAGTTGGAAATCCAGCTCCACCTCTTCCTCTAAGTCCAGATTCTTTAACTTCCTTAACTACATCCTCAGGTTTCATCTCAAAGAGAGCTTTACCAAGTGCTTCAAATCCACCTATTCCGATATATTCTTCAATGTTTTCAGGATCTATTTCACCTGATCCTTTTAAAACTATTCTCTCCTCTTTTGGTCTTTCAAGTGTTACTGTTTCACCTTTTACCACTTCACCAGAGAAAACAAGGTCTTTTACTATTCTTCCTTTTAAAAGGTGTTCTTTAACTATTCTTTCAACATCCTCACTCTTCACATTTACGTAGTAAACACCTTCTGGATACACAACAATAACAACTCCCTTTCCAGAGATTCCCAAATTACCTGTTTGTGCAACCATTATTTCATCTGAGAGTCCAGCGTTCTCAATCTCCTTTTTTAATTTCTCAAAAATACCTTTAGCACCCGCAAGGAGAGTTTCTGGATCAATCGAAACCAAAATATGACTTCTGAATATTTTAGCCATTTTTCTTCTCCCTGTATCTTGTTATAATTTCATCAATTTTTTCAGGTGTCAGGTTACCAAACATCTGATCATCTATCATCATAGCAGGGGCAACAGCACAAACACCTAAACAGGAGGAACTTTCGAGTGTGAACATATTATCGGAAGTAGTTTCTCCCTCTTTAACTCCAAGAGTTTTTCTAAGATAATTGAAAATTGTATCACTTCCCATCAACTGACATGGTGGTGAAACGCAAACTCTGACTATGTGATGTCCACGCTTTTTAACAGAAAACATTGTGTAAAAAGTGGCAACTCCCATAACTTCAGATCTGCTTATTTTTAGATATCTTGAGACTGCAACAAGATCTTCCTCCGTAAGGTATTTCTCCTCTTTTGAATCCTGAATGTCGTGAAGTATATAAAGGAGGTTTTCTCTTGTTGGTTCATACTTTTTTAGTATCTGTTCTCTATCCATAAATCCTCCGAATTTATTTTTTCTTTTTAAAGCAAACACCAGCTCTGCACTTTTTCTCATTTATATGTTCAAGATACTCTTCTTTAAAATACCTTATAGTTGAAAGAACAGGGTTTGGAGCAGTCTGCCCAAGTCCACATAGAGCAGTTTTACATATCTGCTCGCCAAGATGTATCAAAAGATCTAACTCTTCTATTTTGGCTCTTCCCTTTGAAATTCTATCAAGTATATCAAGCATCTTTTTTGTCCCAATCCTACATGATGGACATTTACCACAAGATTCATCCTGGGTGAACTCAAGAAAATATTTTGCAAGATCAACCATACAAGTATCTTCACTCATAACTATGAGTCCACCAGAACCTATTATTGTTCCAAGTTTTTTTACACTCTCATAATCAAGAGGGGTATCTAAATACTCTGCTGGAATACAACCTCCAGAAGGTCCACCAATCTGGGCAGCTTTAAACTTTTTGTTGTTTGGAAGTCCACCACCTATTTCAAAGACCATCTCTCTTAAGGTTGTTCCCATTGGAACCTCAACAAGACCAGTATTATTTATTTCACCTGCAAGAGCAAAAACTTTTGTTCCCTTGCTCTTTTCTGTCCCTATAGATGAGAACCATTTGCTTCCCTTCAATATTATCTGACATATATTAGCATAAGTTTCAACATTGTTTATAAGAGTTGGTTTTCCGAAAAGCCCTTTATCAGCAGGGAATGGTGGTTTTGGAGATGGTGTTCCCCTTTGTCCTTCAACTGAATGCATCAAAGCTGTTTCCTCTCCGCAAACAAAAGCACCAGCACCAACTCTTATTTCAAGATCAAAATCAAAATTCTGTCCAAAAATATTTTTCCCCAGAAGATTCTCTTCGTATGCTTTTTTTATAGCACTTTTAAGTCTTTTTATCGCGAGTGGATACTCCGCTCTTACATAAATATAACCTTGTTTGGAACCAACCGCGTAACCAGCAATAGTCATCGCTTCTATAACTGAAAATGGATCTCCCTCAAGAACAGACCTATCCATGAATGCACCGGGATCTCCCTCATCAGCGTTACAGATAACATATTTTTCATCACCCTTTGAGTTTCTAACAAGTTCCCATTTAAGTCCTGTTGGAAATCCTGCTCCACCTCTTCCTCT
>DJVI01000023.1 GCA_002441125.1 Caldifarciminota bacterium UBA6260
AACCTGCTACTCAACCTTTCCAAACACCTGACTTTGGAGTTCCTCCAGCTTTCACTCAACCTAAGGTTGAAGAGGTAAAAAAGGAAGAACCTTTCGCTAATCCTTTCGCTCAGCCTCAACAACAAAAACCTGCTACTCAACCTTTCCAAACTCCTGACTTTGGAGTCCCTCCAGCTTTTGCTCAACCTAAAGTTGAAGAGGTAAAAAAGGAAGAGCCTTTCGTTAATCCTTTCGCTCAGCCTCAACAACAAAAACCTGCTGCATCAGTTTCAAGTAAAGCTGGTTCACCTGTTTTTGATGTTTTACTTGCAGGTTTCAATCTTCCACCAGATTTTAAATCTTTACCTGAAAATGTTCAAAAAGCACATAAAGATGCAATTAAACTTGCAAGACAACTTGCTAAAGATATACTTTTGTACCATAAAGATGATGTTGAAAGAGGTCTTGCTTACGGTAATATTAAAGATGTTTTAAAAGATGAAATTGAAAAATCCTACAAGTTTTATTCACAAAGGATACCTTCTGAAATTATCAGTTCCACAAATTATTTTAACGAAGCTTTAAATAAAATTATCTGCAAGGGACAAAACATATTTTAATATTTGAAAGCTGAACCACCAACAAACTCTCTTAATACTGATGTTGGTGGTATTTTTTCTATAGAGATCTCTTTAAAAAAAGATAGAATGAACAGTAATCTTCTCGAATCCAAATAAAAATCACTTTTTTCATCTATTTCCTGCAATAAAGGTTTAGCAAAATTTTTTAAAACAGAAAGTTCATACAAGAGGGATGAATTGAAAAAGAAATCCGCACTTTCTTGATAAGGAAAAATATTTTTTTCTTCTCCTTCACGAACATGTTTCCACATTTTTAATGTAGTTTCAGCTGAATGGTTTCTAAAAAGATAATCCCTCACTATCCTTCTTATCAATCTGTTATCTGTTGTTGAGATTCTATGTGTATTATCAATATTTATTTGAGTTAAGGCTGAAACATATATTTTCAATTTCATCTCTTTTGGTATTGTTTCAGTCAACCTTTCATTCAAACCATGTATACCTTCGATTATTAAAATACTATTTTCACCCATCTTCAATTTTGTTCCATCTTTTGATCTTTTACCGGTTGTGAAATCGAATTTTGGGTTCAATATCTCCTCACCTTTTATAAGGGAGTTCAAATTTTTATTAAAAAATTCAACATCCAAAGCATCTATAGATTCAAAATCTTTTTTCCCATCTTCCCCTACTTTTATCTTATCGTTATCAAGGAAATAATCATCAAGAGAGATCCCGACAACTGAAAGTCCCAAAACTTTTAACTGAATAGATAACCTTTTCAAAAAGGTTGTTTTCCCTGAAGATGAAGGACCAGCAATAAGTATCATCTTCAATTTCCCTCTCTGGGAATCAACAAAATTCGCTATCTCTACAATCTTTTTCTCATGTAAAGCTTCACAAACATGAATAAGTTCAAATATCTCATCATTTTCAATAGATTCTTTAATATTTTTAACAGATCTCCATCCTAAAATTTTTGCCCACTTTTCAGATTCGTTAAATATTGCGAAAAGTTTTTTCTGTTCCCTCTTAACATCATCCTTTGAAATGTAAACTATAAATCCCGGAGGATAGTATTTAATAAAAGAACCTTTTAAAATTGAAGTGGAGTCAACAACAGGTGTAAAGAAGAACTCTTTCACATTGTTGTATTCACAAAGAAAAGCCCCATTTATATCTGAATCATTCAAAACTTCTAATTTATCTTTTTCACATTTGAAAATTTCAAGAAGTTCATCTTTTGTCCTATACTTTGAAGAAAATCTCTCATCATTTTCAATCCTTTTCTCAATAATCTCATTTATCTTTGCTATATCATTTTCACAAAGCAAAATATCTGAAAAAACTTCACAGTAAAGTCCCCCATTTATTGTATGTTCAACATTAAGTTTTGCATTTTTGAAATTTGAAATTATTATATCTTTTAAAAGTAAAACCAAACTGTTCTGAAGAACGAGTTTTCCATAGAAAGAGTCAGAAAAAATAGAGTTTTTCTCACCATACAGTGAGCCATCCTCAATTGGAATCAACTTGTTTTTTCTTTCGTAACAAACAACTTTTCTTTCCATAATTTAAAAGCTGGTGGGCGGATTTGAACCGCCGACCCGCGCTTTACGAAAGCGCTGCTCTACCACTGAGCCACACCAGCAGAGTTAGAATTTTACATTCAAAAATTTTGATGTCAACTATCATTTCAAAAATATTATCTTATCTGAAAACTCTGTTTTCCCATCATACAATAGTTTTAAAAATAAAATCTTTGAGGAAGTTTTCAGATTCGATAATTTTAAAATGTATCCGTTTACACCTTTCTTAACAGAAAAATTATAATTAAAAATATTTCTTCCTGAAACATCATAAAACTTCACATTTATCTTTCCCTCACTGGGAGCGTATAAAGATAATTTTAACTCCTTTGATGTTATATTCTTATCAAAAGATAAAACTTTGAATCCTTTTGTTGGAGAAGAATTTTCAAAATCTTCAATACTCAGTTTCAGTTCGAAGAAATCTATTATTCTTTTAAGCCACCCGGATTTTGAAGATAAAGAATCTTTGTCAACAATATTTCCAAATTCAAAAGAGGAGGCTACCGTTCTATATTTTTCATTTTTAAATGATACAGCATAATTACTGTATGAATTGTAAAAAACTATTTTGGAACCATTTATAGTATCAATTATATCAAGATAATTTGATGGAGTGTAGTTTAGATTTATAAGCTCAGATATTGTTCCATCCTTTCCATAGAATATTGAAGGTGAGGTTGAAACACCATCACTTTTAGGTTTCACATTGCAAACAGTGTTGAAGTTGTATCCATTCGAGTATAAAGGATCCCAATAGAAAACCTCTCCCCCTTCAATGTAAAGTTTTAAAACTCCATCTTTTAAAAGAGAATCTATATTTGATGCTACATCATCTGAAGAAGGGATAACTCCATTATTCGGATAAGATCCTGCTATTAAAAATATGAACCTGTAATTCTTTACATTTTCAGGTTCGATACTTTTAAGATTGTCTCCCAAATAACCCCATGATTTAAGAATAGAATCCAAATAGTAAGGTGAATTTGAAGATTTTGAATAATCAAGAATGAGATAATCTTTTCTGTTTATATAAACTTCCTTAACAAGTGTATCTGAAAGACCGAGTGTGTCGGTGTAAATCGCTTTCACATATACTTGGGAAAATGTATCAACATTTTGAACAAAACCTGTAAAACCTTCAAGATTGATAGAATCAAAACCTCCCAGACTTTCAACATCAATGAATGATGGAGATATTTTTAATAATGTCGTATCAAAAGAATTCAAAAAGATTCTCAACTTTCTATCCTTTTCATCTGAAAGATTTTTAAGTTTTATTGTAAAGTTGATTGTATCAAAAGAGGTTATATTGGTTTCTTTAGAAAACAATTTTATAGAATCTATTATTGTTTCAGGTGCTTTTATAAAAAATCTTCTTCTTGAAAACAAAGTTGAATCTATGTTGAAAAATTTGAAACCTAACGAATCGTAGGTGTTATTTTTAGTATCGTTTTTTATTTTGAAAACTATCGGATTTTTAGAGTATGAAGTATCTGAAGGCAAAATCGTATCTTTAAAACTGAAAACATTTGAATACGCTTTTATATTACCTGAATAGGTAAAAAGTGAACAAGAGAGAGAATAGAGTGTATCAATTCCTTTGTTCTCTATCAAAAGGTAAATTTTTCCAGAATCGGCTGATGTGAAAATACCATCAGGTTTATTAAAATAAAACAGGGAATCTTTAACAATTATATTTTTTATAGAAGGATAGAAGTTAGAGTTTATTATAACAGAGTATGCACTATCAGGCTTATAATCGTTTTTAAACGCATAAAATCTTATAGTATCCTCAACATTCCCATCAAGATAAAATGATACTTTTCCATTAACATCACTTACTTGTACATCGGTAAGTGAATCTTTTATAATGTATGAAACTCTTACATCCTTTAAAGGTTGACCGTTCGTTTTACTGTAAACATAAAGATCAAAATTATATTGTGATGAAGGGATAGATGAAGCAACATCTATATAAAGAGAGTCAAGTGAAGTATAAAATTCAAGTGAAGGATCACCTAAAAGGTTGTACTGTTCAAAATACCTTTTCCCAGTTGAAGGGAAAGAGTTGAGCACGGAAAGTTTTGCAAAATATATAAGATCTGAAAGATTCGTATAATTTGAATCAATATAAAAATCAAAGAATCTCCTTTCCATAACATCATCTTCATCCCAATATGAATAGACTGATGAACCGAGATAAGAAACTGCACCACCATTACTCCTGTTAACCCAAGTTTCTCCAAAACAATCTGATGAGTATGCATAGTTACCTGTGAGACAAGCATAACTTGAAACGAAAGGATAAAGGTTTTTGTTGGAAAGATTCAAAACATCACTCTGGTAAAAAACTGGACCTGCCCAATATGTAACATCTCCATGTCCAGAATAAACGGCAAGAGATCTTCCACTATTTATCGCTGTTGAAACATCTGTCCCAGTTCCATAGTAATAAAATAAAGAATCAACTTCCATTCCTATACTTCTCAACCTATTCATAACATAAAGGTTTGTTGATTCTGCAACCTGATGGAAACTCCCATCATCTGAAGCCATGAAGTATCCTTTTTTCGTCCAACTGTTACTGTTTGAAAAAAGAGAGTATTGGTAAGTTATATTTTTTGAAACTATATTTTTCAAATTTATTGTATCCTTAACAGGAAATCTACCTATACCAACATCAGGTAAAAAATCTGAACCTTCAAGAGTAGCATAGTAAAGATCCGTTGGGGGATAATCTGTTTCGGTTCCTATATAGTTAGGTATTATGTTAACATCTCCAACAAGCAGAACATATTCAAGTGGAATTGTTGTGTTGTTGTAAACATTAAGTATACCATTTTTTATTTGCTCTTTTGTAGATCCCACAGTATCTATAAGAAGTATTTCAGTATAATATCCTTCTTTCTTTTTCAGATTCAAAAAATCATCCATGTAAGGTTTCATAGTTGAATTAACAACAAAAAGATATTTTCTTTTCAAAGAACCCTTCTCTCCAAAATCCGTTTTTACATTTTCAGGTATTTCAAAATAGATTCCATCAAAAAAGAAAAGTTTGTTTGTTTTTCTTTCATAAACCATTGGATTAACTTCAACCTGATATACAAAATACCCTTTTCTTTTACCAACAAATTTCAAATCTAAAACTTTTTCTGGATATTTTTCATCAGAGTTATAGAATCTTTCATCTATAAAAAATTCATTCTCGTTTTTAGATTTTATTACTGGCTTCTGTAATGGATAAATTCCTTTTTCAGGTATTTTTATATCTATCAACTTTTTCTGGCCAATAAATATATTTTTTAAATCAACATCCTTTTCCTTTGAAAAGAGTAAAAATCTGTAAGAAGGAAGTTGGGGGTATCCATATTTTGTAGTTTTAAAACCATTTTTTACATCTACCTTTAAAAAGCCATCTTTCAAATAGTATTCAAAACTTTCAAGTTTTATACTGTATTTAGAAGAATTTTTTTCTATTTTAAATCCATCATCAGAAGATTTTTCTATTTTAAATATTTCAGAAGAATTTAAAAATAAAAAATATAAAAACAAAAAAAAGAAAGTTATAATTTTTTTCATATAATATCTCCTTTTTTATAAATATAGTTTTTTATAACCTATTAGTCAATACTATTGACTGTAATGGACAATTATAATATAACTTTATACAAAAGGAGGTTGAATGAAATATTTGTTTCTATTACTTCTTCTCTTATCGTTAGTTTCATGTTCTTTGGGCCCTGTTTATGTTTATAACTACCAGCCAGTTATAGAAATATTTGCGGATACTACACAAACAAAATTTTTTGTTGAAGATCTTTCTCCAGATGGATGGTGGTCAGGTGATGGAGTTGATTCGTTGGATTTTAAAATTCAGCTATCTGAAACAAAAAAGGTGAAATCGTATGTTACCGATATCAAGTTCAATCTTGTAACAGAAAATTATGGAAGTGTTTTTGAAGATAGAGTTTCCTTCATCACTCCAATAGAACTATCTGGAACAAAATCTGATACATTAACTTTACCCCTTTCGATAAACGAAAGGAGCGCTTACTATGTTGATATATCGGATGGAATAAATGATAATGTTGGAACTGCCGTTTTTATAATAAAAGCTATATATTACGATGAGTCTGGAAAAAGTTATGAATCACTTCCGTTCTATCTTCCGGTAAAAGTTATAAAACCATGAGGTGAAATATGAAAAAGTTAATTTTAATTTTATTTTTTGCATTTTTACTTTCTTCCTGTTACACATCGCCAACTTCTATAAAATACTTTCAACCTGTTCTTGATATAAATATGAAGGATACACTTAACTTTTCAATTCCACTCGGAAGCGATTCTGTTTGGAGCTCTGATGATGTTGATTCCCTATATGAGGATGTTGTAATTTTCGAAAATGAAGGACTTAACGCTTATATAACTGAGATAGAATGGGAAATTTATGATTACTCTGATAGAAGAAGGGAGGAGTATACTAAGATATTTTTGAACCCTGTAAAGGTTGATGGTAAATCAAATGACACATTATCCATTCTTTTCTTTTTAAACGGCTCCTCAGCTCAAAGATTGGATGAGAATGATGGTTCAAAGGATAATGTTGCATATGGAACAATAAGATTGAATATAAAATTTTATGATGATTATGGTTTAACTTACACATCAAAGACATTCTATAAAAATGTAAAAGCGGTTGTCCAATAAAAAGGGGTATTTTATGAAAAATTTTCTTTATTTATCAATATTCATCCTTTTTACAATATCTTGTTCAGTTGGTCCAATTCCAGTTTATTATACCCAACCTATAGTTAAAGTTTTAGATGATACACTTGAAGTTGTATTCTCTGTTCCAGATAAAGATGCATCAGGATGGAACCGTTATAATCCTTCAAACATAGGTTCAGATACAGTTTACATTTCACCAGAAGTTTACGAAAAAACAGGAACAAAATCTTTCATTGAAAAGATAGAGTACAATTTTATAGTAGATGGGAATAGTGTTGAGAAAAAAACTTATGAATACGATATACCTATAGAAACTGTTGATAAGGATACTATAAGTTTACCTGAACTTATGGTAATAGTTAACGAACAGCTCGCTTATAATATTGATATAGAAGATGGTTATGCAGATAATGTTGGGAATGGAATACTTGAACTTTTAGTTTATTATACAGATTTGAAAGGTGAACAGTTTTCAACAGTACCAATAAGAAGGAAATTCAAAGTTGTTAAACCTTTAACATATTGACTTTTTAATAGTTATCGAATATCATTTAATGAAAGGAGGTATCAAAAATGAAGAAAAATATTTTCTTTCTTTCAATCATATTGATAATAACTTCCTGCACTCTATATGTTCCAACACCAGATTTCACGATAACACATATAGATCCCTTGGGAAGTGTTATAGATGCTACAACAACAGAAGTTGTGATTTCATCAATAAATGTTGAGAATAACACTTCCTACGAAACTATTCTTGACAGAATATCTTACGATTATATCTATAATGGTGATGTTATCTATGATGGACAGGATATATGGAACATCTATGCACTTTTACCAGCATCATTGGTTGATACAGCAACAGATCTTACCGTAAAAGGAAAAACAACTATAGAAAATATTCCAATTCCAGTTCCAGCCTCTATTTATACTTATATGGATTCAAGAAATTTAGAAGGGGTAACACTTAGAATATACTTAAGTGGTACCGATAATATCAACAAGACAAAAAGAACCACAAAATATGTAGATTACGGAATAGCAAGATATTAAAATCTTTTAAAGGGGAGTTAAAAACTCCCCTTTAATTTTTCGTTCACCCTTTTCAAATTCTCTTTTAATTTTAAATAATTTTTATCAACACTAACTCCCTTTTCAAAATTCTCTCTCGCATTTTCATAAGAACCAAAAAGGTTATCAAGATGAACTGGGATAAAGCCAAAGAAACCAGAAGAGAGATAAAAAAGTAAAATCCTTTCTCCAAAATATCCTTCCTCAAAATATGATGCTCCAAGATTGTTGTAAGCGAGAGAAGATTTGGGAGAGATATTTACTATCTTCTCCATCATCTCTCTCGATTTTAAACCCATACCTAAATTTTTGTATGTAAGACCAAGATTGTAAAGAACCCTAACATTCTCAGGCTCAACCTTTTCTGCCTTTTCAAGAAAATATAAAGATTTTAAATATTCCCTTTTTGAAGCGTAAAGAGAACCAAGGTTTATAAGTGTGTTCGTATAAAGTGTATCAAGTTGATAAGATTTCAAAAGGTTCGCTTCAGCTTCTTGAAGATTTCCACTTTTCATATAGTAAAGTCCAAGATTGTTAGCACCAACAATAGAGTTTGGATTCTTATTAACTACATAAGACCAAAGGGATATTTCACTTTTGAAATTCGGAATGTAGATTAAAGTTAAAATCAGAAAAAAAGCAGAATACACTATCAAAAAATACTTGCCAAATTTTTTCAATTTTAAAAAGAGAAAATATAAGAAAAGAATGAAAGAGAAGGATGGTAAGAAAAGATATCTGTCAGCAAAAAGATTTAAAACTGGAATAAAATTTGAAATCGGAAGATAATTAATTACAAAAAATAGAAATGGGAAAAGAATAAATTTTTCATTTCTGAATCGCAATATAACATATATGAGTCCAAAAAGAATAATAAAACTGAAAAAGAAAAGTGTTAAGTTCTTTTCACTTATTGGAACATAGTAATCAACTACAAGTGGATATGGGATAAAAAGGTTTTTAATATATTTTAAAAATATGTAAGGTTGTATCTTAAAAATATCAAAGTATGTCGCATTCCTAAGCATCCTGTTTTCTTTAAAAAAATTATCCATATTTTTAAAATCAGGCATATAGAAACCAAAAATCGAACCAAATAGAAGAATGAATACAAATGAGAAAAGAATAGTTGAAAAGATTATAGTATAAAATTTTTTATCTATTTTTCTTTCAAATATCATGTCATACCCCAAAAAAATCAAAGGTAAAACTATTGCGACCTCTTTTGAAAGAATAGATAGAATCAAAAATAAAAGTGAAAACATTTTCTTTTTTTCAATATGAAAATAAAAAGAAAGCATTGAAAAAATATAAAGGAAAAGTTCCTTTCTATGAGTTATTATAAGTATATTTTCAACATGAACCGGATGGAATGAAAATAAGAATATTGATAGAAAAGAAAAGGTTTTACTTTCAGTAATTTTATAAGTTAAAAAAGATGTAAGAAAGATTGTGAAAATATAAAGTATAAGGTTCTCTATCCTATAAAATATAACTTTTTCTTTAAAAAAGTATCTATCCAAAATTATAGAGATTTTTCTAATAGGTCTTTCTGAAAGTTTTATGGAAAAGAGATCTTTCAAATTATCTACAGAACTATCCTCAAATATTGTTGGATAATCATCAAACTGGAAAGGATAATTCAAAGATGTTATCAAAGGTAAAACTGATAGAATAGAAAAAAATAAAAGAAGTAACAAAAAATTATCTTTTAAAATCTCTGAAAAACTCTTCCGTTTCTTTTGAACAATCTTTCCACCTCTTGCATCCTTCTTCATAATTAACTTCTCCTTTTATCTTTTCAACGATCCTTTCAAGATTTTCTTTATATGATAGATCTTTTATATAGTATATAGGCATATCTTTGTAAATTTCCCTATGAACTGGAATATCCATACATAAAACTCTTTTACCAAGATGTATTCCTTCAGCAACAGGTAAAGAAAATCCTTCATCATCTGAAAGATAAATTATCAAAAAAGAATCGTTGATAACTTTTTCAAAATCAAAAAAAGGTATGTAACCTCTGTAATCATGTTTTTCAACTATTTTTTTAAGGTTTTTATCATCCATCCTTCCCGTGATAAGAATTTTTTTATCTTTAAAAACTTTTATTAGGTCATTTGCAAGTTTCAAAGAAAGGTTTATATTTTTTCTCGCTTTCAATGTTGAAGGTATAAGGATATAATACTCTTTTTGGTCTTCATATTTTTTATATGTGTCAAAACCGTTGTATATCACTTTACTCTTTTTAGAGTTCAGATTTTTAAACCTTTTGGAATACAAATCTTTACAATTTTTTGTTATGAATATTATCCCATCAGACCTTTGTGAAATTATATTATACTCTATTTTCCAATATAGCCTTGTAAAAACATTTTCTCCAGAACTTTTCTTTTCAGGTATAAAATCATGAAGAGTTGAAACTATTTTATAAAATTTAAAAAATGTTGAATTCTGTTTTGGCATATAGAACAAATCCACCTTTAATATTAAAGCCAAAATTGGAAAAATTAACTGCTCATAGAAAAATTTTGTAAAACTGTTGAAAAATGGAACCGTTATATATGTAAAATCGTTTCTTTCAATTATATCTTTAACTTCCCTTTTACTTATCAAAACAAAATATCTGTTGTTCCTATCGGTAAAATTTTTCAGGATCATAACTATATGTGTTGAAACTCCGCCACCTCTTAAAACTGTTGTTGCATCAACAAGGATCTTCACTTTCTCTCCTTTAAAATATTTTTCATATCTTTGAAAAAATCATATCTCGCTTTAAAAGGTAAAAAACTTTTATCCTTTAAAATCTGAACCACCATAATAAAAGGTTCAACAAAAATTAGAATGAAAAAGAAAAGAATTAGATTTTTGAAATCAAAATTTTTCAAAACAAAATACAATCTGTTCCTTTGCAAAAAGTATCTTTTATTTTTCAGATTCGATGAAGAGTGTTTATGGAAAACAACAATATTTTCATCAAAAGAAATAATATTTTTTCTTTTTAACCTTACCGATAGATCTATATCCTCATAGTACATAAAATATTTCTCATCGAATCCACCTGTATTTTCAAAAATTTCCCTTTTTATTATGAAGAAAGAACCTGTCAGATGGAGTTTTCTTTTATCGAAACTGGTATTCTTGTTAAGTATATTATAAAAAAATAATATTTTTGAACCGAAAGATTCTATATCTTTTTTATTTTTATCTTTAACCAAGGGAACAACTATATCATCCTTTAAATATTTTATCCTTTTAAAAAGATCTTCTTCAAAAAATATGTCGTCGTTGGTAATTATAAGATACTCTTTTTCTGTAAATTTTGATGCGTAGTTTACAGCCTTTCCATAACCAGCACCATAAAGTTTTAAAACCTTTACCCTTTCATCATCAATAGAAAAATCCATTTCTTTTGTTAAAACAACAATAACATCTCCCATATTCTCTTTCAAAAAGATTTTTATCTGCTCTTCAAAATTGTTTGAATAAATTGGAACTATCAGAGAAAATTTATCCATACTTTTTTATCCCTTTAAGGTCAAAAAAACCTTCAAAAAGACCTTTAACAAACCAGAAAAATTTTTTTGTTTTAAACAGATGGAAATAAGATGAAATCAAAGTTCCTATCAAAAAGAAAAACAAATCTTTTATAGAGTAAAGGTTGTAATTTTTAAAGAAAAGAAAAACTCTATTCCTTCCTTCCCAGAAAACCTTTTTTGATGAATATTCGCTCATTCTGTTTTCAATTTTTGTAGATGCGGAAATGAAATGGTAACCAACAGTATCAGGGGTAAAAAGTATTTTCCTTTTTTTTCTTTTCAACCTCAAAGAAAAATCAACATCCTCAAAATACATGAAAAACTTTTCATCTACCATTCCCTCTTTAATAAAATCATCTTTAACAAAATAACATATAGACATAGAGAAACCGTTTACTTCACCATTTTCTAATTTCAAATTTTTGTATTCTTTTTTATGAAAGTTCTTGTAAGGTCTTAAAAATTTTCCAACAGAGTCACCTGCAGAATCAACATAAGTTCCATCATAATTTAAAACCAATGGAGCAAAAAAAGAGTAACCTTTGAAATTTGAAATGTTTTTCAAAGATTTTTCTATAAAGTCATTCTCTATAAAAGTATCATTGTTCAGAAGTAAAATATTTTCAAATTTTGCCTGTTTTACTCCAAGATTAACAGCATAGCCAAAACCTTTATTCTCGGATAATCTAAAAAGCGTAACATTCTTTAACTTTTCTAAAAAATAAAAAAAACTTGCATCTTTACTGTTGTTATCGATTATTATAACCTCTCCATACTCTTCTGTTTGTGAGTTAAGGGAGTTTATAAGTTTTTCTGCAAACTTTTCTCCATTATAGTTTATTATGACAACAGATATATTACCTTTCAACAAAGAATTTCCCCTTCATCTTTTTTCCTTCAATATCAAGTAAATAAAAATAGAGTCCTGACTTAATATTTTCAATGTTTATAATAATTTCATCATCATTTTTAATTCCATTTTTTTCATAGACCTTCTTTCCATCAGAAGTATAAATAAAAATATTATAAACTCCTTTGTAACCTGAAAAAATATTTATATTATTCTTTGCAGGATTTGGATAAGGGTATGTTTTAACAGTATCGTTAACTAAAAATTCTATTATAGTGTCTATAGGTGAAATATTTCCATAAATATCTATAGCCTCCACAAAAAGTAAATTTTCTCCATTTCCAATCTTATGAATTTTTCCATAATTTTCATTAAGAAAAGTTTTATAAAATTTTTGTAACCTATAAATTTTAAATTCATCAAGGTAAATGAAATAATCTTGATCTATACTTTCGTTGAAAACTATTTTCACATATCCAGAATCAACTTTTAAAATAAATCTTTTCCAGTTAGTTATTTCACTTTCTAAAAATTTTAACTTCTTACCGTTTAAATAGATTTTAAAGGTGGAATCCCCAAAAAGCCCTTTATAGTAAAAAGAGATTATATTCTCTTTTTCCGGTAGAAAGATCTCAAATGAGAAGTTTTTTGAAAAGAGTGAGTAAGGTTTAGAATATGGTGTTAAATCCCAAAGGTGTATATCACCTGAAAAATCCTTTGGTATAGAATCGAAATTTTCATAATAGAGAGTGAAGGAGTTTGAATGGGTTATATTATACTCTTTTATAACTGAAAAATCGTAAGATTTTTCAAAGTCAATTTGGAAATTGTTATCATCTTTATCTACTATAGAAACATTTTTTACAGGTAGAGGTGAAAAAGTATCTTCTATGTTGTAGGTTATAAATTCTTTTTTTATTATATAAAAATCTTTATCGAGTGAAAGGTTAATGTAATCTTTGTAGAGGTTGTAAAGTGTTGAAAAATTTTTTGGGAAAAAAAGTTTTATCCCTTTGTATCTTTCATTTTTTGTTTTGTTTAAAACCAATGAATTTTTAAAATCACAAGAAACATCTATATCATCAATAACTGAGAATTCATCCCTTTTTTCAAATTTTAAATTTTTTACATCCTCAACAAAATTTGAGGTTCTTATCGAAGATAGAGTTAAATTCGAATATGAAGAATCAACATAAAACTCATAGTAACTTTCAACAATCCTTTTGGAAATCTTTTCAGGATCTTTTAAACTATCAACAACAAGCAATATCTTATCGTAAGGGAAACCGTTGTATGGAACTATCCCTTCAGATCCAACTATATAAGAAACATAATCTTTCAATTCATAATCTACTTCAACACACTGCATTAAACATGCATCAAAAATAAGTAGATCAGTTTTTTTACCTGTTTTTTTATAAATATCTACAAATATATTTTTGAGTTCACCTTCAGTTATAGAAATAAAATCGAAGGGATGGTTATCAAAAAATATCGATTTCTTTTTTGTTGTAAAATTGTACCAACCATTCCCATGATCCCATAGAACCATTATTCTCAAATCGTAATCGTATTTATAGAAGTTGGAGAAAAAATTAGAAATATTTTCAAAATCACCTGAATCAGTATTTTCAGAAATTTTTAAAGTTTCACTCTTTCCTTCATATATTTTTAAAGTGTATGATAAAGTGTAAGAGTCAAGAAAAATTATAATATCAGTATTTTTTAAATCTTTCGAAATTCTCACCATCTGTTCATAATTTTTCAAAAAGCCGTTATACATGTTATTATCAGCACAAAAATAACCTATAAAGAGATTCTTTGATATCAGAAAAATTGGTAGAAGGATTATAAAAAGGATTGGTAACTTTTTCATAAAAAAGGTGGGGTTTTTAAAACCCCACCCGATTTTTTAGAAATTAAGAGTCAAAGTGACTCTATGTCCATTCATATAATTATCCGAAAGAAGTCCCATCTCAGTATAGGAATAATCTATCCCAATATCAATTCCAGAAAATCCATATTTGAAACCAATACCTGCTGTTAGATTCTCTATCTTTTCATTCTGTGTCAGACCATCCATGTTATCAAGTATATATTTGAACTTCTCCCAATTGAATATGTAACCCAACCTTATAAAAAGAATTTTTGAAAGGTTGTATTCCATTCCAAATCTAACATTTTCTGTTCCATCGTTTGGATTTTGGAATTCAAGTGTTGTTGTCATAAAATTCGTTGGACCTTCAAGAATGTCATAAGCAAGACCAAAATTGAAGTTCATAGGAAGTGTGTATGTATCAGTTTTGTAATATATGTTAAGTGGTGTTTGACCATCAGTCCATTTTGAATATTTGTCAGTCAAAATTGTTCCACCTGTAAACATCCCTTCAGATCCAAAGTTTCTGATAGACATTCCTATTCTCAATGATTTGAAACCAGTTTTATATAGTGCTCCAGCATCAAACGCTATCATAGTTGAAGTTGCATCAACGATCTTCTCCTGTATATATTTCACAGTTATTCCCGATGTCAACTTATCGGTGAATGATTTCGCATATGATGCTCCAACAAGATAACTTGATGCGGAGAAATATTCACCTGTTCCTTCTGGCTTTTCAACAGTTGTTATCTCCATCTGTGGCATTGTCATTATTCCTGCCTGTAAACCAAAAGAACCTGCTATTCCCATCGGAGAAACGAACCCTACATAGGAATAACTTATTTCAGCTGGATATTTAACATAGTTTAAAAGTATTCCCATCTTGTTCATTGTTGCTATACCTGCTGGATTGTAATAAAGAGCTGATGGGTCATCAGCAATAGAGACAAATGCTCCACCCATCGCTGTTGCCTTTGAACCAACCAAAATCTTTAAAAATTGGGCACCTGTGGTTCCCTCATTGAAAGAATAGGCAAAATTTGCTAAAAGGGTAACAGAAATGATTATAAATAATAATTTTTTCATTCTTCCTCCTACTTAATGATAGCAAATTTGCCAATTTTTGTTTCACCGTTAGGTGTCTGTACATGGTAGATGTATATTCCCGGTGCTGGTATCTGATCATTTCTCGTTAATACATCCCATTCCGCGTAACCTTTTGTTAAGTCATAAGCTGTAGTTGTCTTGTTATCTTTTGTAACAGTTATTTCAACATCATGGTTTATTGTTGCAATAAGCTCACCTGAAAGTGTGTAAATCCTTATAGTGCATTTGTCTGGAAGATTTGTGAATAGAATTCTTCTATAGTTATAATCAAGATCAAGTTCACTTCTTACAACATAAGGATTTGGTACAACTTTTACATTTTCAAGTATTGATTTTGTTACTTCTGCAAAAGTAGCTGGATTTACGGTGAAAGTGTACTGTGAGTTTATAGGTGGATAGGTCATAACGAAAGCAGTATCATTTGGTGTAACTTTTACAACCCATATGTCACCATCCTTAGGCCTTGAACTCCAGACTATAGCGTTAGGTCTTGTAGTATAGTTGAAAGATATTTTCATTCCTGAGTAATAAAGACCTACTTTGGCAGTTGATGCTGATGATGATTTTAGATACTGCGGACACTGCGAAGGAGTTGCAGTTGTAGAATAGTTGAAATGCCAGTTATCACCTAAAACTCTGTTTGTATAAGGTATATCTATGTTGTTATCAACATCATGTATTGTAACTGTAAGGTTTGTGTCGTTTGGAAGGAATGTGTCTGTTCCAATAATTGTAAGAGTATCATAAACAACCTCATGCCATGTTATTATATACTCTTTACTGTTATGATAGAACATTCTTGCTGGATCAACATTTTCTACCTTAAGTATTGAACTATCGTAAACTCCACTCTGAACAGAAACTTTAAAGGTAGAATTGTCTTTATTAGTCCATCCTGATGTGTCAAGTTTGAAATCATTTATTTTGAAAAGGAATCCTGAGTATGGATTGTATTTTTCACTAAAAAGTCCTATTATCTTTTCGTTGTTCACCCATAATGTATCAAGATCCATTCTATCCTGTATAACTATATCACCATTTTTGTTAGTTATAGTGTATGGATATGCTGGAAGTGTTGTATTTACAGCTGAACTTTCTGCAAGACCAAATGTTAGAGTGAATGTATCATCTTTAATTTTTTCAATCAAAGTATCTAAAGCATGTATTATCTCCATACTTATCAAAGATGTATCAATGTTTCCAGATACAAGGTTTAGTTCATATGTACCAGCTATAAGGTTTGATGTTAAAGATCTTGGAACTGCCGCTTTTGTCTTTCCTGCACCTTCAAGAATAAGTGGAATAGCACCTATAGTATCGTTTGAAGGAGTAACTGCGTATCCGTTGAAGTTAACATCGTATGCTCTAACAGTGTAATAATATTGTATTCCATTCGTAAGGTTAGAATCAACAAAATAGTATGGAATACCTGTATTTGAACCAACAGTATCATAATAATATGTTGTTTCATATTTTGCTGCAGCAGCATTATAATATATCAGTGAATCTTTTAGAACAACAGTATATTCATTTATTTTGTCATATTTTGCAAGTAATTCCCATGTTCCACCTGCACCTGTTCTTGACCTATAAATGTTATATCCTTCAATATCATACTCTCTATAGGCAGGGTTATATGTTGGAAGTAAAGGATCTGAAACAAGTGTATAATATTTATCTGGAATAAGTTCCTGTGCATTATCCCAGTAAATTACTACCTTTTTATCCATTCCAACAACATCAAAGTTAACCTGTCCAGGTGCAACTGGTCCAAGCCATCCCTGATCATATATCTGTTGTGCAATAAGCATTTTGTTAAGCATTTCAGCAGAATTTTTAGAAATTATTATTCCTATAATAACTGTTGCTGTTGAATCATATTTTAAAGTGAACGGACCTGACGCCATAGCGAACCTCTTATCACCTGCTGCTGTTGGATCCTCTGTCTTTCCAGGATAACCAGGAACACCTTGTTCCCAATTAGGGAATGGTCTATATGATGCTTCCGGATCATTTGGGTTATAAAGTGTATGATCATATCCTGCAAGAACAAGGTATCTTTTTATATGATCCGAAGGATCAGTTTGAATTGTAAAATAGTTGAATGTTGTCATTCCTATTCTTTCACCAGCAGGGATTATGAAGGAACCATCATGGTAAAGATCTATAGGCTCTGTCGCTTTTGGTGATTCAAGATATTTGTAAGCAACTATGCCTGGGAAATGTGTCCAGTTAGCTTCAGATTCAAGCTGGAACTGGTATCCAACATTTATCTGCATCAATGTATCGTTAACTCCAGCATAATCTACCGTCATCGTATCTATAAAACCTAAAAGATCGTTTGCAGCATCCCCTGCTTCATTTCCAATATCGTTATCAGCACCAATTCCAACATAACATTTCTTTATATCTTTCTTATCGCTTCTCTTATTTTGAATATCATATTTTATAAAAATTATATCTTCTTTCAAAGGACCAACCCAAGCGTAAGTTGTCTGTTTAACTTCTATTTCAAGTGGTATTGAACTTGCAACCAAACGGTAACTTAAATCCATATCGTTAAACTCTGTGTATGAGTCTTGCATTGAAACAACAGAATCTGCACCTGATGTTGTTTTCAAAGGCCAGGGTTGACCATAGTTGTCACTTGTTGAAATGTAAACTATATCCCATGGATTATTGTATGGAGTTGGTCTATCTGGTGATGCATCGTTTATATCTCCAGGTACAAACTCTGTTGATGCAGAGTTTGGATAATAACCACAGGACATTGTTGTATCAGCTGTTCCATCATCATTCTCTATAATTCCACCAACCCACACTCCAGCACCAAAAACATAAGTTTCCTGTGGGAAACCAGCAGGCCAATAAAGTCCAGAGTTGTTACCAGAATAAACATCCTGAGCAAAAATAGCAAAGTTTGTTATATATGTATTTATCTGGTTTATATCAAGAATCCTCTGGTCAAAAACTCTGCCTGAGGTCATCTTTGGATCTATGTATGCTGGACGAGCAAAAATAGTTAAAGTAAAAAGTAGTGTGAGGAGGACAAAAAAGAGTTTTTTAAAATTTTTATTCATATTTTTCCTCCATCCTTAGAATGAAAATTCAAGACCCACAGTTACAACTCTTGGAGCTGACCAGTTGGTTGGGTCATTAAGGTAATCTTTATAATATGCTATATAAGATTCGTATGCTTCGTCCTGAGAAACTGTTCCATCTCTATCAATATCTCTTCTAACATCATATCCTGGCTGACCGATAGTGTATGCGTTGAAAATATTTTTGTCTATCGATGCGAGTGTTGCATTCCTATCTGGAAGACCTGTTGAAGCATAAACATCAACAACATTCCTTATGTTGAACAAGTTTGTAACTGTAACATAGATGTTAGGTTCAAATGTCCCAAACAAAAATCCTTTTCTGAATTTAAGGTCAGTGTTGAATGTCCATGGTTTCCTTTCACTGTTTGTAACACCAGTCTTTACTCCCTTTTCATTTACTGGAGTGTATGGCTGACCTGAGTTTATAGAGTTGTCAATAGATATTGTCCAGTTGTCAGCATATATTGGTAGTTCTTTTGCTGGCATTCTCAAAACAAAACCTATATTTATTGTATGTCTCTGATCGAATGATAGATAGTATGGGATCTTAGGCATCTGTATATCTCCACCTGTAACTGGATCCCTTTCAGCATAAGTTAAATAGTAACCTTCCCAAGCATCAGATGCTGTTCCCTTTGCAAAAGATAATGTATAAGCTATATCTGTTGAGAAATATTTTGATGATTTTGAGAAAGCAACTTCAAGACCTTTAACATTACCATACTCAACATTCTGCAAAGCATAGTATGGTGCTGGTAAAGCGTAAACTTTTCTTGAACCTATAAGTCCATATATATCCTTATAATATGTTGTAACATCCAAAGCCATATCTGCACCTATCTGTGTCGCTATTCCAAACTCATAGGATATTGTTCTTTCAGCATCAAGGTTTGGTGAACCTATATTTGAGTTTCCTCTCTTTGAAAGATCAACACCAAGACCTGAGAAGAGATAATCCATCTGTGGTGTCTGGAAGAAGTGACCATAGTTGAAATGCAAAACTGAAACTTCAGATATTGGATGTGATATTCCCAACCTTGGTGATACTTTATATTTCTTTTCAGCCATTCTAACAGGCCATGTTAAAGTATCCCAAACAGAATCAGGATAACCTGGATATGAATCAGGTTTTGTAATATTTGGATTTGGAGTTATAACTATTGTTGTATCACCTGTTATTGTATCTATAATGGTATCCTGCTGATAGAGTGGGAAACTCCTGTTGTTCGCAACATAATAGTATGGGGTATTCGCATCAAGATAATCGAATCTAAGACCTATGTTAACAACCATTCCTTCAAATTCCATCTTATCCTGAACATAGGCTGCAACCTGCTTTGGATAAACATGGTATTGATCGGAGAATGGGTTTGGATCCCATGGAAGATAGAGATCCCATAGATAAAGTTCATAAGCTTTATACTCAACACCAGTTTTCATCTCATGGTATCTTCCAATCTGGCTTGTCCAATCAGCTTTAACTGTAAGATAATTCGAATATCTGAAACCTGATACTCCATACCAGTTTGGATAAATGTACTGAGCATCTATCCACCATCCCCATGGAGAGTTGTTTTTCCATTTATCAACCATGCCTGGGACATAGTGGAAATTGTTTGTATCTATTACACCGTAAGGTTTCCAGAACTCATACCATTTTGGTATAATAACTTCTGGAGGATAAACTGAGTCACCATTTTCATCAAAAAGAATGCCATCAAATTCAGGTCCATAATGTGTTTGAGTATAGAAATAACTACCCGTTAATGTTACAAAGTTTGCCTGATTTATCATCCAGTTTGCAGTTCCATTTATCTGGTATCCATCAGTATTTCTTGTAAGGTATCTTTCAGGATTGTATTTCAAAGAATTGCTAAACTGCTGAAATGAAGAATGAGAATAAAAACCACCAAGATTTATTTTTAAATTGTTCGTTGGTTTTACTGTGAATTTTGTCTGAGCATGGTATTCACTTCTTTTGTGATGTGGAACAACAACACCAAGATTCTCCCAATATGTTGGTCCATACCTATTCCACAAAACTGTATCGATAACAACTTTATTATAATAGTATGTTGTATCGTTTAATGTATCAACAACAGTATCTACTCCATATGTAAAATATGGAACAGAGTCCTGTGTCCAGTTTGCCGTTGTGTATGTTGAATCAATTATTGGATTACCCAAAGAGTCGTAACCTACTAAAGAGTAATCAACAAAATCGTATGAGAAAGCATAACCTGTTGAATCATTTTTATAGAAAAAGTTTGGTTTATCAATAAAAAGTGGAGACCAATCGTTTGTTACATAAATATCACCTGAAACAAAAAATCTTAAAATATCTTTGTATATCGGTCCACCTAAAGAGTATTCAAGTCTATTGTCACCATAGTTGAAAGAAGTTGGAAGGAATGAGTTACCTTCATACCTGACAGTTCCCTCATATTTTTTAGAACCTTCCCTTGTTACTATGTTTAAAATTCCAGAC
>DJVI01000006.1 GCA_002441125.1 Caldifarciminota bacterium UBA6260
GTTGACTGTATTATGAAGGATTTTCTCAAGTTGTTTTTCTCTTTCTTTCCAAATTTTTTGGATCTTCACTTTTTCTTCATTGTATCCTTTTTGTAGTTCTAAAAAACCTGTTACAATAGATTCAAATTGATTTTTAAACTCAATACTTGTTAGATAATCATATACAATTTCAGATTTTTCCTTTTTCCCAGTTTGTATCTTTTTTTGGTAATAGACCTGAATTAACATAAACCTTAAAACAAAAGCAACTCCCTTTAATTCCTTTAAATTACAAATCCATACTCCTTCTTGTTCAAAAAAACTATTTTGTCCAAATGGAAAAACTTCTGTTACCAGAACAAGTATATCAGCTTTTTTGTCAAGATTGTCCTCTTTAAATTTTTTTATCCATTCTTTGTTAAAGATTTTTGTTCTTTTACTTTCGTAATAAATTTTCCCAATCTCAACACCTCTTTCTAAAACTGTTTGCAAAATATCAGCACCTTTTTCTCCCTTTTTAATTGGTTCAATAATATCTTCAAAAAAACTCTCTTTTAAAAGATTCTCTATCTCTATTTCCTGTATTTCACCTTGTAATTGAACAGAGCCTTGTTCCGCTTTTCTTCGTGCTTCCTCCAACTGTTTTTTTAAATCCTCAATTATTTTTTCTTTTTCTTTAACTAACAAATAATTTTTTTCTTGCTCATTTTTTTCTATAATTGTTTTTTCTTTATTTATTTGTTCTGAATATTTTTTTTCAAATTCAAGAGTTAATTGCTCTTTCAACTCCACTTTTTCCCTTTTTAATCTTTCGATTTCAGCTTTTGTTCTATTTAATTCCTTTATTTTATCTGTTTTTTCTGAAAGTTCATCATTTAAATTCTTTATCTGTTCTTGATAAGAATATTCGATCTCTTTTTTCAATCTCTTTTCAATTTCCTTTTTTTCTATGGAAAGTTTTTCATTAAGCTCTTTTTTGATTCTTTCTTGAATATTTTCTTTCTCTTTTTCAATTATTTCTCTATCTTCTTTCAACTTTTCTTCTTTTTCCTTATATTTTTTTTCTAAATCATTTTTAAGTTTTTTTTCAATTTGGAAATAAAGGACTTCATCAACATCGATCTCACTTTTACAGTTCGGACAAATAATAATAGATTTTCCCATCTTTCCTCCTATTTTTAAAATATGGAATTAAAATTTAGTGATAAAATTCAAATATACTCCCTATAATAATTCGTTAAGATAATCCAATTCAATAAACCTAAATTAAAAAGGGCAGATACTGGATCTGCCCGCTGGTCCCCGTAGGGACTAACAGTTCGGCTTTCGCCTTACTGGGACTTGACTACAAAATCGTTTTAAGTAGAATTATTAAAAATTATAAATAAAAAAAACTTTTTGTCAAGGGGGAGAAATGAAGTATACTCTTGGAATAGATCTTGGTTATAACTCAATAGGTTGGGCAGTAATGGAAAATGATGAAACTGGTCTGCCCCAAAAACTTCTCAATACTGGTGTCCATATTTTTGAACCATCTATAGAAGAAATTGAAAAGGATGGAAAGGGAAAAACAAAAAATGTTAAGAGAAGAGAAGCAAGATTGAGAAGAAGGCAACTTTTTAGGAAGACAAAAAGACTTGAAAGGTTACTAAATTTTTTTATTCAAAAAGGTTTCTTTCAAAATCAAAAAGATTTAATTAATGATCCCTTCGAAAGGGCTGATTTTTTGTATCAACTCGATAAAAAGTTGAAAAATCCATATATATTAAGAAAAGAGTCTCTCGATAAAGAAATGAGTTTAGAAGAACTATTTAGAATTTTTTATCACATAGCCCAACATAGAGGTTTTAAAAGCACGAAAAGAGAATTAGCCAAAATTAATAAAGATGAAAAAAAGAAAAAAGAAGATGGAACAGTTCAATCTGAAATAAACTCTTTAAAAGATGAGATAGAAAAAAATAAATGCAGGACACTTGGTGAATATTTTGCAATACTTTTTGAAAATGGGGATAAGATTAGAGGAAGGCATACTGATAGAAAAATGTATGAAGAAGAATTTGAAAAGATATTCAATAAACAGAAAGAATTTTATCCAAATATTTTGAATGATGATTTTAAGAAAAAAGTATATAAACTTATATTCCATCAGAGAGAAATTAAAAGTCAAAAAGATAAAGTCGGGTTTTGCCCTCTTGAAAAAGGTAAAAAAAGAGCGCCTCTCGCTTTACTAAACTCACAAAGATTTAGATATATGTGTAAAGTTAACAATCTCTCTGTTATAGATAATGAAACTGGTGAAATTAGAGAATTAACTGTTGAAGAAAAAAAGAAATTGTATGAAAAATTGGAAAATAGTGAAAAACTCACTTTCGAAGAAATAAAGAAGATTCTAAATCTTTCAAATGATAGATATCATTTTAATTCAGAAAAAGACAAACACATTTTAGGAAATACAACTAATGTAAAGATGAAAAAAATTATAAAAAATTGGGATAATTTTGACGAAGATAAAAAGAACCTTTTTATAAATGAAGCAAGAACTATTGTAAAAATAGAAGCTCTCGAAAGAAGAGCAAAAAAATTAGGTTTAACAGATGAAGAATCTAAAGAATTTTCAAAAGTTGTTTTTGAAGATGGTTATTTGAATTTTTCAACAAAAGCTATCGAAAAACTTTTACCTTACTTAAAAGAAGGTAAAAAGGAATATGAATCTATCAAAACAGCTTATCCCAAAAACTTAGAGCAAAATGATAATTTAAAAGAACTTGACTTTTTACCTCCAATAAAATCAAAAGAATTAAAAAAATATTTTGAAGTAAGAAATCCTCTCGTTGAAAAAGCATTAACTGAAACAAGATATTTAATAAATTTTTTGATAAAAAAATATGGTAAACCTGAAACAATTAAAATTGAACTTGCAAGAGAATTGAAATCGTCAAATAAACAAAAGGAGAGAAAACATAAAGAAAATCAAGAAAATAGGAAAAAAAGAGAAGAAATAATAGAAAAGCTAAAAGAAGAACTAAAAATTTCTGAGCCAACTAAAACTCAAATTCAAAAGTATCTTCTTGCTGAAGAATGTGATTTTAAATGCCCCTATACCGGAAGATCTATAAGCATGGATTCTCTTTTCGGAGAACATCCATTATTTGATATAGAGCATATTATTCCTTTTGATAGATCACTTGATGACTCTTTTTTAAATAAAACTTTATGTTATGCTGAAGAAAATAGAAAATTTAAACACAATAAAACTCCTTATGAAGCATATTATGGAACTGAAAAATGGGAAGCCATAATAGAAAGAGTAAAAAAGTTTAAATCAAGTGTTAAAAATGAAAAATTGAGAAGATTCAATATGACAGAAAAAGATTTAGAAAATTATATTCAAAATTTTTCAACACAAAATCTAAATGATACAAAATATGCATCAAAATTAGCTAAAAAATATCTGGGATTACTCTATGGTTCTATAAATGAAGATGGAATAGATAAAAACAGAAAAAGAAGAATTTTTGCAAGTTCTGGAAAAGTTACATCTACTTTAAGGTATGCATTAGGACTTAATACAATTTTGAATGACGAAAATATAAAAACAAGAGATGATCATAGACATCATGCAATAGATGCTATTACAATAGCATTAACAGATAGTTCAATGATAAAAAAGATTTCAGATGCTTCAAAAAGAGAAAAAAATATTAATTCATTGTTCAAAGATTTCCAAGCCCCTTGGGAAAATTTTAGAAAAGAAGTTGAAGAAAAAATTGAAAAAATTAATATATCAAGAAGAATAAATAAAAAAGTTTCAGGTCAATTACATGATGAAACTTTTTATTCGAAACCATTTAAAATAGAAGAAAAAAACTATACTCACAAAAGAATAAAAATAGAAGATTTAATTTCAAAAGATCCTGACAAAAAAGATTCAACTTCAAAAGCTCTTGAAAAAATTGTTGATAGTAAAATCAGAGATATTATAAAAAATTATTTAAATGGTAAAAAAACAAAAATAATATCCAAAGATCCAAAAGACCACCCTTATATAATTCAAAAAAACGGTAAAAAAATTCAAATACATAATGTAACAATTAAAACTAAATTTGAAACATATAATGAAATCGGACCCGATAAAGCCAAAAGATATGTTAAATCTTCAGATAGTCATCATATTGAAATTTTTGAAGATTTAAATACTAAAGAATGGAATGGTTATGTTGTATCATTGCTTGAAGCTTATGAAAGAAAAAAGAAAAATATCCCAATTGTAAATAGAGATTTAGGTGAAGGAAAAAAATTTTTATTCTCTCTCGCTAAAGGAGAAGTAATTGAACTTGATACTGAAAATGGCAAAAGAGAACTTTTTGTAGTTAGAATTATTTCTGGAAGTAATAATCAAATTAGATTCACAAGAATAAATGATTCAAGAAAAATTAGGGATATTCCTGCAAAAGGATTAACTGCTCTTCCATCATCATTAAAAGAACGAAATTGTAAAAAGGTTGTTATAAATATTTTTGGGGAAAAACATTATTCAAATGATTGAACTTTAGATATACAAAATGACTTTAAGAGAATATAAAGGTTTAGAAAAAATCATAGAAATATCTGAAGGACCCGTAAAGTTAAATTCAGAGTATGAACAACTTATTATTTCAAAAAATGATGAAGAAATAGGAAAAATTCCTATAAATGAAATTTCTGTCCTTTTAATAACTACTCCTATTGCTTCAATTTCAACAAATTTAATTTCACTTATTACAAAAAATAAAGGAATGATTGTTGTTTGTGATCAATTCTACCTTCCAGTTGGGGTCTTTTTACCTTATGAGTTAAATTATATTCAGCAAGAAAGAATAAACAAACAGATCAATGCTTCCTTGCCATTAAAAAAACAATTGTGGAAGCAATTAATATCTGCAAAGATAAAATCTCAAGGTGCTGTATTGAATAAAATAAAAGAATTTGATTTTGGTCTATATAATATTTCAGAAAAAGTTCTTTCAGGTGATACTTCAAACCTTGAATCGTATGCTTCAAGAATTTATTTTAAAAAACTGTTTGGTGAGAAATTTATAAGAGATAAAAATTTACCCGGTATTAATTCAATTTTAAATTATGGCTATACAATTTTAAGAGCAATGACTTCAAGAGCAATTTGTTCTTCAGGTTTAAATCCAACACTTGGAATTTTCCATCACAATAAATATAATTCTTTTTGTCTTGCTGACGATCTTATGGAACCTTATAGACCAGTTGTTGATGAATTAACCTATAATTTAATCATAAAATCAGGTATTCAACTATTTTTAACAAAGGAGTTAAAAAGGAATATAATAATTGAACTTTTAAATAAAAAATTGGAAATAGATAAAGAAAAAATTTTCCTTAATGAAGCATTGTTTAGATTATCTTTTTCTCTTGTTGAAGTTTACTGCGGAAAAGAAAAGAAATTAAATATACCAAATCCTTATGAAAAGGAAAGAGATAAAAACTCCAAATAACAGATACCATTCAATGTGGCTTTTAGCTTTATTCGATTTACCAACAGAAACAAAAGAGGACAGAAAAAATTACAGAGAATTTAGAAATTTATTACTCAAAGAAGGTTTCGAACAATTACAATATTCTGTTTATGCAAGATATGTTGGTGATGATAAGAGATCTGAGACTTTTAAGAAAAAAATAAGAAATGCTGTTCCACCAAAAGGTGAAGTTAGAATTATTTCATTAACTGATATTCAATTTGGCAAAATGGAAATATATTATCAAAATTCTAAAAGAAAACCAGAAGTAAAACTTGATCAACTTCTACTTTTTTAACTATATAACAAAAGTAAACCCTCTCTTTTATTTAATTTAAGAGAGGGTCTATTCTACTTGAAACGATTTTATAGTCAAGCCCCAGCTGATTTCCACTAACAAAAATAACTCTTGACATTCTACTTGAAACGATTTTATAGTCAAGCCCCAGCTAAATAAAACTAATTTATAATTTTAAATTTATTCTACTTGAAACGATTTTATAG
>DJVI01000001.1 GCA_002441125.1 Caldifarciminota bacterium UBA6260
TGTTGTAACTGAAATATTAGAATAAGGTGGAATAATGGTTGCAAAAAAAATCGATTACAAAATAAAATTGAAATCATACGATCATCAACTACTTGATCAGGCAGCTAAGGACATTGTAAAAACTGCTAAAAAAACAAACGCTGAGATAGTTGGTCCAATTCCATTACCAACAAAAAGAAGCGTATACACTGTTAACAGAGCAAGTAATGTTGATAAAAAATCAAGAGAGCAGTTTGAAATCAGAGTTCATAAAAGAGCAATATTCGTTTCAAAATCAACACCACAAACTATGGAAGCATTAACAAGACTTGATATACCTGCTGGAGTTGATATTGAAATAGTCACATTTGAAAATTAGAAGAGAGGATAAGATGAAAGGTTTGCTTGGAAAAAAATTGGGAATGACTCAGATTTATGATGATGCAGGTAATGTTGTTCCTGTAACACTGATATTTGTAGAACCGAATACAGTTTTAGAAAAGAAAACTGAAGATAAATTTGGTTACAACGCATTGAAACTTGGTATAGATGAGAAAAAAGAGAGTAGAACAAATAAACCTGATTTAGGTCAATTCAAAAAAATAGGTATTAATCCTCTAAGGATAGTTAAAGAGATAAGGTTTGAAAAGGATATTATGGATAAAGTAAATGTTGGTGAAAAACTTGATCTTTCAATACTTGATCCATCAAAATATATAAATGTTACAGGAAAAAGTAAAGGAAGAGGGTTCGCTGGATGGATGAAAAGGCATGGTTTTAAAGGTTCACCTGATTCACATGGTGCACATGAAGTTCACAGACATCCGGGTTCAATCGGGTCCAACACATTCCCCGGTAGAGTTTATAAAGGTAAAAGAATGGCTGGACATTTCGGTGATGAGAATGTAACGGTTATGAATTTGAGAATCGTTAAAATAGATAAGGAAAAGAATATATTGGCTGTAAAAGGTGCCATACCTGGTCATATGAATTCACTCGTTATAATAAAGCAGGCATAAGGAGATAAGATGCAAGTAGTAGTTTATTCATTGAAAGGTGAAGAGAAAGGGAAAATAGAACTTCCAGAAAATATTTTTAATGTTGAAATCAATGAGCATGCTTTGTATGAAGCTATAAAAGAGTTTTTGAACAATCAGAGACAGGGAACTGTGAAAACAAAAACAAGGGGTGATGTTTCTGGTGGAGGTAAAAAGCCTTGGAGACAAAAGGGAACTGGAAGAGCGAGAGCTGGAAGTATCAGATCACCTCTATGGGTTGGTGGTGGAACAACTTTTGGACCACAGCCAAAAGATTGGTACTATAAGACGAACAAAAAGGTTAAAAGGTTAGCTTTGAAATCAGCACTTACTTTGAAAGCGAAAGAGAACAGAATATTCATTATTGAAAATGTTGATCTTGAACAACCCAAAACGAAAACTTTTTCTGATCTCACAAAAAAATTGAATATAGAAAAAACAGATAAAAAACTTTTTGTTAATGAAAAATACAACAAAAATCTCTACTATTCAGTAAGGAATATGGATGGAACATTTGTTATAATGTCGCATGAGATAAATCCATATTTTGTTATGAACTCCGATTACCTTATTATTACTGAGAGTGGGTTAAAAAAATTAGAAGAGGTGTTTTCATTATGAAAGATCCAAGAAAAATAATCATTTCACCACTTATCACTGAAAAAGCAGTATTCGTTGAAGGTAAGAAGAGAACATATGTTTTTGAAGTTGATAAGAAGGCAAACAAAAAAGAGATAAAAAGTGCAGTAGAAAAACTTTTCAATGTTAAAGTTGAAAATGTCAACACTCTTTTGGAGAAAGGGAAAATTAAAAGGACAAGAATGGTTTTAGGAAAACAGAGAGATATTAAGAAAGCTTATGTGACTTTAAAAGATAATCAAAGAATAGAAATATTTGAAGGAGCTTGATAATTATGGGACTCAAAATTTACAAACCGATCACGCCGGGCTTCAGGTTCAAAAAGAATCTCTCCTATGAAGAGATTACAAAAAAAGAACCTGAAAAATCTTTAACCGTTCATCTTAAAAAGACAGGCGGAAGAAACAATCTCGGAAGAGTTACTAACAAGTTTATAGGTGGAGGTTCTAAGAAAAAATATAGGATTATAGATTTTAAAAGGGATAAATTCGATATACCTGGAAAAGTTATATCAATAGAATATGATCCAAACAGAACCTCATTCATAGCTCTTGTTGTTTATCCTGATGGAGAAAAAAGATATATTATTGCTCCTGAAGGACTGAAGGTTGGTGATGAGATAATCTCAGGACTTAACGTACCAGCAAAACTTGGTAATTCACTTCCTTTAAAAAACATACCTGTTGGACTTGATATACATAATATAGAACTTAACAGAGGAAAAGGTGGACAGATAGTTCGTTCAGCTGGTTCAGCTGCCCAGATACTTGCAAAAGAGGGTGACTGGTGTCATGTCAAACTCCCATCTGGAGAAGTCAGACTAATAAGAGGTGATAATTTTGCAACAGTGGGAAAGGTAGGTAATTCAGAATGGTCATCAGTTGTTATAGGAAAAGCTGGTACATCAAGACATAGAGGAATAAGGCCAAGAGTAAGGGCTGTTGCGAAAAACCCAGTTGATCATCCAATGGGTGGAGGAGAAGGTAGAACAAGTGGAGGAAGACATCCTTGTAGTGAAAATGGACTTCCAGCGAAAGGTTATAAAACAAGAAAGAAAAAGAAATATTCTGATAAATATATTATAGCAAGAAGAAAAAAATAGGAGGATAACCTTGACACGTTCATTAAAAAAAGGTCCTTATATTGATGAAAGATTAAAAAACAAAATTGCAATGATGAATGAAAAAAATGAGAAAAAAGTTATTAAAACATATAAAAGAGCTTCTATGATCTCTCCTGAATTTGTAGGGCATACAATAGCGATACACAATGGGAAAAAATTTATTCCAGTTTTTATAACTGAGAATATGGTTGGACACCGTCTTGGAGAATTCGCACCTACAAGAACTTTTAGACAGCATTCGGGAGACAGAAAAGAAGGAAAGGTAACAGCTTCATAAAGGAGTAAAAATGCAGGCGATAGCTCAAGCAAAATATATCAGGATATCATCAAAAAAAGCAACACTTGCTGCATCACTCGTCAGAGGGATGAATGTTACCCAGGCACTTTACACTTTGCAGTTTACACCTAAAAAGAGTGCAAGGGTTCTTTACAAACTTATACATTCAGCTGCAGCAAATGCTTTGAGTCAGAAGGGTGCTGAGAATCTGACTGAAGATGATCTTTTCATAAAAGAGATAAGAGTAAACGGTGGCCCTATGATGAAGAGGAATATGCCAAGAGCAAGAGGAAGGGCATTCCTTATTAGAAAAAGAACAAGTCATATAACTGTTATAGTAGAAAACAAATAAACGGAGGTTATTTTTGGGACAGAAAGTTCATCCTTATGGTTTTAGAGTTGGAATTAACAAGAACTGGCATTCAAGATGGTTCAATTTGAAAGATTATCCTCAGCTTTTAAAAGAGGATAACCAGATAAGAAAATATGTTAAATCGAAAGCTGAACAGGAAGCTTTGAAATTGGAGAAAAAAGGTTATACGACAGGAATATCAAGGATAGTTATTGAGAGAAAATCAAAAAAGGTAAAGATAATAATTTTCACCTCAAAACCCGGACTTATAATTGGAAACAAAGGTGAGGTTGTAGATACTTTAAAAGAGGAAATAAAAAAATATTTTAATAAAGAAGAGGTTGATATAAATATAAACGAAATTGAAAATTCAGCTTTGGATGCTCAACTTGTAGCAGAGAATATAGCAAGACAGATTGAAAAAAGGGTCGCTTACAAAAGAGCTATGAAGAAAGCTGTTCAGAACGCTTTGAAAGCTGGTGCTGAAGGTATTAAAGTTTCATGTGGTGGTAGATTGAATGGAGCTGAAATAGCAAGAACAGAATGGTACAGAGAGGGAAGAGTTCCTCTGCAAACTTTAAGATCAGATATAGATTATGGTTATGAGATTTCAAGAACTACGGCAGGTGCTATAGGTGTTAAAGTTTGGCTCTATAGAGGAGAGATACCAACAGATAGAATTCAAAGTGATGAAGTTAATGTCAAGGTGAAAAAGAAAAATAAATAAGGAGAATCTTTTATGTTGATGCCAAAAAGAGTGAAATTCAGAAAACAACAGAGAGGAAGGATGAAAGGATCCGCAAAAGGAGGATACACTGTTGCTTTTGGCGATTATGGTGTTCAGGCAACAGATTGTGGCTGGGTTACAGCAAGGCAGATAGAAGCCGCAAGAGTTGCTATTCAGAGAGTTTTACAGAAGGATGGAAAACTTTGGATAAGAATATTCCCCGATAAACCTGTAACAAAAAAACCTGCTGAAACAAGAATGGGAAAAGGTAAAGGTGCTCCAGAATTCTGGGTTGCGGTAATAAAACCAGGAAAGGTTATGTTTGAGATAGCAGGTATTTCAGAAGATATGGCAAAAAGAGCTACAGAGTTATGTTCACACAAATTGCCAGTAAGGGTAAGATTCGTTAAGAGAGAAGGAGTTTAATGATGAAGATCAAAGATATTAGAGAGATGAATGTTAAAGAACTTGATTCAAAATTGCATGAACTTCAAGAACAACTTTTTCTTTTGAGGATAAAATCCAAAACAACAGAGATAACGAATAACGCACAGTTTAGAAATTTAAGAAAGGATATCGCTAAAATTCTTACTGTAAAAAGAGAGAGAGAAAATCAATAGGAGTTAAAATGGAAAACACTAAAAGAAAAATTTACATAGGAGAGGTTGTTTCCAACAGGATGGATAAATCTATAGTTGTTCTTGTAAACAGAAAAAAAATGCATCCTTTATATAAAAAATTTGTTAACAGAAAATATAAACTTATGGCTCATGATGAAAAGAATGAGGCTCAGATCGGAGATATAGTTAAGGTTCAAGAAACAAGGCCTTTGTCAAAAAGAAAAAGATTCCGTTTGATAGAGATTGTAAAAAAGGCCCAAACAATTGATTAAAAAGTGAGGAACAATGATACAGGAATATTCTCGCCTTAATATCGCTGATAACACTGGAGTTAAAAGAGTAAAGTGTATAAAAGTGTTAGGTGGAACAAGAAAAAAATATGGCTTTTTGGGCGATGTAATTATTGCATCAGTTGTTGATGCTATACCAGAATCACAGATAAAAAAAGGTGATAAGGTTAGAGCGGTTATAGTTAGAGTTCATAAAGAGCACAGAAGAAAAGATGGTTCATACATAAGATTCGATGATAACGCTTGTGTTATTATAGACAACGCTGGTGAACCAAAAGGGACAAGAATTTTTGGCCCAGTTGCAAGAGAGTTGAGAGAGAAAAAGTTTATGAAAATCGTCTCACTCGCACCGGAGGTAGTATAAATGGAAAAGTTCAATATTAGAAAAGATGATTTAGTTATAGTTGTCAAAGGTGAAGATAAAGGTAAAAAAGGAAAAGTATTAAGAATTTTCAGAGATAAGAGAAAAGCTATAGTTGAAGGTGTAAACATAGTAAAAAAGCATCAAAAAGCAAGAAAACAGGGCGAGAAGAGCGGAATTATAGAAAAAGAAGCACCTGTTAATTTATCAAGTCTGATGCTTATTTGCCCTAAATGTAATACCCCAACTAAGGTTGGACATACAAAGAGTGAAAATAAAAGTGTTAGATACTGTAAAAATTGCAGAGAGATGATAGTGAGGTAAATATGTCCGAATTAAAAAAACTTTATGACAGCAAGATAAAAAAAGAGTTGATGAAAGAGTTGAAATTGAAAAACATAAATGAAGTTCCAAAAATCGAAAAAATAGTTATATCTATGGGACTTGGTAAAGCTATAGCTGATAAAGCTATGCTTGATGAAGCTATTAAGGATCTTTCAGCTATATGTGGACAAAAACCACAGGTGACTACAGCAAGGAAATCCATTTCAAACTTTAAGTTGAGAAAAGGTGCAAAAGTTGGACTTAAAGTCACATTAAGAAGGGATAGAATGTATGAGTTTATGGAAAGATTTTTTAATGTGGCTATTCCAAGAATTAGAGATTTCAGAGGAATTTCAGATGATTCTTTTGATGGAAGAGGTAATTTCAACTTGGGTATAACCGATCATGTAATATTTCCTGAAATTGAATACGATAAGATAAAATATTCGTTCGGAATGAATATCACTTTTGTGATTAAGTCAAAGAATGATCAACATTCTTACGCTTTGTTAAAAAAACTTGGAATGCCTTTTAAAAAGTGATGGAGGAAGAATGGCAAAAAAAAGTTTAATTATCAAAAATGAAAGAAATAGAAAATACAAAATAAGAAAAAGAAATAGATGTCAGGTCTGCGGAAGATCAAGAGGTTATTACAGAGATTTTGGTTTATGCAGGATATGTTTAAGAGAGATGGCACACAAGGGTTTACTTCCCGGAGTTAAAAAGTCAAGCTGGTAAGGAGGATTTAGATGACGATTACCGATCCAATTGCTGATATGCTTACAATAATTAGGAACGCACAGAGAGCGAAATTAGAGAGAATTGTTGTTAACAGTTCAAAAATCAAGAAAGCCATTCTTGAAATTGTAAAGAGAGAAGGTTATATAAAAGATTTTAAGGAGTTTGAAAAAACTGGTGGGAAAAGAAAATTTTTGGAAATAATTTTAAAGTATGACAGGAATGGATTACCTGTTATACATTCTGTTGAAAAGATTTCAAAACCTGGGATAAGAATCTATAGATCCTATAAGGAATTGAAACCTGTTATGGGTGGAATGGGAGTTTCAATAATATCAACAAATAAGGGACTCATAACAGATAAGGAAGCAAGAAGAAACAAAGTTGGTGGTGAAGTTATTTGCAGGATCTGGTAACAGGAGGAAAAATGTCAAGATTAGGAAAGTTACATATAAATATACCTCAGGGTGTAAATGTTAGTGTAAAAGATAATGTTGTAACAGTTAAAGGTAAAATGGGAAGTTTACAAAAGGATATTTTACCTGGGTTAACGGTAAAGGTTGAAAATAATGAGGTTATAGTTGAAGATGTTGAAAAATCAAAAATATCAAATATGTACCAGGGAACAATGAGGGCACTTATAAACAACATGGTTATTGGTGTTACCAATGGCTTTTCTAAGGAGTTGATACTTGAAGCGAGAGAATACAAAGCTCAACTTGAAGGAAAAAATTTGAAATTATCTTTAGGTTTTTCACATCCTGTTATCATACAGGCTGTTGAAGGTATAAAGTTTGAAGTCCCGGAGGAGAAGAGGGTTATAGTTTCAGGAATAGATAAACAGGTTGTTGGACTTATAGCTGATAAAATTAAAAAGTTAAGAAAATGGGAACCATACATAAGTAAAGGTATAAAATACAAAGGTGAAAAAGTCAGAAAGAAAGAGAGAAAGACTGGAGTATAAAAATGGAAAAGAACATTGAAAAAAGGATAAAGAAAGAAAGAAGACACAGAAGGATCAAAGGAAAGATCCAAAATTTTTCTAAAAGACCAAGGTTGGTTGTTTTTAGAAGTTTGAAACATATATATGCTCAAATTATCGATGATTCAAAAGGTGTGACACTATGTTCCGCTTCAACACTCGATAAAGATTTCCCGAAAGTCAACGGTGATAAAAAAGCAAAAGCTTTTAAAGTTGGAGAGATCATCGCTAAAAGAGCTCTTGAGAAAGGTTTAAAACAGATAGTTTTTGATAGAAACGGTTACAGATATCATGGCAGAGTTAAAAGTTTGGCTGATGGTGCAAGGAAAAGCGGACTCGATTTTTAAAAAACTGGAGGAAAAGTGGAAAAGAATTTAAGAACTAAAATCGATCTTACAACTTTAGATCTAACCGAATCCGTTCTGGATATAAAAAGGGTCGCAAAAGTTGTTAAAGGTGGAAGAAGGTTTAAACTTAGAGCACTTGTAGCGGTTGGAAACAAAAATGGATATGTTGGAATCGGTATTGGTAAGGCTACAGAAACCGCTGATGCTATAAGAAAAGCAACCGAATCCGCAAGAAAGAATATAGTAAGAGTTTATATAAATGATAAGGGAACTATACCGTATGAGATAGTTGGAAAGCATGGAGCTTCAAAGATCCTTTTAAAACCTGCGGTAGAAGGAACTGGAATAATAGCAACAGAAACTGTCAGGAACATACTTGAACTTGCAGGTATAAGAAATATCTTAACAAAATCTTTAGGTTCCAACACTACCGTCAATTTAGCAAAAGCAACTTTGAATGCTATAACATCTGTACTTTCACCTGAAGAGATACATACTATGAAAAAAGGTAAAATTTCAGATGTGCAGAAGGAGGTAGTAAATGGCTAAATTGAGGATAACACAGATAAGAAGTGAAATAGATTATGATAAAACGCAGAAAAGAACAATAAAAGCGTTAGGTCTTAAAAAACTTCACCATTCCGTTATAAAAGAGGATACACCATCAATAAGAGGAATGATTGAGAAGGTGAAACATCTTGTAAAAGTTGAAGAAATTAAAGATGGAGTTTAAAATGAAATTGAACGAATTACATCCGCCAAAAGGTGCTGTTAAAGATAGAAAGAGAAAGGGTCAGGGTCCGGGTAGTGGTAATGGTAAAACTGCCGGAAGAGGAGAAAAAGGACAGAAAGCAAGAAGTGGCTACTCTGCTAAATGGGGATTCGAAGGTGGACAGATGCCTCTTATTAGAAGAATACCGAAAAGAGGTTTTAAGAATTTTAACAAGAAAGTTTATCAGGTAGTCAATGTTGAAGATCTGAATATCTTCAAAGATGGTGATATTGTAAGAAAAGAGAATCTAAAAGAGAATGACCTTATATCATCATTGGAAAGACCAGTTAAACTTTTGGGTGATGGTGAACTTGAAAAAAAAGTTGAAATATATGTTGATAAATGTTCAAAAAAGGCGAAGGAAATTGTAGAGAAGAAAGGTGGAAAAGTTTACATTTCTGAAAAGAAGAAAAGTTTTGGAGGTGAAGGTTGATCAATCTTATATCCACATTTCAAAACTCCTTTAAAATACCTGAGCTCAGAAAAAAGATAATATATACTTTGATTTTACTTGGAGTTTACAGAATAGGAAGTCATATTCCTTTGCCTGGTATAGATATAACAACTCTTTCAAACTGGTTTACATCTCAAGCAGGCGGGATGCTGGGTCTTTATGATGTTTTTGCTGGAGGAAACCTTCAGAGAGCAACTATTTTTGCTTTAGGTATTATGCCTTACATTTCAGCATCAATCATCCTTCAACTTCTTGGAGCGATATGGCCATATTTACAGAAATTGCAGCAGGAAGGTGAAGAGGGAAGAAAGAAGATAACCCAATACACAAGGTATCTTACAATCCTTATTGCGATGATTGAATCTTACGGTATCTCGATATTCCTTGAAGGACTTGCACTCTCAGGTTACAGGATTGTTCCAAATCCAGGTTTTGGTTTCAGAATGTTAACACTTATAACTTTAACATCTGGAACGATGTTTGTTATGTGGCTTGGAGAAAGGATAACTGAAAAAGGTATAGGCAACGGGATTTCGATTATAATACTTGTTGGAATAGTTGCAAGGATGCCAAGAGAGGTTATGGATGTAACAAGGCTTGTTTTTGCTGGAACTTTGAACTTTATTTATGTTATAATTTTCCTCGCACTTGCAGTTGGTATTACTGCAGCTGTAGTTTTGGTAACTCAGGCACAGAGAAGGATACCAGTTCAATATGCCAAAAGAGTTGTTGGAAGAAAAGTTTATGGTGGACAGGCAACATATATTCCGCTTAATGTCAACGCTGCAGGTGTTATTCCAATAATTTTTGCACAATCCATTATAATGTTCCCATCAACACTTGCAAATTTCTTTAAGAATAGTTCAGTTTCATCATTTTTACTTGAGATATTCAAACCATCACATCCTGTATATTTGACACTTTACGGAATTCTCATAATTTTCTTTGGATTTTTCTATACATCTGTTGTTATAAATCCACAGGATATGGCTGATAATATGAAAAAGTATGGTGGTTTTATACCAGGTATAAGACCCGGAAAACCTACAAAAGATTATATAGATAGAGTTATCACAAGGATAACTCTCCCAGGCGCGATATTTTTTGCTATAATAGCTATCCTTCCAATCATAGTTATAGACAAGATGAGAATACCTGTATATTTCGGAGGAACATCTATACTTATAGTTGTTGGAGTTATACTTGAAACTGTTTCCCAGATAGAATCTTACCTTATGATGAGAAGTTATGAAGGTTTTTTGAAGAAAGGAAAAATAAAAGGAAGATTTTGATGAAAAAAATAGTTTTGCTTGGGCCTCCAGGTTCAGGAAAAGGAACACAGGCAGAACTTTTGAGTTTAAAAGAAAATTTTGTTCATCTTGCAACAGGTGATCTTTTAAGAAATGAAATATCAAACAGAACTGAGTTCGGAAAAGAGGTTAAAAATTACATTGATAAAGGTTTACTTGTTCCGGATGGATTGATCGTTGATTTTATTCTTGATTATATAAGAAAGAATGATCTTTACAATAAGAATGTTGTTTTTGATGGTTTCCCGAGAAGGAACTTCCAAGCTGAAAAATTGGAAGAGGAGCTTTCTAAGAATGGAATCGGAGTAGACAAAGCTATCCTAATTGATGTTGATGAAAATACTATTATAGAGAGGTTATCAACGAGACTCATCTGTTCCGGTTGTAAAAAAATTTATCCGGGCGATTATGATGATGATGAATGTTTTGTGTGTCATAATAAACTTATAAAAAGAACAGATGACAACATAGATGTTATAAAAAACAGGATTAAAGTTTATAGAGAAGAGACTATGGAACTTCTCGACTTCTATGAAAAGAAAGGGAAACTTTTTAGAATAGATGGAAATGATAAACCTGAAAAGATTTTTGAAATAATAAAAAAGGTGGTTCTTTAAATATGGCAAAGGCAAAAAAAGGAATTCTTGTTGAAGGAACTATAATAGATCTTTTACCTGATGCTTGTTTTAAAGTTCAACTTGATAACAACCATATAGTAATCGGTCATATATCAGGAAAAATGAGGATGAATTATATAAAGATAGCAAAAGGTGATAGGGTTACAGTTGAACTTTCACCCTATGACCTTTCAAAAGGAAGAATAATTTATAGATTCAAATGATGGAGGAAAAATGAAAGTAAGATCTTCTGTTAAGAAAATATGCAATAAATGCAAAGTAATAAAAAGAAAAGGTGTTGTGAAAGTTATTTGTGAAAATCCAAAACATAAGCAAAGACAAGGTTAAAGGAGGTTAATTTGGCTCGTATAGCAGGTGTTGATTTGCCTAAAAATAAAAGGATAGAGATAGCTTTAACTTATATTTATGGTATTGGGCTATCATCCTCTTTAAAGATCTTAAAAGAAGCTAATGTTGATCCTTCAATCAAAGTTAAAGATTTAAAAGATGAAGATGTTGAGAAGATAAGAAAAATTATAGAAAAAGATTATAAGGTTGAAGGAATACTAAAATCTGAGGTAGCTGAAAACATAAAGAGGTTGAAAGAGATACAATGTTACAGGGGTATTAGACATATAAAGGGACTTCCTGTAAGAGGACAGAGGACAAGAACTAACGCAAGAACAAGAAAAGGCCCATCAAAAGGTAGTGTAGCTTTGAAGAAAAAAGCACCTAAGAAATAAAAGGAGGATATAGTGGCTGTTGAAAAGAAAACTCGTAAAAGAGTTAAAAAGAAAGTTAAGAGTGTTGAATCGCAAGGCGTATGCCATGTCCACTCTTCATTCAACAATACGATCGTTACGATAACCGATTCAAAAGGAAATGTTGTTACCTGGTCCTCCGCAGGAAATGTCGGATACAAAGGTACAAAAAAATCCACTCCTTTCGCAGCACAGATAGCTGCTGAAAAGGCTGGAAAGAATGCTTTGAATCTTGGAATAAAAAAACTTGAGGTATGGATTAAAGGACCTGGTGGAGGAAGAGAAACAGCTATAAGAGCATTGCATAATTTAGGATTCAAAATAACTGCTATAAAAGATGTAACACCTATTCCACATAACGGTTGCAGACCACCAAAAAGAAGAAGAGTTTAAGGAGGAGTTAAATGTCAAGATATATAGAGGCAAAATGTAAGCTTTGCAGAAGGGAAAGAATAAAACTTTTTCTGAAAGGGGATAGATGTTTAACAGATAAATGTGCCCTTGAAAGAAAAAAGAATACACCAGGAGAGGTAGCAAAAAAGGTTAGAAAAAAATTGTCTGGATATGCGATACAGCTTAGAGAAAAACAAAAAGTTAAAAGGATGTATGGAGTCAGCGAGAGACAGTTTAGAAAATATTATCTTATAGCATCAAGAAAAAAAGGTGTTACAGGTGAGATCCTTCTCCAGTTACTTGAGAGAAGATTGGATAATGTAGTTTATAGGTTAAAATTCGCTCCTTCAAGAGCAGCGGCAAGACAGCTTGTTAATCATGGACATATCTTAGTTAATGGAAAGAGTGTTAATATTCCAAGTTATCTTGTCAGTGAGAATGATGAGGTATCCGTTAAGGAAAAATCAAGGACACTCGATATGATAAATGAAACTATCACAAAAAGTAAAGCACAGACACCAGATTGGCTTTCATTGGATCTTCCGAAGATGAGTGCAAAGGTTGTTCAATTGCCTCAAAGATATCATATTGATGCTGATATTAAAGAGCAGTTGATTATAGAGCTCTATTCAAAATAACAATTAACGGAAGGGGTTAACAAATGAAGATAAAACCTTTTCAGATTCCACAAAAGATAGATGTTGTGGATGAAAAAGAAAATTATGCAAAATACATCATTGGTCCTTTTGAAAGAGGTTTTGGAATAACCATGGGTAATGTTTTTAGAAGAATACTCCTTTCGAGTATCCATGGAGTTGGAGTTACAAAACTTGTTTTTGAAAATGCCAACCATGAATTTACTACGATAGATGGAGTGAAAGAAAATGTAGCAGATATTGTTCTGAACATAAAAAAGATAAGATTTAAAATGGACGAGGAACTTGATGATGTAAAGATAACATTCCAGATTAAAGGTCCAAAAGAGGTAGTTTCTGGTGATATAATAACTCCTCCCGGTGTAGAGATAGTTAACAAAGATCTTTACCTTTTTACTATAACAAAGAATGTCTCTGTAAAGATAGATATTTATTTGGAATGGGGAAGGGGTTATCTACAATCCCAATATATAGTTCCAGACAAAAGTATAAAAACTATTCAACTCGATGCTTTCTTCTCACCTGTAAAAAGGGTTATAACATCTGTTGAAAATATGAGAGTAGGACAGAGAACAGATTATGATAAACTTATTCTTGAGATATTTACAGATGGAACAATTTCACCAAGGGATGCTTTGAAACAATCTGCAATCATCCTTAAAGGACATCTACAGGTTTTCGAAATCGAAGATAAAAAGTTACCTGTTATCACAGAAGAGTTTGAGGATGATAATGTTTTGAAGATGAGAGATCTTTTGATGAAAAAGGTTACAGACCTTGAACTTAAGGTTAGAGCTAAGAATTGTCTTGAAGCGAACAATATTCAAACATTGAAAGATCTTGTTTCAAAGAAAAAAGAGGATATGCTAAAATACAAAAATTTTGGAAAACAATCTTTAACGGAGCTTGAAGAGAAACTGAAAGAACTCGGTCTCCATTTTGGAATGGATATTTCAAAATATTTTAAAGATGATAACAGCTAAGGGGGAAAAATGCGTCATAACGATAAAATAAAAAAATTGTCAAGAACAAGTGAGCATAGAAACGCTATGCTGAATAACCTTGTTACTTCTCTTTTTGAAAAAAATGTTGTTATCACAACAACCATTAAAGCAAAGGAAGCGAGAAAACTCGCTGAAAAACTGATAACATTTGCCAAAAATGATGATTCTGTTTCCTCAAGGAGAGAGGTAGCAAAAAGATTGAAATCAAGAAAGATTGTTCAAAAATTGTTTGAAGAGATAGCTCCAAAATACAAGATGAGAAAAGGTGGATATACAAGAGTTATAAATCTTGGAATCAGAAGGGGAGATGGGGCTTCAACAGCGATTCTTGAACTTGTTGAGAAACCTGAAAAGAAAGAGAAAGAGAAAAAGGAAAAGAAAAAGTAAAATATGTTTTTTTTAAGAAAAAGCCCATATCCATGGGCTTTTTTGTTATCTTTTCTCTCATTTCTAAGTTTGTTTCCCTTTGAAATAAAGGGTGTGTGGGTAACAAGATGGGAACTCTATTCCCCAGAAAAAATAGAAAGTATTGTTGATTCCTTGTCCATCGCAAATGTTACAGATGCTTATGTTCAGATTTATGGTTCTGGCTATGCTTTTTTCAACTCTAAGATAGCACCTGTTAAATATAAAGATTTCGATCCACTTGAAATATTCATCCAAAAAGCACATTCGAAGAATATTAAGGTTCATGCGTGGGTAAATCTTCTCTACATGTGGGATAGAAGGGAGATGGTGGATGATGATAAACATATACTTAAAAGGTATCCAACATCTGTTCTTGTTGATGACAAAAATATTTCCCTTCTTGATTATTCTCTTGAAATGATCAAAGAAAGAAACATTGAAGGTTTTTATGTTTCACCTTCATCAGATATAGTAAAAGATTATATTCTCTTTCTGATAGATGAGGTTCTTTTCAATTACAATATAGACGGGATACATCTTGATTATTCGAGATTCCCTGGAAGAGAGTTCGTATACGATTTTTTTTTGAGATCGAACTTTATACAAAAATTTCTTGTTGATCCGTTCAAAATCAAATCTGAAAATTCTTTGAAAATCTTTGGTGAAAAAGGTGTGAACGCACTTTTAAATGAATGGCAAAATTTCCCAAAAGAAGAGTTGAAATCTTTGATAAAGGAGATTTATTTTCTCGTTAAAAATCATAACCCAAATATTCAACTTTCATCAGCTGTTTTTGCAGATGTTGACATAGCTTCTTCAAATTATTATCAGAACTGGTGGGAATGGTTGAATGAGGGTTGTATAGATTATGTTGTTATAATGGCTTATTCTCCGTCCATCTCTGTTCTTAAAAAACAGCTTGATAAAATTCAAAATAAAACTACACTTTCAAAAGTTGTTGTTGGTGTTGCAAGTTACAATCAAACAGTATACAACATGTCAAACAATGTCAGAGAACTTTACAATTATCCTGTTCTTGGATTTTGCATCTTCTCTAACCAATCTCTTTTCGATCAGAAAGGGAGTTACTCTTATGTTGGAAAAACGATTTTCAAATAATCTGAAAGATAGAATAAAAAAACTTTATGATGATATTGAAAAGTATGCAGTGAATAAACCGGTTGAAATAGTTGTTGTTTCAAAAAAGCAGAGTATAGAGAAGATAGAGATACTTTACAATGAGGGGTTTAAACATTTCGCAGAAAATGTAGCTCAGGAAATAAGAGATAAAGATCTGTTCTATTCAAAAGATGATATTAAACTTTCCTTTATAGGAAACATACAAAGCAATAAACTCAAATACCTTTTTAAAAATGTTGACCTTATACAATCTATAGATACATTTGAAAAAGCCCAAATAGTAAACGAATTTTATAAGAGTAAAAATAAAAAGATTGATGTTCTTCTCGAAATAAAAGTTTCATATGAAGAAACGAAACATGGTTTCCTGCCATCTGAGATAAACTTTTTAAAAGAGAATTTCTCAAACTTTGATTTTTTGAATGTTAAAGGGATAATGTGTATAGCACCAAACACTGATAACGAAAAGTTTGTTGAAGAGTCTTTTAAAAAAGNNAAAGGTAAAGAGATTTTTTTAAAATTAAAAGAGGATTTTTTAGATTTTGAAATTCTTTCTATGGGGATGAGTGATGATTATATTATTGCCCTTAAAAATGGTTCAAATATGTTAAGGTTGGGGAGGTATTTTTATGAAGAGATTTGAAAATTTGTTAATATTTTTTATTTTCTTTATTCTTTTCACATTGTTAGAGATTCCTTTTATGGATAGTATTCCAAAGGTATGGGTTGATGAGGTATGGTATGCTGGTACATCTTATAACTTTTCAAAAGGTCTTGGTTTTACAAACCAGAATGTTATTGGATTGTATGGTGGTGATTATCTTTTTGGTTACTCTTTAGCACTTGGAACATTTTACAAAATTTTTGGATGTAACCTTTTTCTATCTAAATTTTTCTCATACATTCTCGGTGTTTTATTTCTTATCCTTTTCTTTTTCATTTCAAAAGAACTATCTTTTGGGGTAAAAGAGAAAATATTTTTTCTCCTATTTTTCATCTTTTCATCAACAGTTTTTTTAGTTTACAGAACGGTAAGACCTGAAGCCCTAAAAATTCTTTTCTCCTCCCTTTCACTTTTTTTTCTTTTAAAAGGTTTAAAAGGTGAAGAAAAGTTCTTTATTTTTTCAACATTCTTTTCATTATGTGGCGTTCTTACCCATCCAGATGAAATATTTTTTGCTTTCATATTTTTCTTCATAATATTTTTTTATTCTATAAACAATAAAAAATTAAACCTCTTTTTTTCTTCCTTTCAGTTGTTATAATCTGTTCTATTTTATTTATTTTCTTTTTATATTTTATAAAAAATCATCTATTGGGGAGTTTTATTTTTTATATGGGAGAAGGCTTTCAATTTATGAGGGTTCACTGTTTGGGCAGATTTTATTTAAACTGAAAAATCTTTACAACGATTACGCTTTGGGATTCAAAAGGTTATACATATTTTTATTTGAGATATTTGTTTTTATTTTTGGTTTGATTTTTTTCAGGAAAGATAACAAGATAAAATTATTATCCTTTATCGGTCTTTCCTACTTCATACTTGGTTTTCTTTTTATGGAAAGGTTTGTTACGAGAGGGTTCATTTCAATAATATTTTATTCGATACTTGTTTTAACTTTGATCTTAAAAAATATTCAGGAAAAATGGAAGGTTTTGTTTTTTGTTCTTTCTTTTCTCTATCTTATAAACAATGTTGTTGCCATAGCATACCTTTTATATAGGGATAGGGATGTTACATCATATTCAAAGATAGAAAATTATTGTGAAAAAAATGTTGAAAAAGGGAAGGTTGTTCTATCAAACATAATTTTTTATTTTCCATTTAAGGATAACAGATTCTACAATGATTATACGTACTATAAGTTGACAAAATTTAAAACTCTTGATTCATTAATAAAATCTGACTCTGTTGACTACATAGTTATAAGTGATTATTTAACTAAAGGTGTTACATCTGTTTCAAATAAAAAAGAAAAAGAAGGATCTCTAAAAAATTTCAAAATATTCTATTCTAAAATGAAAATGTATGCAGATAGTTTTTTTGTTCTGTACGATTTTTTAAAGACAATAGGATATGGTACTATAAATTTTTATAAGAGAAAGTTGACAAGATAAAAATTTTATGTAAACTAAATGTTTATGAAAAAAATCGTAATAACAGGTGGGGCTGGATTCATAGGTTCAAATTTCATCAGATATGTTTTAAAAAAGAAAAATTATTCTATAATCAATATTGATCATCTGCTTCTTTCAGGTAGTAGAGAGAATATTAAGGAATTCACAAATGAAAAAAATTATAGATTCATAAAAGGTGATATAAGAGATTTTGATTTTTTGTTGAAATTCTTCAAAAAGGAAAAGGACATATTCGGTGTAATCAATTTCGCTGCACAATCCCATGTTGATAGAAGTATAATCTCTCCAAAAGATTTTATAGATACAAACATTTTAGGTGTTTTTAATTTACTTGAAATTTTTAGAAATGGTTTATTCAAAAGGTTTTTACAGATTTCGACAGATGAAGTTTACGGTGATTTAAAAATAGATTCAAAGAAAAAATTCAAAGAGGATTCGCCCCTTAAACCTAATTCTCCATATTCATCATCAAAAGCATCCGCTGACCTGATTTCTCTTTCTTATAATAAAACTTACAATTTGGATATAGTTATTACAAGATCTTCGAACAATTTTGGCCCTTACCAGTTCCCAGAAAAATTGATCCCACTAACTATTCTGAAAGCTTTGAAAAACGAAAAGATACCGATATATGGAGATGGTAAAAATGTTAGGGACTGGCTGTATGTTGAGGACAATGTGAGAGCGATTTTGAATGTTTTTGAACATGGGAAAAGCGGAAATGTTTACAATATAGGTGGTGATAATGAGATCTCCAATATAAAACTTGTTAAAATGATTTTAAAGATTTTGGATAAGGATGAAAGGTTGATAACATTTGTTAAGGATAGACCTTCCCATGATAGAAAATACTCTTTGGATTCATCAAAAATAAAAAGGGAGTTAAAGCACAGAAATATTTTTAAATTCTATCCAACACTTAAAAAAACCGTAGAATGGTATAAAGAGAATATAAGATGGGTTGAAAAATGCATAGATGAGGATTTCAAAAAGTATTACCAAAAAAATTATAAAGAGAGGTTGGATGAAGAAAACTAAGGGAATAGTACTTGCAGGTGGAGAGGGGACAAGATTATTTCCAACAACCAAAATATACTCAAAACAACTTATAACGATATACGATAAACCTCTTATATATTACCCTCTTTCTACTCTTATTCTTTCTGGAATAAACGAGATACTTATAATTTCGACAAAAACGAGTTTACCACTTTTTAAAAAAATTTTCAAAGATGGAAAAGATTTTGGTCTTAATATAAAATACGCTTGCCAAGAAAAACCAAGAGGTATCGCTGAATCACTAATAATAGGTGAAGATTTCATTGGAAAAGATGATGTTATGCTCATTCTTGGTGATAACATCTTTTATGGTGATATGGATTTTCTTAGAAAAGCAAAAAATGAAAATGAAAATGCTACAATTTTTGGATACTATGTTTCAGACCCACAGAGGTATGGAGTTGTTGAGTTCGATGAAAACGGGAAAGTGATTTCCATAGAAGAGAAACCTAAAAACCCTAAAAGTAACTATGCTGTTTGTGGTATATACATTTATGATAAATACTGTTCAGATTATGCTAAAAAATTAAAACCATCAAAAAGGGGAGAACTTGAAATAACTGACCTGAACAGAATCTATCTTGAAAAAAAACAATTGAAACTTGAAATCATGGGGAGGGGAATAGCTTGGCTTGATACTGGGACTCCACGTTCTATGCTTGAAGCGAGTTCCTTTATAGGAACTATAGAACAGAGGCAGAATCTTAAAATTGGATGTATCGAAGAGGTTTGTTTAAGAATGAGATTTCTTAAAAAGAAAAATTTTTTGAAACTTGTTAGAAATTATCCTGAATCTGATTACAAAAATTATCTATTAAAAATTTATGAAGAGGTGAGGTGAATATGCCTGGTTTTTGGGGTGTGTTTTCATTCGAAAAGAGTTTTAAAACTTTTGAAGTTGAAGAAGTAATTTCAAAAAATTATGTTAAAAGAAGAAAAAATTTTGAAAATGGTTTCCTGTTTCAAAACACTTTAAATAGGTTTCTTGATGAGAAGATATTCCAGGAGGATGAAGAAATATTTGTTTGTTTTGAAGGTGTTTTTTTCAATCATAAAAATTTGAGAATTGAAAACTCTGTGAACAACGATTTTTCACTTTTCAAAAAACTTTTTTATGAATCTAAAAGATCTTTTCCATCACAAATTTATGGTAACTATACTGGAATAGTTTACGATAAAAACAAAAAAGAAGTCTACCTTTTCACAGCACACAACGGAACTAAAACACTTTTTTATTTTTTCGATAAAGAGAATAAAATTCTTATTTTTGGTAACAGCTTGAAATATGTTATAGATCTGATGAGAGAGAACGGATACAAAGTTGAACTTGATAATGATGGTGCTTACTGTTTGATTACTGTTGGTTACATGGTAGGTGAAAGAACACTTGTAAAAAATGTTAAGAAATTAAAACCTGCAACAGTTCTTAAATTTGATGGTAAAAATATTGGTGAGGAAACTTTCTTTAAAATATCTTCCTATCCTTTAGGTAAAAAGCAGGAAAATATGATTATAGATGAGCTGGATAACCTTTTTGTTGAAGCTGTTAAAGCTGAATACGATAAAGATATAGAGTATGGTTTCAAACATGTATCAACACTCTCCGGTGGTCTTGATTCAAGGACCAACCTTTTGACAGCACACAGGTTGGGATACAAAGATGTTTTGTGTTTATGTTTTTCTGAGAACGATTATCTTGATGAGAAGTTGTCCAAAAAAATAGCGTCAGATTTTTTAGATTACTATCTTTTCTATTCTTTGAACAATGGGAAATATCTTATAGATATAGATAATCCTGTAAAAGCTAACGATGGACTTATATTTTATTCAGGTTCTTCATATATGTACAGCATGTTTTCACTTCTCAACTTTTCAGATTATGGGATTTTACACACAGGTGTTGCAGGTAATGAGGTTCTTTACTCATCTTTGAAATTCGATTATCACGAAAAACCATCAAAAGAAAAAGTTGAAAGAATATTTTATTCATCAAAATTGAGAAATAAAATAGAAAACATTTTGGATGAACTTGTTAAAAAATATGAAACTATGGAAGAATTAGCTTTTTATGAAAAGTGTGTAAATGGAATGTATAACGCTTTCAGAAATATAGAACATTTCACAGAATTTTCTTCACCAACCCTTTATGCGCCAACACTTGAGTATATAATGAAAATAGATCCAAAACTTAAATACAACGCTCACATATATAGAAAATGGGTTTTGAAAAAGATACCAAATATAAATTATCCTTGGGAACATATAGCTGGTGCTAAAGTAAGCGGTTCAAGTTTTGAGATCTTTTTAAGAAAATCTAAGAAAAAGTTAGCGACGATGCTTTTAGGTTACAGACCTTCTAAAAATCCTTGGGATAAATGGATGAAGAAAAACCCCATACTTATGGAAACTCTTGATAAATATTTTTACGATAATATAGATATCTTAAAAGGTGATTTAAAAGAGGATTGTGTAAAACTTTACCAGAGTGGTAACCTAAAAGAAAAAACACAACCTCTTACTCTTATCTCATACATAAAACAGAATGATATAAATACTTGACAAATTTAAAAAAAAATATATACTAAAAAATCTGTGAGCTTGCTGGTGTAGCTCAGGGGTAGAGCAGTGGTTTTGTAAACCACTGGTCGGGGGTTCAAATCCCTCCACCAGCTATGTGGAGAGATTCCCGAGCGGTCAAAGGGGGCAGACTGTAAATCTGCTGNNAGTAGCTCAGTTGGTAGAGCTTCTGCCTTCCAAGCAGAATGTCGCGGGTTCGAATCCCGTCTCCCGCTTTTTAAAAACCTCAAAAGGGTTAAACTATTTGAGGAATGTTTTTTTTTATATAGTAAAAAAAATAAAAACATGCCCATGTAGCTCAGTTGGTAGAGCACATCCTTGGTAAGGATGAGGTC
>DJVI01000017.1 GCA_002441125.1 Caldifarciminota bacterium UBA6260
AATTTGAAAGATAGATGAAAATTGCTTTTTTAAATATACATAGTGGACAAGTCGATAGAGGTGCCGAAACCTTTGTAAAAGAAGTTGCTTCAAGACTTTCACAGAAACATCAAGTTTCTGTCTTTCAGACTGGCGATGCAAAAGGAAATGAAAAGTATAAAGTAGAAAAAGTTTCCCTAAAAATTGATCGGACAAAAAAAGATGATGTAGGAACATTAAAAAGAAGATTTTTTGTAGACTATTGGAGTATTAAAGTACTTGTTTTTACTTTTAAGTGTTTGAAAGATCTGATAAGGGGTAATTACAACATTGTTATTCCAGTTAATGGTGGTTGGCAAGTAGCCATAGTTAGAATAATTACTTGGTTTTCTGGAACAAAAATGGTTGTTTCTGGACAATCCGGTATGGGATGGGACGATTTGAATAATCTTTGGTCTTTTCCCAACGCTTTCGTGGCGCTTTCTTCTCAAGCTTTAGAATGGGCAAGGAAAAAAGCTCCTTTTACCAAGAGTTTTTATATACCAAATGGAGTTGATTTGAAAAAGTTTTCTGGAACTGAATCGATAAAGACTAGTCTTAAAAAACCAGTTGTTCTTTGTGTAGCTGCTTTAACAAAAACAAAAAGGATAGATTTAGTAATTAAGGCTATTTCTAAATTAAAAGATGTTTCTTTGTTAATTGTTGGTGATGGGGATCAAAAAGAAAATTTAACAAATTTAGCAGAGAAATTCTTAAAAGGTAGGTACGAGATCTTGCAAGTTTCTTATGTTGATATACAAAAAGTTTATAAAAGTGCAGACTTATTCACTTTAGTTTCTGAATCTTATTATGCTTTTGAGATTGTAATAACTGAAGCTTTGGCAAGTGGGCTTGGAGTTGTTGTTAATAATGATCCAATAAGAAAAGAGATAGTAGAAGAGGCAGGATTATATGTTGATAACCCTAATGATTCAAAAAGATATGCAGAGAAGATTAAATCAGCTTTAGATGTAGATTGGAAAGAAAAGTCGTTAACGCAGGTGAAAAAGTTTTCTTGGGATAAAATAGTTAAAGATTATGAAGATCTTTTTAATGAATTAATAAAATGAAAGTATCAGTAATTATTCCGACATTTAACGAACAAGATTCTATTTTGGAATGTCTTTCTTCTTTAGAAGATCAATTCTTGAAAGATTTTGAGGTTATTGTTGTTGATGATGGTTCAACGGATAAAACATTGGAGATTTTAAGAAAATATAAAGCTTTAAACTACAAACTATCTTATTTTGTTCAAAAACATTTAGGTCCTGGTGCGGCAAGAAATTTTGCAGCAAAGAAAACAGAGGGAAAAATACTTGTTTTTGTTGATGCCGATATGACTTTCGCTAAAGATTTTTTGAAAAAACTTATATCTCCGATAGAAGAAGGTAGAGTCAAAGGAACATTTAGTAAAGAAGAATATGTTTCAAATTGGGATAACGTTTGGGCTAGATGTTGGAATATAAATGAAGGGTGGGAAGAAAAAAGAAGACATCCTAAAAATTANNATGGTTTTGATCCCGGAGGCTACAACGATGATTGGAGTTTGTATAGAAAATTAAAATATAAAGCTGTGTCTTCCGATGGGGCTATTTTCTATCATAAAAACCCATCTTCTTTAAAGGAAGTTTTTGAACATGCGAAGTGGGTTGGGAAAAGACCTTATAAATTAGGGATAATAGGGAAACTTTATACTTTGTGGATATCTTTATTTCCTTTCTCTACAATTTTTGGCTTTTATAAATATCTTATAAAAGGAGAAATAGCCTTTGTGATTTTTAAGATTGTTTATGATTTTGGTATTTTCTATGGAATTATTGAAGCAATGTTGACTAAAAATTATGCTAAGTAAAATGAAGTTTATTAAACAAAATTATTTACTAATTTTGATTAGTGCTCTCTCTTTTTTTATTAGGTTAATCTCTCTTAATCAATCTTATTGGTTGGATGAGGCTACAACAGCACAGGTTTGTAAAAATTTCAGTTTAATAGAAATTATTACCAAATTTTCACCTGGTGATTTTCATCCACCATTGTATTATTTGATTGCCAAAATTTGGTCTAACCTCTTTGGAGTCGGGGAAATACAACTAAGGATGTTATCTGTTTTGTTTGGTGTTTTTTCAGTTATTGTAATTTACAAAGTTGCTGAAAAAATAAGCGGAAAGGCTTTTGCGTTGACCACATCAGTTCTTTTAGCAACTTCACCGCTCCATATTTATTATTCTCAAGAAGCAAGAATGTATNNTACTCGAAACTTTCTTTGTTTTGTTGTCAGTATTTTTTTACCAAAAGATTTTAGAAAAAGAAAGTTTAATGAATTGGATAGTATTTTCTTTTTCAATTATTTTGATAGGTTTTACTGATTATTTACCACTTTTAATAGTTCCAACATTTCTAATTCATTCAATATTTGTTAAAAAAGATTTTAAACTATTTAGAAATTTACTGGTTTCATTATTACCTTTTAGCATTCTTTTTTCTTATTGGTTTCCGGTTTTCAAGAATCAATTTTTAGGAGGCATTTCGGTAGTTTCAAACTCTCCTGGTTGGTGGAAGGTGTTAGGGAGATTTAGTGTAAAAGAAGTACTACTTATCCCAATCAAGTTTGTTACTGGAAGAATATCAATATCGAATAAGTTTTACTATTTCCCGATTTTTACACCATATATCCTACTATCTTTACTTTTTTGTTTTAAGAAAAGAAAAAACAGCAATATTTATTACCCATTACTTTGGTTTTTTGTTCCTCTTTTATTGATTATCCTTTTATCTTTGAAGATTTCTGTTCTTTCTTACTTTAGACTTTTGTTTATTTTACCGGCTTTCTATCTGATACTTTCTTATGCTTTAGATCAACAGAATAAAAAGGTTAAAAATGTATTTTTATATACATTT
>DJVI01000021.1 GCA_002441125.1 Caldifarciminota bacterium UBA6260
GCAAGACAGTTCGGTCCTTATCCACAGTGGGCGTAGGAGATCTGAGGGAATCTGTCCCTAGTACGAAAGGACCGGGATGGGCAAACCTCCTGTGTACCAGTTGTCACGCCAGTGGCAGCGCTGGGTAGCAGTGTTTGTTCAGGATAACCGCTGAAAGCATCTAAGCGGGAAACCTACCCCAAGATAAGATTTCACTCCAGGTTTTCCTGGCGAAGGCTCCTGGGAGACTACCAGGTTGATAGGCTGCAAGTGTAAGTGCGGTAACGCATTCAGCTGAGCAGTACTAATAGGCCGAGAGTCTTAATCCTTAAGTTGTCTTTCTACAAATTCAAATGTCTTTAAATGTTAATAAATTTGCCGGTGGCTATAGAGAAGGGGTTACACCCGTTCCCATTCCGAACACGGAAGTTAAGCCCTTCATCGCTGATGGTACTGCGCGGGCAACTGCGTGGGAGAGTAGGTCGCTGCCGGCTTTTTTATTTTTATGTCCATTTTTTATTGAACCAACATCCAAAATTTTATGAAAGAGTAAATAAGGAGATGAATGACACCATTAAAATATGAAGCATTTTTTATCACTCCTGAAAACTTTCTTGTTCCTGTAAAAAGAAATCATATCGATGTGATATGTGACCACCCTGAAATTTTTGGATTTACTATTGATCATGTAAAAGATATTTTTCATAAATATGATGAACCTTTAAAAAGTGAACTTCAAGCAAGAAAAGAACTTTTAAAAGAAATATTTGAAAAAGGTTTTATCAGACTAAGATTTAAAACAAAAGAAGATTCTTATTGGGAAATAGAACTTTTGAGTTTAGATTGTGAAAAACAAAAAGAACAAATATCTGCCTGGGCAAAAAAGATGATCTCTGACAAGAGTTTTGGTGCTGATGAAAATATGCCTGTTAGGGTTATAGAAAATGGAAAATGTTTGAATGAATTGGGAAATCTTACATTGCTTGAACTTTCAAAACTAAAAAGTATAGTAGAATTGAAAATTTTAGATATTCAGTAACCTGAAAAATTTACATTTCAAGAGTTTTAACATTATTTCTTTGTTTTCATAATTAAAACAAGAGAAGATAAAATACCTGAAAGAGATAATAAAATTGTAACTCCTCTGGAGTTGATTCTTGAATTTGAAAAAATCAAAATTGAAAAAACAATAAAAATAGAAATTACAAAAAATATTAGGGCTTTTAAATTTATAAAAACTAAAAATTTTTTTAAAAAATAATAGAAAAACAGAAAAGAGATAAAAAAAACTGAAAAGATATAATTAAAAATAGTTAGAACAAATCTACATTTTTCATAAAAAGATACGCTTTTTTCTGGGATTAAATAGAAAGAGTGATATCCGAAAGAGGATCCCCAGAATTTAGGAATCAAACTTAGTAAATATTGAAATTGCTTGTTTAAGTTAAATGATTGAGAATTTAAAAAAGTTGCACTTCTATAATCTAAAAATTGAACTTTTCTGTTATTTTTTAGATCTTTTAACAATTTTTCAACATTATTAAGATCTTCTATAGTTTCAAACTCATAAGCATGCAAATTAACCACAACTATCACATCTTTTATTCTTATATTGTGATCTTCCTGAAAAATTTCTTTCAATTCTTTTATCGTTGTGGTAAGAGGAAGATAATCTATTGTTGAGTTTATAGAAAGTCCTCTTAATCCAGCAGATATGGTTTTAAAACCGGTTTTTTCCATTCCAGAAACTGTATTTGAATCATATCCATTCCATGGAGGAATAAAAACTATGATTTTCCTTTCAGTTATAGATTCTAAAAAAATTTTCCCTTCACTTAACTTTTTAATCTGTGTATCAAAAGGCAAATAGTTGAACTCATATTTAAATCTTCTATCTAAAGAATTATTTTTATGTGTATAACCATGCAAAGCAAAAGTGAAAAAATCTACATTTTTATATTTTGAAATCAAACCAATTTTTTCCTGATTGATTGGTTCAATTTTTTCGTTTATAGTAAATGGAACTATTCCGACAATGAGTGGAATGGATAGTGTAGAAAAAATTTCAAGAATTTTTTCTTCAACTTTTACATTGGAATTATCAGAAAAGTCATCCATTCTAAAAACAATATGTATTTTTTCATTTCGATTTGAAGTTTTTACAAGAAACGCTTGAATAAAAATTAAAAAAAATAGGATAATGATAAAAAATTTTTTTAAAGAAGAATTTGACATTTTCAGCCCGTATAACCTCAATTTTTAGAAACTTACATTTTTATATAATCTAAAATTTGACAAAAATGTCAAAAAGTCAAGCACCGTCCCCATTCTTGAATTTTTTATCGAGAAGAAGGAGGAAGGTGTCGAAGACGGAGTCGTTGAAATTGTCGTTTGTGATTCTTAGTCGTTTACCGGAAAAAAATGTAATCTGAGAGAATAGATATTTGTTTGCTTTTCCGCCAAGGAGAATGTTGACAATTTTTCTGTTGATTTTTTCAAATTTATCTATACCTGTTATTTCACTATAAGGGATAAACTCTTCTTTAAATTTTTTTCCTCTTTTTAAAAATATACCTTTATCGGTTAAAAAAACAACCCTTATGCCTTTCAGTTCCCAGATGATCTGATCAACGAACATGTAGATCAGAAAAATTATAAATAAAACTATGAATGCCTGCTTTGAATATAACAATCTTATTTTCATCAAATTATAGATAAAAAATCCAACTATTATTGTTACAACAATCTTTACAAAAAGTTGCATCGGTAAAGAATCTGAACCCATCGCAAAAAATGCACCATCAGGAACATTATCTGTCAGTACAGATCTTCTTCTTCCTGTATAGTTGTTTTCCTCTTTCAGTATATTACCGTTATAGTCGGTGTAAATTATCATAAGTTTTTAATCATAAAAATTTATAAGTAAGTCCTATTCCTAAAATCTCTTTCATCCTTACCTTGCTGTCGATCTCTTTATCGTATAGCATCAAAAAGTTAAAGTTTACTGAAATATACTCATATATTTTAATATTTACGATATTATCAAATGAAACATCCACCATTTTCCAGTAATCCTGCTGAGGAGTTCCAGCAAGTTGATCTTCTTTTGAATTGAAGAGTGCTTTGTAAAGATTTAATTTGAAAGTGTAAGTCGCATACTCTCTTAAAGGAACAAATCCTTCTGTTACAAACTCAAAACCACCATCTACTCTTGTATCTATGCCTCTTGAAAGAGTTATACTATCTTTTATAGCATTTCGGTTGATACTCTGTTTAAAAGCCCCACCAAATCTTGAAGAGATTTCCAGTTTTTCTTTTTTATAAATCAATCTTGCAACACCAAGCCCTTCAGTAAATTTTAAAGGGTTTATATAACATATTTTTAATGTGTCAGATTCATCGATAAACTGTGATTCCAATCTTACAGAAACGAATGGATCGACAAGAAAGTTCAACAAAAACCTTTCAACAGATTCAAGATTTATGATATCGGAAGATTTAAAAAAATCGCTCCATAAAGTATCAATTTTTGTTGAACTCTGCCCAAATGAAAGTTTTACTTTGTTGGTGCTGTTTAAAAAAGTATAAAGATCCTTTGAAAACAAACCATTTCCGTTTGCGGTCCAGTTAAGGTTTGATGATTCTTTTCCATCCCAATTATCAGAATAATTATTAAAACTCAATATTAAAGAACCATCGAAAGATTTTTGCCATCCCTGAGAAAACAATATTAACGAAAAAACTAAGATCAAAATTACAAAAAATTTTTTCATTTTTTCACCCATTTTATTTTAATTCAGATGTGCAATTCGGACATCTTGTCGCTTTAATGTTTATCTGTGAGAAGCAATATGGACATTCCTTTGTCGATACAGGTTTTGGTTCCTGTTTTTTTCTGTTGAGTTTGTTTATCTGTTTTATCAAAAGGAACATCACAAGTGAAACTATAATAAAATCGATCAAAACATTTATAAAAATTCCGTAATTTAAAGTCGCTCCACCTGCTGCTTTCGCTTCCTGTAATGATTTATACCCTTTTCCGGATAGATCTATAAAAAGATTTGAAAAATCAACTTTTCCAAGTAATAGACCAAGAGGTGGCATCAGAATATCGTTTACAAGAGATGTAATGATTTTTCCAAAAGCGGACCCAAGAATAATACCAACCGCGAGATCGAGCATATTTCCTTTTAAAGCGAACTCTTTGAACTCTTTAAACATCTTTCCCTCCTTATGATTTAAAAGTAAACGATGATGTTGTTATTTTCATCGATTTTAAAATCTTTAAAGTGATTCTGATTTTCTTTCAAAAAATTTTTTACACTTTCAAAAAGAACAGGTTCCTCAAGAGAATGTTTTCCTTTGCCACATATCAATTTTAATGTTTTTAAATTTTCTTTTTTTGCAGATTTCAATATTATCAAAACCTTTTCGAGTGCTTCATTTTTTGTATGTCTATGTAGATCAACAGTTTTGGTTTTTTTATCATCACTATAATTTTCGTCTTTGATTTTAACAGGGTATTTGTTTAAAAGTTCTTCAAACTTTTTATAGTTTTTTTCTTCTCCCATAAAACTTGATTATACTTGGTTTTACTTTTTTTTCAACAAATTTTGCCATTCTGTTAACTTTTGTTTGAAAAGTTCTTCTTCAGGTGAAAGTTCAACAGCCCTTTTTTCTGCCTCGATCGCTTTTTTGATGTTTTTCATTCTAAAATATATCTCTCCAAGAGTGTCCCATATATTAGCATCATCTTTTTTCAATTCGATGGCTTTTTTTGCATACTCAAGTGCCTTTTCAAGTTTAAAGTTGTTTATGGCCATCTCCCATGCAACAGTGTTGTATATATCAGCACTTTGAGGATATTTTTCTAAAATTTTTGATACCCGTTTAAAACTCTCCTCCGCTTTTTTTTCTTTTTTCTCTTTCAGAGCATCTATCGTTATTCTTATATAAGAACTCACAAGAAATGTTTCTTCATTAAGATAATACAATCTTTCAAGTTCCTCGATGGGTTTTTCACTATCATCTACCCTTATATCTATCATCCGATCGTCGAATCCGGAATATCCTCCATTTTTTGAAACAACCAGAAGTGCTGCACTCTGCATTCCTCTGCTATCTCCACCTGCTTTTTGACCTGCTTTCAACGCCTCAATAAGTTTAATGGCAAGTGGACCGGTAGTGTTTTCAAAAGTAAAAGCCATACTTTTCAAAACATCTTCAGATACAAGAATGTTCCCCTGCACTGTAAAATTTTTTCCAACTATATGTCCTGCATAATATGAACAATTCTTTCCAGTAAAAGCGTAAGCGTTTCCATTTTTATCAACAACCCCTATTTGTCTATATGCGGAATCCGGATCATCTTTAATCAAAATTTCTACCACCTCTTTTGCGTTGTAACCTTCAGAAAAAAGTTTTATAGTTTTTTCTTTAAAAGTTGTATTTCCCCATGCCTGAGTTGCGATAGCACCATAACCTGCTTTTGCCTGAGGGACAACCGCTCCAACAGCGAAAAATTTTGACTGAACAGCAACACCCCATTCTTCCATCAAACTATCATAAGCAACGATAGAAAAGGTAGCAATGTTTTGTGTTTTATCAAAAGCGAGAAGAAAAAAAAAGATAAATATAGTGATCAAAACAAAAAAAACTTTTTTCATATTTCCTCCAGAACATTTTTTTTGATCCAGGAAATTATATCATCGTAAACTTCATATCTGTTGGTTTCATTTAAAACTTCATGTCTTTTGTTTTCATAAAATTTTATAGAAACATTTTTAAGCCCAGCGTTTTTGTAGAGATTAAAACTTTCAAGCACCCCTTTTCCAAAATTTCCAACTGGATCATCTTTACCTGATATAAAAAGTATTGGAAGGTTTTTATCGGTTTTTTTTATATTTTCGAATTTACTCAATCTGAAATAACCAAGAATCATATCAAGGAAAAATGCTGATGAGACAGGAACTCCACAGTATGGATCATTTTTATAATCGAGCACCTTTTCTTTATCTGAACTTAACCATGAAAACAGTTTTTCCTCATCGTTAAAACGCAGGTTGTAAGAACCAAACTGTAGATAAAACAAAATTTTACTTAAATGTTTTTTACCAAAAAACGATGTTTCAAAAAGTGATATCAAAAGTGCTATTATCTCATTTAAAAAAGGTTTTCCGTTAGCACCCGATAGAATGAGTCCATCAATTCCATTATACTTTTGAACATATCTTCTTGCAAGCATGGAACCCATGCTATGACCTAAAAGAACAACCTTTTTTGATTGATTTTCTTTTCTTATGATCGTATTTAAAAGAAAAATATCGTCAACAAGTTTTTCCCATACTTTGAAATTATCATAACATCCAATAACACCATTTATATTGTTTTCTCCAAAACCATAATGATCGTTGATATAGACAGCAAAATTGTTTTTTAAGAGATAATCGATAAATTCAAAATATCTTCTCCTATGTTCAACGAGTCCATGTGATATCTGGATGACCACTCTATAATCTTTTTCAGGAATAAATTTCTCATAAAGTAAATTTTTTATTTTCATTTTATTTATTATAAACCTGTGATCGATTTTTGCAACAAATCAAAAATTATAAAAAATTAACCTCAATTTAACATTTTCTTAACATTTTCAAACTAAATTGAAAAAAAAAGGAGAAAAAATGAAATTATGTCATATTTCAGATTTTCACTTTTCATCGAACTTTCTGGTAAAATATGGTGAAAAAGTTTTATACTATCTGGATAAGATCAGGCCAGATTTTGTCGTCATCACCGGGGATTTGACAGATAATGGTTATTATGAAGAGTTTCTCGATGCGAAAAAGTATATAGATAAAATAAGTTGTGAAAATGTTTTAACTGTTATGGGAAACCATGATGCAAGAAATGGTGGTTATGAAATTTTTGAGGAAATTTTTAAAACGAGATACCCGGTTGTAGAAAGTAGAAATTTGATAATACTGGGAATCGATTCATCTGAACCGGATATCGATGAAGGACATATCGGTCGTGCAAACTATTCTTATATTGAAGAGAAACTAAAAAAAGAGAAAAATTGTAAAATAATCGCGTTACATCATCACCTGATACCGATTCCAAAAACAGGAAGGGAAAGACATATACCTGTTGATAGTGGGGATTTCTTAAAACTTATAGATGATCTTCAAATCGATATAGTTCTCTCAGGACACAAGCATAATCAGTGGATCTGGAGGTTGAACAATACGATATTTGTCACATGTGGAACATCAACTTCAAAAAAACTGAAAGGGAAAGGTTATCAGAGTTTTAATCTCATAGAGGTTGAGAAAGATTTTATTTCAATAGATGAAATAAATCTTACAAACGATGAGAAAAGATCTATAAGTTACAATAGAAAAAATAAAGTTGATTATCTTTATATAAAATATAAAGCATGCTAATATTTTAAATTGACATAGTTTAAAAATCTCCTATCATATCCTTTATATGAAATTGATAAAAGATAAAACTTTTTTTGCAGATTTGATGCTTTTGTTTACTACATTACTATGGGGGTTAACTTTTGTTACGGTAAAGGATGGAACAAAATATTCCTCTTTTTCAGTTTTTATCTTTATAAGATTTTTTATCGCAACAATCCTTATTTTTCCTTTTATAATCAAAAAATTAAAATTTTTGAATTTGAAAAATATTTTTGATGGATTTATACTCGGCATTTTTGTTTTCCTTGGTTTTTTCCTTCAAACCGTGGGGCTAAAATATACAACACCGTCAAGATCAGCATTTATTACAGGTCTATCTGTTATCATAGTTCCGTTTCTTTCATACTTCTTTTTTAAGAAAAAAATAGGATTTTCAACTTTTTTCGCTCTATTGTTATCAGTTTCAGGGCTTCTTTTTATGTTCAACCCTTCTTTTTCAACAGAGATAAATAAAGGTGATGTCTATACATTACTGTGTGCTTTTGTTTTCGCTTTTGTTATTATCTTTGTTCAAACATTCAACAAAAGGAATGACACTTTTTTACTGGTTTTCACACAATTTTTGACCGTTTCATTTCTTTCCTTGATTTTTACATTTTTTGAAGATTTTTATATTTCTTTTAATAAAAATTTTTTTGTTGGTATGTTTTATACATCGGTATTTGCAACATTTCTTGCACTTTTGATACAAAACAGATTTCAAAAGGATACAGATGAGGTAAGAGCGGGGATAATTTATACACTTGAGCCTGTTTTTGCTTCAATATTTTCATATCTTATATTCAAAGAAAATTTTACAGCAGGTTTTTTGATCGGTGGGACATTGATTTTTTCAGGATTTTTGGTTTCAAAAATCTTTGTCAAATAATTATCTGCTTGTTGATTTTTACAAAAAATAATATATAATGAATAAGTTTTAATAATTTTTAGGAGGTTTTTAAATGGTAAAAGTTCCTTTTCTTGATCTTAAAACTCAATATCATTCGATAAAGAATGAGGTTGACAGAAAACTTGTTGAAGTTTGTGAAAACACTGCTTTTTCGATGGGACCTTTTGTTGAGGAATTTGAAAAAAAATTTGCTGAATATTTAGGTGTAAAACATTTTGTTGCAACCAGTACTGGAACGAGTGCTCTACATTCTGCTCTTCTTGCTTTTGGAATAGGTAACGGTGATGAGGTTCTTGTTCCTGTTAACACTTTTACGGCAACAGCGGAAGCGGTTGTGATGGTTGGTGCAAAACCTGTTTTTGTTGATAATGATCCATTGACATACAATATGGATATATCAAAAATTGAGCAACTTATTACCCATAAAACAAGAGCGATAATTCCTGTCCATCTTTATGGTCAACCGATAGATATGGAAAAAATAGTTGAAATCGCATCCAAACACAATCTTATAGTGATTGAAGATTGTGCACAGGCACATGGTGCAAAGTTTAAAGGAAAAATGGTTGGAACTTTTGGACATGCTGCTTGTTTTTCTTTTTATCCTGGAAAGAATCTTGGATCCTATGGTGAAGGTGGAGGAGTTGCAACAAATTCTGATGAGATTGCCGAAAAGATAGATAAGATAAGAAACCATGGATCGAGGATAAAATATGTCCATGAATTTGTTGGATACAACTATCATATGCATGGTTTTCAGGGTGCTGTTTTAACTATCAAGTTGAAGTACCTTGATGGTTGGAACAAAAAGAGAAGGGAGATCGCAGAAAAGTACAGTCAGAAACTTAAAGATATAAAGGATCTTGCATTGCCTTATGTTCAAAAAGAGTGTGAACATGTTTTTCATCTTTATGTTATAAGAACAAGTTATAGAGAAGAGTTGAAACAGTTTTTGAATGATAATGGAGTTGGAACCAACATACACTATCCATATCCTTTACATCTACAGGAGTCATATAAGTTTCTTGGATACAAACAGGGAGATTTTCCTGTTGCTGAGGATTATGCTCCTAAACTTCTTTCTTTACCAATGTTTCCTGAGATGACGGATGAACAGGTTGATTATGTGGTTGAAAAGATAAAAGAATTTTACAAAGGAAAATAGATGAAAACAGTTGCTGTGATCGGTTATGGTTATTGGGGCCCGAATCTTTTAAGAGTTCTCGATTCTTTAAAGAAGACAAAAGTAAAATATGTCTGTGACCTGAATGAAAAAAGGTTACATGAAGCAAAAGAAAAATATCCAAACTATATCTATACAACGAATGTTGAAAACATTTTTAACGATAAAGAGGTTGATGGAATAATTATCGCAACTCCAATAGAATCACATTATTCTCTTGCAAAGAGAGGTTTTGAGAGCGGGAAAGATGTTTTTGTTGAAAAACCTCTCACAGGCTCTTCAAAAGAATCTTTCGAACTTGTAGAGTTGAGTAAAAAGTATGGAAAGATTTTGATGGTTGGACATACATTTGTCTATTCTCCTCCAGTAAGAAAGATGAAAAGTTTAATCGATTCTGGAGAACTTGGAGAAATATATTTTATGACGAGTTCAAGAGTCAACCTTGGATTACACAGAAAATCGATCTCGGTTATCTGGGATCTTGCACCACACGATCTTTCGATAATCTTTTACTGTTTGGGAGAGTTTCCAGTATTTATAGATGCGATTGGAAGGGATTCGATAATAAAAGGGATTCCAGATGTCTCTTTTATCAATCTGAAATTTCCATCAAACATAGTTGCCAACATTGAACTATCATGGCTTGCGCCAACAAAGATGAGAAGAACAGTTGTTGTTGGTTCGAAAAAGATGCTTGTTTATGATGATGGTGAACCGAATGAAAAGGTGAGAGTTTACGATAAAGGGATAGAGATAAAAGAACCAGAATCTTTTGGAGAGTATCAACTGACATATAGAACAGGTGATATGTATGTTCCGAGGATCGAGAATATTGAACCGTTGAAACTGGAAATGGAGGAGTTCATCGATTGTATGGAAACAAGAAATAAACCCCTTTCCGACGGAGATTTTGGTTTGAAAATTGTTGAAACCATAGAAAAGGCAGATAAGATTCTTTATGAATCTCTATGATAGCGAAAAGTTCAAAGATTGAAAAAACTATAATAATCTTTACAGACATTTTAATCATTGTCCTTTCCTATCTTTTTGCTTTGTGGTTTCGAATGCATTCTGGACTTTTTCCAAGTTCAACTCCAATAACACTGACTTTTGAGCACCTTTTAACCCTGTTTGGAGTTATATTTTTTCAGATTTATATTTTTTATGAAAAAGGTTTATACTCTGAAAAAAATTTTTTAAGAAGAGTAAAACAGATTCCGATTATTATTCAATCCGCTCTAATAACAATAATTTTTCTACTTTTTTTCTCATACCTTACAAAAGGGAATCCTTTTCTTGAAAGAAGATCTGTGATTATAGTTGCGTTTATTGTGGAGATTTTTCTTTTAATATTTTTTCGTCTTGTTATATTTAGAAACTTTTTTCATACACTTTTGAAAAAAGGTATTGGAAGAGAGAATATTTTAATAGTTGGAAACAAGGATATTACCGAAAGGTTGGAACTAGCATTATACGATTTCGACAGGTTCAGATTTGTGATAAAGGGAAAATTTTCTGAAAATATCACAGTAGAAAGTGTTCAAAAAACTATTGAACAAAAAGGTATAGATACAGTTTTTTTAATTGAAGAGGGCATGGAAAAAAATCTTCTCGTAAATCTTATAGCACTCTGTAAAAATAAAAATCTTCAGGTGTTTCTGCTTTCAAATATGTTCGATCTTGCAGTTTCAAATGTTGATATGACAACATTTGAAGGGATACCGGTAATTGAATTGACTCAGAAAAATAAATTTTTCAATCTCTTTTTGAAAAGAACAGTTGATATAATCGTTTCCTTTCTACTACTTTTGATTCTTTTTCCATTGTTTTTGATAATTGGTATCATAATTAAGATCGATTCAGAAGGACCGGTATTTTTTCTGCAGGAAAGAATTGGAAGGAATGGAAAAAAATTTAAAATGTTCAAATTCAGAACAATGTACAAAGATAATGATGAAAGGATACATAAAGAGTATGTTACAAAACTTATAAAAGAGGGAAAGAAGGATGAATCCGGAATTTACAAGATCAAAAATGATCCAAGAATAACAAAGATAGGAAAATTTTTGAGAGCATTTTCCCTTGATGAATTTCCTCAACTTATAAATGTTTTAAAAGGTGAAATGTCTCTTGTTGGTCCCCGTCCACCTATTGAGTATGAGGTTGAAAATTATGATGAATGGCATAAAAGAAGATTATCTGTAAAACCAGGAATGACAGGTATGTGGCAGGTTTCAGGAAGAAATAGGGTTGGTTTTGAGGATATGGTTTTGCTTGATATATACTATGTTGAGAATTTCAACATTTGGCTTGATATAATAATACTTTTAAAAACTATTCCTGCAGTTATAAAAAGGGAAGGTGAATGAGCCCACTTTTAAGTGTTAAAAATCTAAAAAAAAGTTATGGTAAATTTTTGCTTGATAACCTGTCTTTTGAATTATATGAAAAGGAGATGGTTGGTTTTCTTGGACCAAATGGTTCAGGTAAGACAACAACAATAAAACTGATAATGAACAGTATTTCAAAGGATGGCGGGGAAATAATTTTTGATGGAAAAAGGATAGAAAAAGATGATGTTACTTTCAGAAGGGATATAGGATATATGCCTGAAAGTGGAACACCTTATGAATTTTTGACTGGAAGAGAGTATATAGATTTTATTTTGGGAGTTTTTAAAGTAAAAAAGGATGAAAAGAAATTGGATGAACTTTTCAGAATTTTTAACCTTAAAGAGGAGAAAAAAAAGATTGGAAAATATTCAAAAGGGATGAAACAAAAGCTTCTTTTCATCTCTGCTATAATACATAATCCAAAACTTCTTATTCTTGATGAGCCTTTTAACGCTGTTGAACCCCAGACAGCCTTTTTGATGAAAAACATTCTGAACGGTTTAAAGGAGGAAGGAGTCTCTATTCTTTTCTCATCACATACACTTGAAATTGTTGAAAAATTATCAGACAGAGTTATTCTTCTAAACGATGGAAGGAAGGTCGGAGAAGGAGAGATAGAGCAGATAAAAAGGGATGGTGGTGTTGAGGAATTTTTCAAAAGGGTAATAGTCTCATCAGAAAATGATGAGAACATAAAAAAGATAATCGAAATCATCAAAGAATGATAAAAACTCTTATTCCTGTTGTTTTCAAAGAGTATTTCAGATCTGATAACAATAAAAGGATCTTTCAGTTTCTATTCTTTATAATAGTTCCAATATTTCTTTTTTTAACCCTCACACTTTCGAATTCATCAATTTTTTTTAACAGGGAGAGTGTTCTCTTATCTATAGATTTTTTGATAGCAATACTTGTTACCTCCTTTTCTCTGCTTTACATATCAGATCCTGAAGATAAAATTTTTGAAGATTACCCGATAAATTATCTACCTATAAAAAAATTTTATATATTTTCGGTTATATTCTTTTTCCTTTTCCTGTTTCTTCTTTTTACCTTTTGTTTTCTGTTTTATTCTATATCCCTTCTTTTATCACTAATAAAGATAAATGGTAAGAACATATTTTCATTTTCAGAAATACTCTCTTTTCTTTCACCATCATTTCTGTCTTTGCCTTACAATCTGATTTTTTCCCTTTTGACAGGTGGATTAATAGGGATTTTGATAAAAAAAATAAGTGAGATTTTTGAAGGTGGTTTTAAAAAATTCATACTTTTTGTATTCTATTTTTTGGTTTTGCTTCTTTTCAAAAAGTACTTTTCTTACATCTATACTTTTATTCAGAAAAATGATCTTAACAATTTAAAATTTTTATTCTCAACAGTTGGTTTTTCATCAAATATACTACTTTTGATTTTAAAAAAATCTGGTTTTTTGTATTTTACCTTTTCTTTTATAATCTTAACTTTCATGATTTTTCTTTTTAAAATTTTTTCAGATCTCAATTTCCTTTTACCTTTTCAAAAAGATATTGAATTTGATTTTAAAATAAAAAAAACTTATAATGTTTCATCTATTTTTAAATTGATTTTTAAAAGAGTTTTCAATTTTACAACAACCTTCTTTTTTGTGCTCTGGTTTTTACTTTTGATTTTGAATTATATATTTATCAAAAACTTTTTCTTCTTCACATTTTTATCTTTAACACTATACATTTACCTTTTTGTATTTTTTGATAAACTCCTTCCATCAAGGGAAGAAAATTATATCTTTATACTCGACACAGTGCCTATTTCATTTAAAAAGTTTGAGGGTGTTGTATATCTTTTCTATTATCTTTTCGCTTTTCTACCTGTTATATTTACAAGTCTGGTTTCACTTTTAAAAACGAACTATTTTTCCAACCTTCAAATTATAAAAAGTTTAGAGTATTTTATGTTTTTATTTTTCTTCCCACTTGTGATGTCTGCTGTTTTTCCTTTCTATTACTCACTCTTTCCAAATTTTCTTTCAGAGAATAAAAATGGTAAAAAACTTACAAGGGGTGGATTGCTTTTGGTTTTTATTACAACAAACTTTATCTTTTCTATTATAAACTCTATCGTCGCAGTTTACTATTCATCTCCTGAAGCAAGAAATTTTATAAACAACCTTTTCTGGAAAAAAGGTTATTTTGTTGGAAAAACTTTCTTCTATTTTATATTTTTGTTTTCGATCTTTGTTCACATAAGATCGTTTTTGAAAATAATTAAATCTTTCAAGTAATATTTGATTTTTTTTATAAATTTCTTATAATCATATAATCATATTAAGGAGGAAAAATGCTTTTAGGAGTTAATATAGACCATGTTGCAACTTTAAGGGAAGCGAGAAGATCTTTTGAGCCTGATATTATGACTGCTGCAATACTCGCACAACTTGGAGGTGCTGACGGGATAACTGTTCATCTGAGACAGGATAGAAGGCACATACAGGAAGAGGATGTTGTGATTTTGAAAAATGGCATCTCCGTTCCTTTGAACGTTGAAATCTCTCTTGATGAACAAACCGTTGAATTCATAAGAACCATAAAGCCTGAAAAGGTATGTCTTGTTCCGGAGAATCCAAGTGAGATAACAACCGAAGGTGGGTTGAATCTTCTTTCAAAAAATATTTATGATAAAACGAAAAATGTTATAAAAAAGCTGCATTCAAGGGATATAGAGGTTTCTATCTTTATAGAACCAGAATTGAAGATGGTTGATCTTGCAAAGAATCTTGGTGCTGACGCTATAGAAATAAACACAAAATCTTATTCTGAATGTGAAAATCTAAAAGAACTTGAAAAAGAGTTTGAAAGGGTTGCCGAATGTGCTAACTATGCAGCTTATAAAAAGAAACTCATAGTTAACGCTGGTCATGGCTTAAACTATGATAATGTTTCCCCGATAGTTGAGATTGAGGAGATAAACGAACTCAACATAGGACACTCCATAATAGCAAAATCTGTTTTTTATGGTATTGAGAAATCTGTAAAACTTATGAGGGATCTGATTGAAAAAAGATAAATTTATTTTTGGTTTTTTGATACTTTTTATCCTTTTCTTACCTTTCTGTAAGAAAAATTATGTTGAAGAGAAAAGTGATCAGAAGAAAGAAGAAACGAAAGAAAAATATTCATTTTTTGTTATTTCAGAAAAAGGTTTTAACTTATACGATAAAGATTTCAACCTTAAAAGAGCATTTTCATTCCAATTTCCAGTAGTTGATTTTTCCGAGTTCAAAGAAAAAGTTTATGTTATGACATCTGATTCGAAAATTTCAATTTTCAACAAAAAACTTTTTAACATAGAATACAACTTCTCCTTCAACCAGCCACCAACTTTGATGAAGATTATATCAAACGAAAGAGGTTTCTACTATATCTCTAAAAATAAACTAATTTATAAAGATAAACAGAAAGAGGAAACTGTTATTTCTGTTGATACAAATTTTGTCCAGATCTTCAAAAATCCTTTCCAGAATTTTTTATATATAGTTGACGAAAAGGGATTTTTATATTCGATAGATTTTTCAAGGAAAATTTTGAAAAGAAGATTTTTCGTTGGAGATGTTCTTGATATAGGATTTGAAAAGTATGGGACAAGGTTAATAGTTGTTTCATCGAAAACTACCCTTATTCTTGATTTTGAAACATTGAACATAATAGAAGAGATAAAAGATTTTTTCACAAACTGTTATACTTTTGATAAAAATCCACAATTTTTACTTTACTCTTATGCTGATGGAAGAATGTTTCTCTACGATGGTATAAAATATACTCCAATGGAAAAGATTGAAGTGAAAGATAAGAATAGTGATATAAAAAGTTTCAGCGATTCAATACTTATAATACATTCAAAAACGAGAAATAATTTTGATCTTTTTGTTAACGGAAGAAGAACAAGGAAATTCAATGTTAAAAGTGAACAGGAAACCAGAATGGTTGATTTGATTTTCGAAAAGGATCTTATTCTTGCAAAAGACTCTCTTGTCTTAGTTTATAACATTTTTACAGACAGTTTTAAAACCTATGTTATCAAAGAAAAAATTAAAGGTATAAGAGTAGTTTCCGAAGAGTTTGAAGAGAAGGTTGAAGAGAAACCTCAGATAAAAGAATTTTATACTATCCAGATATACTCCCTTTCAAATGAAATATCTGCTAAAAGTGAAAAGGAAAGATTGAAAGCTAAAAATCCAGAAGACACAATTATTGTAAACGATACAACTATACTTGATAAAAAGATATACAGGCTATATCTTGGACTTTTTGAAAATATGGATGATGCTTCTATAAAAAGGGATGAGTTGATTAAAAGAGGATATGGAAGGGACATTGTTATCAAAAAGATGAAGATAAATGATTGAACCAAAACTTTTCAAAAACCTTTATAATCTTGAACATAAACCTGTAAAAACTTACAATTTTGATCTTAAAAATTTTAAAGATTTTCTTAAAGAATTCTCTTCACCACAAAAAGATATTGGAAAAATTATCCATGTTGCTGGGACAAATGGAAAAGGGAGTGTTGTTGGAATTATTTCAAGTATCCTGAAAGAGAGTTCTTTTAAAGTTGGAACATACACTTCTCCACATATAAAAAGTATCAACGAGAGGATAAAAATAAATGGTAGAGATATATCTGATAGAGATTTTGAAAAATATGAGAAAATGGTTTATGATAAGATCAAAATCAGAAAAAAAGATTACAGAACATTTTTTGAAGCTATAACTACACTCGCTTTTTTATATTTCAGAGAGAAAAAGGTTGATTATTCGGTTATTGAGGTTGGACTCGGTGGAAGGCTCGATTCAACAAATGTTGTTGAAAATTCAATTTCCGTTATAACAAAAATAGATTTTGACCATATGCATCTTTTAGGAAATACTCTTGAAGAAATATCTTACGAAAAAGGTGGAATTATTAAAGAGAATGGCATTGTATTCACATTCAAACAGGAAAAAAAAGTTTTAAATGTTTTGAAAAGTATAGCAAAAAAAAGGAAAAGTAAAATTTTTGTAATAGATTGTTCAAAATATAAAAAAAGAAAAGGTGGTTTTATATACAAAAATGTTTTTTATAAATTCAAATACCCATACTCCTACCAGATAGAAAACGCAATTCTTTCAATAGAGGTTTCAAACTTTTTAGGTCTAAAACAAATGGATATTAAAAAAGGAATTGAAAATTTCAATATTGAGGGACGACTTGAAATTGTAAGTAAAAATCCGTTTGTTATTGTTGATGGAAGTCATAATCCTGCTGCAGTTGAAAGATCTTTAAAAGAGTTGAAAAATTTATACCCAACAAAGAAGATAAACACTATTTCCATTTTTATGTCTGATAAAGATTATTCGAAATCTATAGATATTTTAAAAAAATATGCATCAAAAGTTTTTTTAACACAGATAAATTTCTTTAGATGTGCAAAGGTAAAAGATTATGAAAATATAGAAGGTGTAAAAGTTTTTAAAAGACCAAAGGAAGCTTTTAAAAAAGCTATTGAGAGAAACAGTATAATCCTTTTTATAGGCTCATTCTATCTTATAGAAAAAGCTAAAAAAATTGTTAAGAATTATGGAAAATGATTTAAAATTGCTTTTAGATTTTGAAGACAAAATGGAGGCTATTATAGTAAAATCTCTTCTTGAAAGTAACGGTATAAAAGTTTTTCTTTCTTCAGATGATGCTTACGGTTACTATCCTTCACTTGATCTTGAAAATAGAGTAAAAATTTTCGTTCTCGAAAAGGATTATGAAATAGCAAAAGAGATCCTTTCTAAAGGTTATGAAAAAGAAGAATAATATTTTTTTCATTTTTTTATTTTTTCTTATAGTATCCTGTAGCAGATTGCCAAAAGATGATCTTTTCAAAGAATATCTTTATATAAAAACACATAATAGTTTTGAGAACACAACTATAAATGAAAATATTCAGAAAGATATTTCTTTGGTTTTAAAAAATCATAAAGTTCCCTATGGAGTTGTAATAATTTCAGATGTGAGGGATGGTAGAATACTCGCTATAGATGAGTATTCCAAAAGGGGATACGATATAGGCAAATACATAAACAAACCACTTCAGGCTGCATCCATATTCAAAATAGTAACATTTTTCGCTTCACTCAGATCTAATGTTTACAACAGCAGGGATACTATAAAATATTATGACAGAATGTACTCGGAACTCAGAAACTATCTCAACAGAAGGCAAACTACTAAAGTTTACAACAAAACAACGGTAAAAGAAGCGATGGCTTTTTCTAACAACTCAGCATTCGCTGAAATATCTTTGAAACTGAAAAGAGAAAAGATTGTTGATTCTGCCGAAAGATTATTTTTTACCGGAGAAAAGATAAGGGGAATAAACACAGGTTTTATAGAGTTACCTGAGGATTCAAGTTCTCTTATAAAACTCGCATCTGGACTCGAATATTCATATATGTCTCCACTACACGCATTGCTTATAATTATGTCGGTTGGAAATGATGGGAAACTCGTTTTACCTTATATAAATAAAAATGATAGTAAGAAGAGTTTGAATGTTATGGAAAAAAGCATAGCAAATGAGATTTTGAACTCTCTCTCTTTGACAACAAAAATTGGAACAGCAAGAAAACAGTTCTCAAAAAATCCAGAGATTTCATCAAAAACTTACGCAAAAACAGGATCTCTATACGCTAACGATCCTGATGGTTATTATAACTGGTTTGTGGGGATTTACGATGGAGATAAAAGCAGGTATGGAATAGTTGTTCTGACCGTTAACGATCCCCAGTGGGCTGTTAAAGCAAACTATATAGCATTTAAAGCTATAGAATTCATAAAAAAATATGAGGAAAATTGATTTTTCTTCTCTTAACATAAAAAAATTTTTGAATGATGAGGTTTTAAATCTTCTTCCTTCAAAGATAGAAAAAGTTTATTTTCAAAATTTTTTGGATGAAAGATTTTTGACTTTTGAAACTGAAAAATTTAATCTAACTTTTCTGTGTAATAAAAACTTTTCCTTTATCTTCAAAGATACTATTGTTGGAGAAAAGTTGAAAATAAATTTTTCTGAGAGTTTGAAAAATTTTTGTAAAGGTGTCAGGATAAAAAATATAGTTCAGTTCGGTTTAGAAAGGATCTTAAAGTTTGAACTTTCAAATGGTAAAAATATTATATTTATCCTTATCCCTTCAAAATTCAACATAATAATTACCGATGAGAATTTAAAAATTTTAAATCTTTACTCTTTTCCAAAAGATAATGAGGGAGAGATGATATACAGAATAGGAGAAAAAATAGATGTAAAATTTGAAGAGGATTATTTAAAATATATCGATAACAGAACAAAAAAATTCATAAGTGAAAAAGATCTTGATTTAAAATCTGTTTTGGATTTAGAGAATTATCTTCTTGAAAATAAAGGAAAATTTTTTATTTCTCCTTTTGTTGATGAAGGGTCAGTTGTTATAAAAAAAGATCCTTTGATAACAAACCTTGTTAAAGAGTATTTGAATTTTGAAGAGGAGAGTTTAAAGGATAAAAGAAAATTAACACTATTAAAACAGATTGAAAAAGAGATAGAAAATATAAAGGAAAAGTTAGAAAATGATGAAGGAAAAAATTTTGATTTGAAAAGGAAAGATCTTTTCGAAAAGATTGAGACTTTGAAAGAAAACTCTATCAAAATAAATGAGCCCGGTAATTACAAACTAAAATCGATTTATGATGAAAATAAAATTGTTGAAATATTTGTAGAGAAAAATCCATTTTACACTCTCGATAAACTTTATAAGAGCTTGAAGGAGTTAAAAGAGGATTTTGAAAAGTTTAATTTAAACAGAGAAAAACTTTTAAAAAGGTTAACTGAACTTGAGAAGAAAAAAGAAAATATAGACAGGATGCCAATAGAGTTAAAAAAAGAAAAAGAGGAAAAAAAGGTAGGGAAAATTTTTTATTCTCCAAATGGATTTACCGTTTTATGTGGAAGAAACAGCGAGGAAAACGATTTTTTGACTTTGAAAGTTGCATCTAAAGATGATCTTTTTTTCCATGCAAGGGAAGCTAAGGGAGCACATGTGATTTTGAAAAAAGGGGGAAGAATTCCAAAAAAAGAGGATATATATTATGCTGCTTCCATTGCTGCTTATAATTCAAAAGGAAAACATTCTAAACTCGTTCCAGTATCATATACTGAAAGAAAGTATGTAACAAAAAGAAAAGGAAGTAAAAGTGGTGAGGTTGTCCTTTTGAGGGAAGAAGTGATATTCGTTGAGCCAAGAGAAAAATAATTGAATTTAAATAAAAAATAAGTTAAAATTTAGTATAAATCGGAGGTTTTTATGAAAGAACTGCTATCGGGAAATGAAGCGGTTGCAAGAGGTGCCTTTGAGGCTGGAGTTTATTTTGCATCCGCATATCCGGGTACTCCATCAACAGAGATACTTGAAAATATGGCGAAATATAGAGAAGTGCATTCACAATGGTCTGTAAATGAAAAGACTGCACTCGAAACTGCGATAGGTGCTTCCTTCGGTGGAATGAGAGCTATAGTTACGATGAAACATGTTGGATTGAATGTTGCAGCTGATCCATTGTTTTCAGTTGGATATATTGGAGCAAAGGGTGGACTTGTTATAGTAACTGCTGACGACCCTGGAATGCATTCTTCACAGAACGAGCAGGACAACAGGAATTATGCGAGAGCAGCAAAGGTTCCTATGCTTGAGCCTTCAGATTCACAGGAAGCGAAAGATTTTACAAAGATAGCTTTCACAATAAGTGAAGAGTTTGATACACCTGTTATTCTCAGACTGACCACAAGAATCTCTCATTCGAAAAGTGTAGTCCAACTTGGTGACAGAGAAATAGTCCCGATCAAAGGGTATGAAAAAGACATAAAAAAGAATCTCATACTTCCAGCACATGCAAGGTTACTTCACAAAAAAGTTGAGGAAAGGTTTGGAAAACTTAAAGAACTTTCAAACGATTTCAAATATAATTTTATAGAATATAAAGACAAAAAGGTTGGAATAATAACTTCAGGTATATCATACCAGTATGCAAAAGAAGCGATGCCTGATGCATCATTTTTGAAAATATCTCTGACATGGCCATTACCAGAGGAATTGATAAGAGAGTTTGCGAAAAATGTTCAGGTCATATATGTTGTTGAGGAGAATGACCCATTCCTTGAAACTGAGATCAAGGCTATGGGAATAGATGTTGTTGGAAAAGAACTAATTCCCGAAGTCGGTGAACTTAACCCTTACATAGTAAAAGTTTCACTTGGAGTTATAAAACCTTACACTCCAAAACAGGTTGAAGTTAAAGCAACTCCAAGACCACCAGCATTATGTCCCGGTTGTCCACACACATCAGTTTTTTATGCTATAAATAAAAATAAACTTATAGCAACTGGTGATATAGGTTGTTATACCCTTGGAGCACTACCGCCGCTTAACGCTATGGATACTTGTGTTGATATGGGAGCATCTATAACGAACGCTATAGGTCTTGAGTATGCTTTAAAAAAAGCGGGTGACAACAGAAAGATAGTTGCCGTTATAGGTGATTCAACTTTTTACCATTCTGGAATAACGGGACTTATCGATATGATCTACAATGGAGCAAAGGGAACCGTTATTATTCTTGATAATTCTATTACAGCAATGACCGGTCATCAGGATAACCCGGGAACTGGTAAGACATTGATGGGAGACGAAGCACCTAAAGTAGATATAGAAAATCTTGTCAGAGGACTTGGAGTTAAAAATGTGAGGGTTATAGATACATACAATCTCGAAGAGGTCATTAAAACTGTTAAAGAGGAGAGTGAAAGGGATGAACTTTCAGTTATAATAGCGAGAAGACCATGTATGCTTTTACCTGATATGAAAAAAAAGAAATTTGATAAATATGAAGTTGATGAAACCAAATGCACTGGTTGTCAGATGTGTGTAAAAATAGGTTGTCCAGCAATATCTTTCGATAAAAACAAAAAGAAAGCTAACATCAACTATGATCTTTGTGTTGGATGCTCATTATGTTTTCAGGTTTGCAAATTCAACGCTATCAAAAAAGTTTAAGGAGTGATTATGGAAAATAAAAGAATAATAATCGCCGGTGTTGGTGGTCAGGGAATTCTCCTTGCTTCAGACCTTCTTTCTGATGCTGCAATGAGAGCTGGTTTCGATGTAAAAAAATCTGAGGTCCATGGAATGAGTCAAAGAGGAGGAGATGTTGTTAGTCATATAGTTTTTGGTGAAAAAGTATACTCTCCTTTGATATCTTATAATGAAGCTGATGTTATACTTGCTTTCGAGCAGATAGAATCTTTAAGGAATATAGATTTTTTGAAAGATGACGGAGTTATGATAATAAATACAACAAAGATTTTACCACTTCCTGTTGCGGCTGGACTTATGGATTATCCTGAAGATCCGATAGGTGAAGTGAAAAAGTTTATTAAGAAAACTTATGTTGTTGATGCTGAAAAAATTGCAAAAGAACTTGGGAATATAAAAGTGATGAATGTTGTTCTTCTTGGCTTTCTTTCAAAAAACATTAAAGAGATTGAAAAAAAATATTGGGATGAATCTTTAAAAGAAAGATTACCTGAAAAAGTTTTTGAAATAAATTTTAAGGCATTTAACAGAGGTTACAACTTGGAGGAGAAATGAAAATAATATATGGTGTTGGCGGTCATGGAAATGGCCATATAACGAGAAGCACCCATGTTATAAACTTTCTTGAAAAAAATGGGTGTAAGGTAAAGATTTTAACCTATGGACAGGGAATAAAATATTTAAACATTGTTAAAAAGGATGCCGATTATCACGATATATCTGGATTCGATATCATATATAAAGATGGTGTTGTTAGAAATTACAGAACCTTTTATGAGTTTTTAAAAAGACTTCCACTTAACACAACTAAACAGTTCATATACTTTTTTAAAATGCTCTATCAGTATAAACCTGATCTTGTTATATCAGATTTTGAGCCATTTTCACAAATATTTGCAAAAACTGTTGGGGTGCCACTTATAAACATTGATAACAACATCACCGTTAACATTTTGAAAGAGATACCTGACGAAACATCTTTTACTGAAAAATATTTTACACAACTTGTAATAAAACTTGTTGAAAGAAAAGCAAACTACCATTTCGTTCTGTCTTTTGCCGACAAATTCATAGATTTACCAAAAGAGTCAAAATACAAGGTAATCATAGTTCCACCTATAATAAGAAGAGAAGTGATTGAGATTGCAAAGAAAAAAGAGGATGGAGATTTTATTCTTATTTATCAAACATCGAAAAGCTTGATAGAAAAGATAAACGAACTAACAAAAAGTTTTCCAGAAGTAAAATTCGTTTCCTATGGATTGGATCTTGAAGAAAGAAAAAATCTAAAGAAAGAAAATTTTTCAAGAGAAAATTTTTTGGAAGATCTTTCAAAATGCAAGGGAGTTATAACAAATGGTGGATTCACTCTTATAAGTGAATCCATATATCTCAAAAAACCTATTTTCTCTGTTCCAATAAAAGGTCAGTATGAACAGAGAGTTAACAGTTTTCTTGTTGAGAAGATGGGATATGGGAAATCATCTTTGGATTTTTCAACAAATGATTTTAAAATATTTTTGAGAAATATTGAAGATTACAAAAAAAATCTTGAAAATTATATTCAGGATGAAAATAAAATTTTCGAATCGAAACTTTTAAAAATAATTTCAAAAATAGAGCCGGGTTCTTTGAACAGATTCTATGAAACTATATTTATTACTGTAATCCCTGTGATACAGTTGAACCTTCTGAAATTTTTCTTTGCTAAGATTTTCCCTATTTACAAAAAGCAGATAAAAAGGTTAAGAAATATTATCTGATATTCTCTTTCAATTTTTCAATCTTTTTGTTGTACCAAAAAATCGCATTTTCATAATCACCGATCATCTCATAAACTTTAGCTATCTCATCTTCAGTGTAATCTAAATTCTTTTCGATTTTTATTTCATCATCTTTATCTTTTATTCTTTCAAGAATTTTTTTTATCTCTTCAGTTTCAAAATTTTTTTCAAGTAGAAAATAACAGAGTTCTTTTGCTCTTTTGAAAAATCCAAGTCCTTCGAGTGCTATTATCTTGTAGAATTTTATGTTGAGATCATCATTATCTTTTTCGAGTTGTTCAAGGATGTCCAAAGCTTCTTTAAAGAGTCCCTGTTTCAGAAAAATTTTTGCTGCGGTTAGAGTCTTAAACATTATTACAGTTCTCTTTGATTTTCTTCGGTACCTTTATAACAGTAAGAGTTGAATTTATATTTTTTTTCATTATGGTATTTACATTTTGCACAAAGACAATCACCTGTTATAATATCTTCGAAAATTTCAGTGAATTCATCACAGAAAAATTTTGAGTTGGATTTCTTTTTATAATTCTTGCATTTGACACATAAACACTCGATTTTTTTATTCATAAAAACTCCTTTATTAAAATTATAAAATCGATTAAAAAAAATACAATATAAAAAAAATAAAAAAAACTCTTGAAAAAATTTTTTTTTGTGATATAAATTTTTTAGAAACCTTTAACAAGTAGGAGGGACAATGCCAGCAAAGAAAACGGCTAAGAAGCCAGCGAAAAAGGCAGCAAAGAAAACAACAAAGAAGTAAGCAGCGGGAAAAAGTAGAGCCGGTCACAGACCGGCTCTTTTTTTATGGGGGGTTTTATGAAACAGATCGTTATACTTCACAACAAAAAAAGAATAGAAAAATTTTTTGGAAAGAATTCACTGATAAGTATTCAGGATACTCTTGTATCATCTCTTGGTGAACTTCTTTTTGTGGATGTTGAAGATGGTAACGAAAAGAAAGCAAAAAAATATATCTTTGAAGAACTTAAGGATTCAATACTTGTAATAATAGGTAACGATGATCTTTTCCCATTCTATAGAATCAAATCACCAATAGATGATGGAGATGGAATAATTTTGACTGACAACTTTTTTGTTTGTGAAGATAAGGAATTAATTTTTCCTGAAATAGAAATAACAAGGATACCAAACTCAACAGATGACAATTTGAAAAGTTTTATAAGCAAAGTTGAAAAAATTTTGTCTAGTAAAAATGTAAAAATTTTTGAGAAGAATGGGATAACAGCCCAGATATGGGAAAAAGCATCATTTGAAGTTTTTAATAAAATAAAAGGTCAGGGAGAGATTTTGATTTCTCCACCATTTGATGTTTCAAAAAAATACGATTTTGAAAATTTTACCGGCTCATTCTATTTCAATCTACATGGAAGCGATGAACTCCCGGGTTGGTATGGACAGAGAGCAAGAAACTCTGATTACAAAGAAGAATATCCACTCGCATTACTTCCAAAAAGTTTTAAAAAAGGAATAAAAGACTCCTTTTTCTTTTCCGAAGCGTGTTTTGGAGGCTATATATACAAAAAGAAAGAGAATGATTCTATAGTATTAACTGCATTGAAAAACTCTTTTCTATTTTGTGTTGCTTCAACTGCAACCGCCTATGGACCTTTGTATCCACCTTCAAGTGAGGCTGATCTTTTAGCTAAACTATTTTTTGAAAACATTCAAAAAGGTTACAGATCTTCTCTTTCATTTTTAAATGCTAAAAAAGAGTTCGCAAGATTTAATCTTGAAAAAAACAGATACCTTGATGAAGATGATAAAAAAACATTGATAGAGTTTACTCTATATGGCAATCCTTTAGTGGAGGTCTCTTATGAATAAAAAAGAATTAAAAAACCTTGTCGATAAAATTGTTAAGGAAAAGTATGAAGAGTATTCTGAAATCAAACCTTCAGTTAAGGAAATAAAAACTGATACAGAAATTGTCCAGAAAAAATTAAAAATGAAAGTGAAACCTGTTGAAGAGAAACTTTACTCTTTCGTATACCTTTTAGAAAAAAAGCCATTCAAAAAAGTTTTAAAGATAACTGTTGATGAAAATGGAAATATAAAAAAGATTGTTGAGAGCAGATAGATTTTTAGTTTGTATTTAATCGTTTTTATTATTTCTGTTTTTCAAAATTTTGCTTAAAAAAGTGTCACACTGTCAAGCACCGTCCCCAAGATAAAAAATTTATTATATTGACAATAGAAAGGATATATATAAAATAAATATATGAGGGTGAGATTAAAATTTATTTCAGATAAAAATAATATAATTTTACCAGTTCATTACAATTATCTTCTTCAGGGTTTTATTTATGATCATCTTTCAGATTTCTTAAGAGATAAAATACACAATGAAGGTTATAATTTTGAAAAAAAGATTTTTAGATTTTTTACTTTTTCAAAGATTTTTGGAAAATTCGACATAGTTGAAAAAAATATAATTTTTAACAGAGAGATTTATTTTTGGATTTCTTCACCAATAAATGATATTTTGAATTCATTCGCTTCCCATCTTATAAAGCAGAAAAATTTGAAGATAGGAAGTGAATATTTAAACCTCGTTTCAATAGAAGTTCCGCTTGAAAAAAAAATTAAAGAGGATTTCAATATAAAAACATTATCTCCCATAACAACCTATACTACACTCTATGGACTAAACAATAAAAAAAAGACATATTTTTATTCTCCATTTGAAAAAGAGTTTTCAGATTTTTTGGAAAAGAATATTAAAGATAAATATTTCGCTTTCTATGGACAAAAAGGAGAAGAGAATGCTGATGATTTAAAATTCGAAATAAAACCTTTATATGTATCTAAAAGAAATGAGCATGTTATAATTTATAAAAAAACTGTGATAAAAGCTTGGTCTGGTATATATACTATCAAAGGATCACCCTCCTTGTTAAAACTTGCATACGAAGCAGGCATTGGATCAAAGAATAGTCAAGGTTTTGGAATGATAGAGGAATATGAGGATAACAATAAATAAAAAGGAGATATATGTTAGAAGGAATTTATCAGATTGGAAGTATTCAAGAATTTAATTTTATTGATGTTCTCACAAAAGAAATTGATGAAAATTATAAGTATATTCTTAAAATAGTTTTTGAAAATGAGGGGAGCGAATGGAATTTTAAAAAAATAGATTTTGAAGAAAATTCTCAAGATAAGAAAAATTTATATTGTTTAGTTGAAGGACCATCAAATGGGCCATCAAGAACCCCTGTAGTTTTGATTCCTTTGGATAAAAAATTTTTAAAAAATAATCAAGAAGACTTAGAAAAATATATAATTGAGAAAAAATTTAGAAAAAAAATTTTAAATTCTTTAGACAGTTTTATAGAAAATTATAATCCAAATTCAAAAATGAAAGAATTATTAAAAAAGATACAATCTGCTGTAAAAAAAAATCAAGTGAAGATTGAAAATGAACTGAAAGAATTTTTGAGACAAAATGATGAAATAAAATTAGTAAATAAAGTTATTTTATTTACTTTCATTGATAATGGGAAAGAATATTATCCGGGAGAATTTATACCGATTAGAGAAACATTGGAAAAGCAGCAAAAGGCTGTCTTTAAAGATTTCTATTCTAAATATGGTTTCGATAGTAAGGCACAAAATAAATATTGTTTCTTCTGTCATGAAGTTAAAGATGAAGTTTGGGGCTATGCATCACCTTATGCTTTTTATACGGTAGATAAAGAAAGTTTTGTTTCGGGTGGATTTAACCAACAATTTGCATGGAAAAATTTTCCGGTATGTCCTGATTGTGCAATAAAGTTAGCTTTTGGTGAGAAATATGTTTCAAATAATTTAAAATTTACATTTGCAGGATTTAATTATTTTCTTATTCCACATCTTTTATTTTATGAAAAAGAACAGATGGAAGATCTTTTAAAAAGAATTAAAGATTATTCAGACTTTAGTTTATCAGTTCCAAATTCGACAAAAATAGACAAAATAGAAGAATATCTGGTTAGAAAGTTAGGAGAGGAATATAACTTAGTTAATTTCAATTTTATGTTTTATGAAATAAATAAAAGTGCTTTTAATATAATATTATTAATTCAAGAAATTCCACCATCAAGACTTAAAATGCTTATAGAAAAAAGAGATGAAGTAGATGATAAATTTAAAGATTTTTTTCCTGTTATAAAAACTAAAAAAGAAGAAATAGATTTTAACTTTCATTTTGGTTTTATAACTGAGTTTTTCAAAGGAGGTAAAGAAGACATTGATTTCAAAAATAATGGATTACAAATATTAAGAAATATATTTTATCTTAAACCTGTTTCTTTTGAATTACTTCTTGATAGATTTATTACAAAAATAAGAAATAGTTTTGTGAACAATAGAGAATTTGAAGTTGAATTATTTATTTTAAAATCTCTAAAAATTTTACTTTTTCTTGAAGAAATAAAAATTTTAGAAAGGAGGAAATATATTATGAATGGAGAAAAACCATTAAATGATTTTTTAGGTAAATTTTCAATTTTAGATGATCCTACAAAAAGAGCTCTGTTTTTAGAAGGTGTTTTAGCTTTGAAACTTCTTAATATCCAGTTTAGATATAAAAATGCAAAACCTTTTTATTCGAGACTTAATGGTTTAAAAATTGATGAAAAAGTAGCTAAAAGGCTCTTACCAGAAATGATCAATAAGTTAGAAGAATATGATAAAAACTACTATAAAGAACTTGAAGAATCTATAAGTTATTACTTTACTCAAAGTGATTTTTCAAAATTTACTGTTGATGAAATGAGCTATTATTTTGCTTTAGGTTTATCTTTAGGTAAACATTACACAAAAGAAGATGAAGATAAAGAAAATAAAAAGGAGGAAACAAATGTCTAATATTATTAACAAAAAAAGTGAGATTTTATTTTGCTATGATATAACTGATGCTAATCCAAATGGTGATCCATCAGATGATAACAAACCAAGAATTGATGAGGAAACAAAAATTAACATTGTTACTGATGTAAGGTTAAAAAGAACTATAAGAGATTATCTTTATGAATATGAAGGTTATAATGATCACACAAAAGGAAAAGATATTTTTATAAGAGAAATAATTTATGATGAAGAGAATCAGTATATTCAGACTGCAGAGAAAAGGGCTAATGATTTTGAAAAAAAATTGGAAAAGGTTATTAAAACTTGTATAGATATAAGATTGTTTGGTGGTGTTATTCCTTTAAAAAAAGATTCTATCACTTTTACTGGACCAGTTCAATTTAGAATTGGGAGATCTTTACATCCTGTTGAGCTTACTCATATAAAGGGTACAGGTGCTTTTGCTTCTCAGGAAAAAACAAAACAAAAAACTTTTAGGGAGGAATACATTTTACCTTATTCATTTATAGCATTTTATGGGGTCATAAATGACAAAGCGGCACGACTAACACATTTATCCGAAGAAGATGTAAATTTAATGTTAAAGGCTATGTGGAATGGTACAAAAACTCTTATAAGCAGATCAAAATTTGGTCAGATGCCAAGATTGTTAATTAAAATAGACTATAAAGAAGACTCCAACAATTTCTTTATTGGTGACTTAGATAAAAAAATAAAAATAACAGAAGCAGAAAATATGTTTAAGATTAGAAAAGTTACTGATTTCAAAATTGAAATTAGTGAATTAATCGATTCTGTCTCAAAATATGGAGAGAAATTACAAAATGTAAATTATTTAATAGATGAAAATTTAAAATTAAACACAAATATTCCATCTGATTGGAAAAAAATAGATTTTTAATCAAAAGGTTTGTTTATGGAAAATGAAAAATTATTAATATTTGATATTTTTGCTCCTTTTGCTCATTTTAGAGTGCCATATACAACAACATCTCCAATTACTTATCCTATACCAACTAAAACTGCTGTTGCAGGAATAGTTTCTTCTATTATAGGAATTGATAAAGATGAATATATTAATTTTTTTAATACAGATAATTTCAAAATTGGAATAAGAATTATAAATCCTATAAAAATTGTTCATATTTGTGAAAATTTTTTAAATGTTAAAAATGTTAGTTTTTTCTCAAGATGGAAAAAGGGGGAAAAACCAAGAACACAAATTAAAGTAGAATTTTTAAAAAATGTTTCTTATCGTCTTTATATATGGCACTCTGATAAAACAATTTATAAAAATTTGATGGAAAATTTATTAAACCATCAGAGTTATTATACTCTATGTTTGGGACTTTCTGAATGTATAGCAAATTTTGAGTACAGAGGTGAATACTTCATAAAACAAAAGCAAACAAAAGAGAATCCTGTTGATATACATTCTGTTATACCAATAGTTAATATCAATAAAGACTCCTTAGTTCTTGATGGTAATATTTCGAGATGCTTAAAAGTGCATATACCTGCTGAACTATCTAAAGAAAGGGAACTTTTAAAAACAGAAGAGATCCTTATAGAGAGAGATGGAAGAGAAATAAAATTGAAAAATGTAATTTTCTTTGAATGTAATAATGAAAATATATTTTTATTTTAAAATTAAAAGATGTTGTATTCACATCCCCAAAAAGGTTTAATTGATCATTTAAATAATGTTTGCAATATAGGTTTATATATTTATTGTAGAGATAAAATTAATTTTGGTATAGATGATGAATTAATTTTTAGAACATTAAAGAATACATTACTTTTACATGATTTTGGTAAAGCGACTACTTATTTTCAAAACTATCTTTCTTGTAAAATAAATAATGAAGAATATACTGAAAAATCTGAACTCAAAAGTCATTCATTAATCTCTGCTTTATATGCCTCTTACAAAACAAAAATAGATACAGAAAACAATTTAATGGGTTTGATATGTTTTTCAAGTATTTTAAAACATCATGGAGATCTTGAAAATTGGGATGATATTTTTTTCTTTGATGATAAAAGAATAAAAATATTAGAAAAACAATATAGTTCAATCGATTTCACTGAACTAAAAGAATTATCTTTAACTAAATATGATTGGGAAACATTAAGTGATTATTTAAAAAATTTATGGTGTATAAAGCAAGAAATTCAAAAAAATTTTAAATATTTTTTCCTGCAAAAATATATTTATTCCATTCTTTTATATAGTGATAAAAATGAAACTATTTTTGGACAGTATTTAGAAACACAAAAATTACCAAGTGAATCAAATAAGTGGATACAAAAATATAAAAAAGAAAAGTTCTATGATAAAAATCAATACAACAGTTTAAGTATTATTAGAAATACATTATTTGAAAAAGCAATAAAAAAGGTAAATGAGTATCAAGACATCCCAGATATTATATTCATAAATATTTCAACCGGTTTTGGAAAAACATTAACAGGATTACAAATAGCATTCGAATTGCTCAGAAAAGACAAAAATTTGAAAAAGATAATTTATGCTGTACCTTTTATGTCTATTATTGATCAAAATGAGGAAATTATAAATGAAATATGTAAATTGAATAATCATGAACCTAAAGATTACTTTACTAAACATCATCATCTTGTAGAACCAAAAATTAACATTGGGGAAGATTGTTTTGAAGGTGAAAAGGGACAATTTCTCATTGAGAATTGGGACAAACCACTAATTCTTACAACTTTTTGGCAAATTTTTTATACTATATTTTCAGGAGATAATAAATTAAATAGAAAATTTCATAATTTAGCCGGAAGTATAATAATACTTGATGAAATTCAAACAATTCCCATTAAATATTGTAAAATCATAAAAGATACACTTCAATTTCTTATAAAAGAAATGAAATGTAAAATTATTTATATGACTGCGACTATGCCTTTAATATTTACACAGCAAGAAGTAAAGAATTATCTTGATATTAACCTTGAAGATATTGATAATTTTAAAAAGGATTTAATAAATAGATATGAAATTGAGATAATAGAGAGACTAAAACCAATAGACCAAGATAATATTTTTCTTAATATAAAAAGTGAAATAAATAAAAATAAGAATAAGAATTTTCTATTTGTATTAAATACAATCAAAGAAAGTATTATTTTTTATCAAAAAATTAAAGAAATTATAAATGAAAAAGATGAAATTTATTACCTTTCTACGAATATAATTCCAAAAGACAGAAAAATAATTATAAACGAAATAAAAGAAAAATTGGATAAGTGTAGAAATCGAAGAATTATTTTAGTTTCAACTCAGTTGATTGAGGCAGGCATAGATTTAGATTTTGATATTGTTTACAGAGATTTTGCCCCATTGGACTCAATTGTTCAGACAGCTGGACGTTGTAATAGGAATAATAGAGAAAAAGGGAAAATGTTTTTATTTAATTTAAAAGATGATAAAAATAGAAGTTTTTATTCATACATCTATGATGAATTATCTATATTTCCGACTAAAGAATTTTTAGAAAAAAAACAGAATATTAGTGAAGAAGAACTGTTTTATAATTTAACTTCTTATTATAATTCAATTCAAAATAGAATGAGTAATAATACTTTTATAAATTTAAAACAAAATATTGTGGATCTACAATTTAAAGATATTCAAAATAATTTTAAACTTTTAGAGGAAATACCTTCCGTGCTTGTTTTTGTTGAAAAGGATGATGAAGCGAGTAATTTACTAAATCAATATTATCAAATTATTAAAAATTATACAGGTTATGAAAGAAAAAATGAATTTTTAAAAATAAAAAACAATTTTTATGAATATATATTGTCAGTAAATTTAAATGTCAAAAATTCAAGTGTCTTAATCAATTTTGATAGAATTAATAATTTTTTTATTGTTTCTAAAGATAAAATAAATGTTTATTATAATAAAGAATTTGGATTTACAATTGATTTTAATACTTTTTATTGATTTATGATAAAAGATTATAAAATCAGTGGAACTCTTGTTTGGTATTACTACATTTGCACAAGAGAAGTTTGGTTTATGGGAAGATATATAGAGCCGTATCAAGAAAATATTTATATTGAACTTGGAAGATTAATTTCTGAAGAATCCTACAAAAGAGAAGATAAAGAAATAAGGCTTGGAAATATTGTTATAGATATAAGCAGAATGAAAGATGGTAATTTAATTATTGGAGAAGTAAAAAAAAGTTCTAAATTTGAAAAGAGTGCAAAAATTCAATTATGTTATTACCTTTATATTTTAAAACAAAATGGTATTCTTGCAAAGGGAGAGTTGCTGTTTCCGAAGGAAAAAAAGAAAATATATATTGAATTAACAGATGATATAGAACGTGAGTTAGAGTTAGTTACTGAAAAAATAAAGGAAATAATTACAATGGAAAAACCTCCACAGTTAAAAAGAATACCTTTTTGTTCAAAATGTGCTTATATGGAGATGTGTTGGGTATGAAAAAGACAGTGTATATTTTTTCAGATGGAGAATTAAAAAGAAAAGATAATACAATATTTTTAGAAACTGAATCTGAAAAAAAATATATTCCTGTTGAAAATATTTCAGAGATTTTTATTTTTGGAGAAGTTTCTATAAATAAAAGATTGCTTGAATTTTTAAGTGGTGCAGGAATTATTTTACATTTTTTTAACTATTATGAGTATTATGTTGGATCTTATTACCCAAGAGAACACTTGAATTCTGGATATATTATTCTAAAACAAGTGGAGCATTATCTTGATGAAAGTAAAAGAATGATACTTGCAAAAAAATTTGTTCAAGGTGCTGTAGAAAATATAAAAAAAGTCTTAATATATTATTCAAATAGAGGGAAAAATCTTGATTTTTCAATTGAAAAAATAAATAATTTGTCTCAAAATATAGAAAGTGTAAATACTATAGAACAGCTAATGGCAATTGAAGGAAATATAAGAGAACAGTATTATAAATCAATGGACAATATACTCAATAATGAACATTTTATTTTTGAAGAAAGAAGCAAAAAACCTCCAAAAAACAAATTAAATGCGTTAATTAGTTTTTCAAACTCTATTATATATACAAGTTGTTTGAGTGCAATTTATAAAACACATCTTGATCCAAGAATAGGGTATCTTCACTCTACAAATTTTAGAAGATTTACTCTAAATCTTGATGTTGCTGAGATATTTAAACCAATAATTGGGGATAGAGTAATTTTTACACTTATCAACAAAGATATAATAAAACCTCAACATTTTGAGACAAAATTTTCTGGTATTGTTTTAAACGAAAAAGGAAGAGAGATTTTTGTTAAAGAGATGGAGGAAAGATTGAAATCTACTTTTGAATATAAAAAATTGGGGAGACATGTAAGTTATAGAGATTTGATTCGTCTTGAACTTTATAAGATAGAAAAGCATCTGATTGGAGAGGAGGAATATTTACCTTTTATTTCAGGTTGGTGACAGAATGTTTGTAATTCTTGTTTATGATATAAAAGAAAAAAGAGTTGGGAAAGTTTTAAAAATTTGCAGGAAATATTTGTATTGGGTACAGAATCCAGTATTTGAAGGAGAATTAACAGAATCGAAATTTGAAAAGTTAAAAATAGAGTTAAAAAATTTAATTGAGGAAACTGAGGATTCTATAATAATATATACTTCTCCTGTCATTTGGTATTCAAAAAGAGAGATTATAGGAAAAGAAAAAGGAGGAGAGAGTCTAATAATTTAATTTGAAAATTTTCGTCGACCTATAATGATGTCGAATTACTGGAGGTTCGACAACAAAAAAATTTCATTAACTTGTTGACATTCTTATTCTTAGGTTATAATATAAAAAAAAGGAAAAAATATTAAAATAAAAAGTTCTTTTCAATACGGTATAAAATGGGTTTTTAGCATACCTTTAAGGAATTGAAACTGATAAATATATAGAAACAAATTCAACCTTGAAAAAGTTTTTAGCATACCTTTAAGGAATTGAAACACATAACCGATGCCTGTTGAAGGTAAAATTTGAGTTAGTTTTTAGCATACCTTTAAGGAATTGAAACTAGTAAAAGATAATGAGAATTCACAATTGGGAAAAGTTTTTAGCATACCTTTAAGGAATTGAAACTATTGCTTGTTGCTATTTCTCTGTCATCTTCTGACAGTTTTTAGCATACCTTTAAGGAATTGAAACTCATTTCCATTACATCTACATATGTAACCCTTCCATGTTTTTAGCATACCTTTAAGGAATTGAAACCCTGTAAATCATCAAGAGAAACGCTTTGATGTGGAGTTTTTAGCATACCTTTAAGGAATTGAAACGTAAAACTTCATCTACGAAAGAACTATTTGAACTTGTTTTTAGCATACCTTTAAGGAATTGAAACTAGTCAGATATACATCTGAAGGTGTATCGGATAAGGTTTTTAGCATACCTTTAAGGAATTGAAACTCTTGATCTCTTAGTGATAAAATTTCCTTTGTTTCGTTTTTAGCATACCTTTAAGGAATTGAAACTACCACATTGTCAAGCTTCGTGTCAATAGCCAGAAGTTTTTAGCATACCTTTAAGGAATTGAAACTTCAATGATAAAAAAAGATACTTTCAATCTTATGAAGTTTTTAGCATACCTTTAAGGAATTGAAACCTTCATACGAAGTCTATTGCAAGCGTGCGGCACAATGTTTTTAGCATACCTTTAAGGAATTGAAACAGTACATATTCGGACTGCCATGGGATTGGGTGAAAGTTTTTAGCATACCTTTAAGGAATTGAAACTTCGTAAAGGATTTGGTTCAAGTTTATGAAATATTGTTTTTAGCATACCTTTAAGGAATTGAAACACACGAGGCTTGACAATGTGTTATAATATAATCGGTTTTTAGCATACCTTTAAGGAATTGAAACTTATAATTGGGAACAATTTCTAACTTATACATTTTTACGTTTTTAGCATACCTTTAAGGAATTGAAACCACATATAAGGCGCCAAGTTTCCCGCTGGACTGTTGTTTTTAGCATACCTTTAAGGAATTGAAACTCAACCTCTTTTTTCATTTTTTTCTAAAAAGAAAAGTTTTTAGCATACCTTTAAGGAATTGAAACTAAGAATATAAGAGAAATACCAATTGAAGAAGTAAAGTTTTTAGCATACCTTTAAGGAATTGAAACATTTTATACACAGTCAAAGTTCGGCGAATTCGATAAGTTTTTAGCATACCTTTAAGGAATTGAAACCGATAAGTATATAGAAACAAACACCAACCTGAAAAAGTTTTTAGCATACCTTTAAGGAATTGAAACGTTGCATAAAATTTCCCATAATACCAATATGTTGCTTTGTTTTTAGCATACCTTTAAGGAATTGAAACTCCAGGTGGGGTTGTATTTTGCCAAAATGTGAGCGAGTTTTTAGCATACCTTTAAGGAATTGAAACACAATGTGATATAATATAATCGAAAGAAAAAAAGGAGTTTTTAGCATACCTTTAAGGAATTGAAACTATACACCATCTTTTGGTATTACTGTTGTTGATAAAGTTTTTAGCATACCTTTAAGGAATTGAAACCCTTGTATTGTCATTTCGACTCCTTTTCAATATTTATGTTTTTAGCATACCTTTAAGGAATTGAAACGTATTTCCAACAACATTGTATCCCTGCTGAAATTGCGTTTTTAGCATACCTTTAAGGAATTGAAACTATTGTTGCCTTTGGTAATTTCTTTTGCTTCAACTGGTTTTTAGCATACCTTTAAGGAATTGAAACTGAGCATATACACCTTCTAAAAATGGAAACTCTTTTAGTTTTTAGCATACCTTTAAGGAATTGAAACCATTTAGAGTTGCGGTATTAGAGTCCCTGCATTGGGGACGGTGCTTGACTTTGTGACTTTATCAATAATTTACAAAATATATTTTTAGTTTGACTCTCTTTATTTAAAAGTATGTTGGGATCAATAAAAAACATAGCTAGTAAATTTTTGGTAATAAATTATTGTTCATTAGCCATAGAAATGGATAAAAATATAAATCAGTAATCAGTCTCTTGATTTACTTAGATTTTGTCTTAAAATTATGCGATGTGGTTTGATCAGTATTTGTTGAAACTTATCATTATTCTACCTTCAATTTTTATTGCTGGGTTTATAGATTCTATAGCAGGTGGAGGAGGGCTAATTTCTGTTCCAGCATATCTTGCAGCAGGACTTCCACCACATTTTGCTTTAGGAACAAACAAATTTTCTTCAACTTTTGGAACACTTTTCGCTACTATTACCTACAAACAGAACAAAATGATAGACCTGAAAGTCGCATTTCTTGCTTCCATTTTTGCACTTTTAGGTTCAGCCCTTGGAGCAAGAACAGTTCTTTTCATAAAACCAGATTTTTTAAGATATATCCTTTTAATCCTTATTCCTGTTATCACTATATTTGTTCTAATAAAAAAAGATTTTGGAATGGTTGATAGATCAAAAAGTGTTGATGGTAAAAAAGCTTTGTTTTTTTCATCTCTTGCAGGTCTTGTTATTGGTTTTTATGATGGTTTTTTTGGACCAGGGACAGGAACTTTTCTTATACTTTTCTTCTCCCTTCTTTTAAAATATGATCTTAGGATGAGCAATGGAAACACAAAAGTTGTTAACCTGTCATCAAATGTTGCTGCTTTGATAACATTTATATTCAATGGAAAAGTTTTGTTCTTGATAGGTATTCCTGCTGCTATATTTGGAATACTTGGAAACCTTGCAGGTTCAAGAATCGCTATAAAGAAAGGAAATAATATAATTAAAGTATTTTTTATACTCGTTCTGTCAATTCTTTTTGTAAAAGTTATTTTAGATACTTTTTAACTATTTTAAAATTAAAATTCCTTCTTTGTAATTCTTATCACCTAAAATAACAAGATAATATTTCCCTGAAGCTAAAAAGTTCAAATCAAATTTTTCAACATTTTCAACTTTTACATTTTTTTCAAAAACTTTTCTTCCACTTACATCAAAAATATTTATCCTTAATGATTTTTTCGCTTTTGATGAATTTTTGATAGTTAGTATCCTGTTTGAAAAATCTATCAAAATATCTTTATTTTCTTTTATATCACCTAATGAATCCTTGATTACAGATCTCAAAATTTTGAAAAAGTATCTGTCAGATTTATGTGTAAAACCTAAAACAGGATGATGTGATGTTACAAAAAAGTATTTCAAAGTATCTGTGGATGAGATAAAAGTATCTGTGCAACTTTCAAATAAAGTTGTCCTTGTTTTTGATGTAGGGACTGGATAAATGTTATCTATCTTTAAACCAGTTGCGTTAATGGTTCCATCGTCATAAACAGTTTTTAACCTTATGGTTATCTCTTTGTTTAAAAATCTTGATAATGGGAAAGAGTATCTTTTCCATGTTGTGCTTGAGCCCGTGAAGATTCCATTGAGTGTATCGAGTGGCTCATAGAAGAATCCATCGTAAGAGTATTCAAGAAAAGCTTTATCATAGTTTGTTTCAAGATCATACTGCATGTAAAAAATCAGAGAATCTGTAATATTTTGAACATACAATCTATCAAAAAATTCAAGCGAGGAAATTGTTGTATCCTTTTTCAAGGGTCTTAAAGAGTAAGGTGCTGAATATGGTGAAGTCTTTGATAACTCTATCCTGTATGTTTTGTAATCTGTTGATATTATCGAGTCAATAGAACCATTTAGAGAATCTTTGTATGTATAAATGGAATCGTAATTTTGGACTTTGTAATAATCAGCTTTGTTAGAATTTTTCAAATTCCAGATTATATTGCTTCCCGATGATGACAGGATAGGTTTTAAAGGAACTTCCTTTGGGACTCCATAAACTGATTCGCAAAGGAATGCTGAATACAATATTCCGGGGAAAACTCTTCTGTGTAGTTGTGCAAGAGTTGTTGTTGGTGGTGAGAATCCCGTATCAATTTCAAATGTGAATGGAAGTGTTGTAAAACCTTTTACAAATTTTGTGTAACCATAAATCCATCCATCAGAATCTCCAGATGTTGGATATAAGGCATCAGATTTTTCTGGTGTGTATGTTCCACTTGTCTGTTTTAACATTTTCGATGCTATTTTTGTAGCAAGGTTGCTTAACAGTGTGTTATCCAAGGCTGTATCTGATGTTGCCCCCCATGGATATAAAACGAGTTCACTGTATGAGTGTAGGGAAATAGATATGTTGAAAGAGAACCTTTTTGCAAGGTTCATCACAGATTGAACTTCTCTTTCAGATCCAGAATAAGGTCCGCAATAAACATCGGAGGAAGGGTAATGTGTTGTGCTTGAGTTGTATATTGCCCCCCATTCTCCCCTTATATCACCGTTAACCTCTCCGGGATAGTTTCTGTTAATATCAACTCCATAAACCGAGTTTCTTAGTGTTCTGTTTTTTCTCCAAAGTTCATTGTTCTGATCCATTGAATAATAGTATCCATCAGGGTTTACCATCGGAAAAACAACCAAGTATGTTGAGTCTATCAATTTTTTTATAGTTGAATTTGTTGAGTAGGCTCTTAAAATAGAATCTACAAAAAATAGTGCTGTTGAAATCGTTTGCCATTCTCTTGCATGGTGGTTTGCCATAAGTAGAAACTGGTATCTAACAAGACATGTATCTGGGTTTTTCCCATTTATCTTCATTATTACAAGAGGTCTGTTATTGTAAGTAAAACCTATTGTTTCAACATCTACAAGCGAAGGATACTTTGTTGCGAGTTTTGTTATAGAATCGTAAACCTGTGCTGTTGTTGGATAAAGATCCTTATAAAATTTTTTCTCAACAATATAATATTTTATTCCACTATTTTTCAACTTCTCTATCTCTAAAGAATCCATAACTATATCGACAGTTTGATCGTTTGCCCTTCCAGCAACATCTATGAACTTATACAAAGAAGAAACTCTGTTAAAATCATCTCTGTTAATTCTGACTATCTGTTTTGAATTTAAAATCAAACTTAACAGAATAATCGAAATTATAAAAAATTTTTTAATCTTTCCTCCTTTTAATACCTTATGAAAAATATTTTTGGGTCAAAATAGTAATCATCTATACTATCCTTTTTCTTTATGTTTATCGAATATGAATTGAAGATAGAGTCACCTTTATCCATTCCAACAAATTTTGGTTGGACTTTCAACATTTCAAAATGTAAATGGTTCAAAAACTCTCCCCATTTATCAAGGTTTTTGTAATCTATAAAAGAACCCAAGACTGTTCTTTCATCAACAGTATCATTTGGATTAACCATAATATCTGAAATGTGAAGGTAAACTGAGTAGACTTTTCTGTTGTTTCTTAAAGTGTGTTCTATTATAACTGTTGATAATGGTCCATTTTTTATTACAGATTTTACTATTCCAACACCACATGCAAAAATAGGTTCAACGGCACCCTTTTTCTTTCCGGGGTTTTTGAAATCTATACCTGTATGGTAATGACCACTTATCCCTTTGTAAGGTTTTCTCCAAATACCAAAATCACCATATGGATTTATATAACTTTGTTTTAAAACTCTCCTGTTTTCAACATCAATTGGTAGATAAAATATGTCTGTTATCAACTCTGGAAAAGTTTTTAAAAAGATGGAAAGGGATAAAAAAATTAAAAATAATACTTTATTTTTTTTCATTTTAACTTATAATCACTATTTAAGGTAAATTATATGTATAAAAAGATAGAAGTCAACAAAAGTGCAAGAAATGCGATACTTTCAGGGCATCCTTGGATATTTTCAGGGAAGATAGATTCTCCATTACAGGATTATGAGAATGGAGAGGTAGTTTACATTTTTTGTGAAAAGAAATTTTTGGGAACAGGTTTTGTCTCTCCAAAAAACTCTATTGCTATAAGGGTTATTTCAAAATCAAAAGTTGTTGTTGACGAGAATTTCTTTGTACAAAGGTTTTTGCAATTACAAAAATACAAAAGGAAAACTCTTTCGTTAAACACAAACATGTACCGTCTCGTTTTTTCAGAGGCCGATTTTATACCAGGTTTGATAATTGATGTTTACAACAAATATATAGTTATACAAACGAACTGTGCAGGTGTTATAAAAAGAAGAGAGCAGATAGTAAACGCTCTTTTAAAAGTTTTTAAGCCTATAGCGATAATAGACAGAACAACACCTGAAACTTACAATGTCGAACATTGTGAAAAATATAAAATTGATGAAAACCATAGGATTCTTTATGGAAAGTTGCAAAACAATGTCCAGATAATGAGTGAAAACGGTATACTTTTTTATGTAGATCTTCTCTATGGCCATAAAACCGGTTTCTATATTGATCAGAGAGAGAATAGAGAGGTTGTTGGTAAAATATCTGCACAAAATGAAGTGTTGAACCTGTGTTCATATTCCGGAGGGTTCACACTATATGCTCTTGCGAATGGAGCAACAAGAACTGTTTCAGTAGATATTTCAAAACCTGCTTTGAAACTTGTTGAGGATAACATAGAATTGAATAAGTTTCCAAAAGAAAAGAATGTGAATGTTCAAGCAGACCTTTTCGAGTTTGTAACAAATGAAAACCTTTCAAAATATGATGTTGTGATAATAGATCCACCATCATTCGCAAAACATATTACTGAGACTGAACAAGCTTTGAAAGCATATAAATTTTTAAACGCTACGGTTCTAAAAAAAGTGAAAGAGGAGAGTTTTATTTTTACTTCATCTTGTACATCTGTTGTAAACGAGATGATGTTCAAAGAGGTTATAGAGAAGGCTATAAGGGATTCGAAAAGGGATGTTAAAATTTTAAAAAAGAGTTTTTTACCTTTAGACCATTCATCCCTTTTAAATTTTAAAGAGACAGAATATTTAAAATCTTTCCTTCTTTTTGTCTTATGAAACCTAACCTGATGATAATTTCGACAAACAGATCAGATTTTTCACATTTAAAACTCATAGTTGAAAAGTTGAAAAGTTCAAAAAAGATAAATACATTTTTTGTTGCGGCAGGTTCACATTTTGACAAGGAAAAAGGTTTTTCTTTTGAAGAGATTAAAGAGGAAGGTATAAAGGTTGATTTCAAGATTAGAACAACAATCAACTGGAGATCAGAATCTAAACTTTTTAACTCTCTGGTATCTTTCCAAAAGAAGTTGAGAACACTTATCAAACTTACAAAAACTGATTATATTATGGTTCTTGGTGACAGGATAGAACTTTTACCTGTAATAAACCTCTCTCTTATAATGGACAAAAAAATAGTACATATATCTGGTGGAGAGGAAACAAAGGGTGCTATAGATGATAATATTAGGAAAATGCTATCTTTGAACTCTTACATACATTTTGTTTCAGGTGAAGTTTTTAAAAAAAATCTTTCTGATTTTTTGAAAAGTGATAAAAGGATATTCAATGTTGGAGATCCAATACTCGAATACATAGATAAAGTTCAACTTGAACCTTTTGAAAATGTTTTGAAGGATATAAAAATAGAACTTGAAAAAGATAGATATATACTTTTTACATTCCATCCTGAAACGAAAAGCGATGCGAATATAAAAGAACAGTTCAACGGCATAGAAAAATTTTTACTCAAAGTTGATATGCCAGTATTATGCACATCACCTAATCCCGATAAAGGTGAAGAGTACATCTATAAAAGGTTGAAACATATAATATCTTTGAAAGGTAATATATTTTTCGTTCCACATCTTGGTTTCAGAAAGTATATATCTTTGATAAAGAACGCTTTCGCTGTTATGGGGAACTCATCATCCCTTCTTATTGAAACACCTTATCTGAAAACTCCATCGATACTTATTGGAAAAAGGCAGGAAGGAAGACCACTTGCAGATTCGGTTTTCAAAAGTGGATACCAAACTGAAGATATTGAGCAAGTTTTTGAAAGGATAAAGGTTTTGAAAAGAGAAGGTTATTTCGAGAAAGGTATTAAAAACCTTTACTATGAGAGGAAAGAAACATCAGATTTGATATTAAAACACCTTGAGGAAGAAATTGCTTTTTGATGTTGACTTTTCATAACTTTTTGGTATAAGTGAATGTTAAAAATGGAGGATTTTTGTATCTAAGTGAGTTGAGGATATATGGGTTCAAGTCTTTTCCAGACCCTGTAACTATAAGGTTTGAAAGGGGAATTACAGGATTTGTGGGTCCAAACGGATCCGGAAAATCTAACATTGTTGATGCTATAAGGTGGGTTTTGGGTGAGCAGTCTGCAAAAGAGTTGAGAGCAACTTTACATGAGGACCTTATCTTTGATGGAACCAACAAAAGGACAGCATCGAATCTCGCTTCAGTAACTGTAAAGTTTGTTAACGATGATGGTGAACTACCTTTGAATTTTACAGAGATAGAGATTGAAAGAAAAATTTTTAAATCAGGTGAATCACAGTATCTTATAAACAAAGAGAATGTAAGACTGAAAGATCTTGTACACCTTCTTACTGAGATGGGACTTGGAACTAAAACATACTCACTTTTCAAAAAATCTCTTATAGAGGATATAGTTAACGATAAGGCTGATGCTTTGAGAAACCTTCTTGAAGAATCTGCCGGAATAACTATATATAAAAATTCAAAAAAGGAAACTTTGAGAAAACTTATAGCAACTCAGGAAAATTTGAACAGAATAAATGACCTTATAATGGAGATAGAGAAGAATGCAAAAGAGTTGAAAAAGCAGGCTGGTAGAACTAAAAGATATTTTGAGATGAAAACTCTATACCAGAATCTTACACAGGATTATTATAAAAAGAAAAATATAAAACTTGAAGAAGAACTTTTAAAGATTGAAAAAATTATTGAAGAGAAAAATGAAAGGATAAAAAGTTTCCATGAACAGATAGAGAATATTAAAAAGTTGATAGATGAAAAAAGGGTTGAAAAGAGCGAACTTGAAGATCAACTTGAGATAAAAATATCTGAAAAGGAAAATTTACAAAAAAATCTTTTTGAACTCAAAAACAATGTTTCAATTTTAAGTGAGAAGATAGATAGTTTAAAAATACAGATAAAAGATAAGAAAGATTTTAAGGAAAAGATAACGGAAGAGATGCCTTTGAAAAGGGAGAGGTTGAAAAGCGATACAGAAAAATTTGAGAATTTGAAAAGAAGGATAGAAAAGATTGAGAATGATAGAAAGTCCCTTGGCAACAATGATGTTGAAACATTATACAGAAAAAGTGAAACAGAATTTGATCAGTTATCTTCAAAGATAAGAAAACTTGATGGAGAGATAGTTATTTTGAACTCAAAGGTAAACTCCCTGAAAACAAGTATAGAGTATGAGGAAAAAATTTTAGATGAGAAGAGAAGAGAGTTTGAAGAGGAGAAGAGCAAAAATGAATTGAATTTGAAAGAACTTGAAAAGTTGAATAATGAAAAGGTTGAAATTACTAACGAGATTGAGAAGATAAAGAAAGAATTGAATGAAATAGATAACAAAAGAAATGAACTTAGAGGAAAAGAGAGGGAACTTTACGAAAAAAGGGATAGTTTAAACAAAAATATAGTTGTCGAAAAAACAAGGATTGAACAGATAGAAGAAAGGATAAGGGAGACAAAGGAAAGTTTTAAAGATGTTTTAAAAGTTTTAGAAAAGGATGATATAGAACTTTTGAGAAACCTTGTGAAACCGAAGGAAGGTTATGAACAGATAGTTGAAACAGCACTCTCTTTGATTTTGAATGGTGTTGTTCTGAAAAAGGAAGATCTTGAAAAGTTGAANNGAACACCACTTGTTCAGATAATTTTGAAAGATTTAGATTATAAAAGAAAAGAAGATGAAAATAACCTTTCAAACTACATAGATGGACCAGATTTTATAAAAGATTATTTTTCTAATTTCAAAGTTGTTGATAAAGTTGATTATGATAATTTGGATATGTCTGGATACATTGTAACAAAAGATGGATTTTTGGTTACACCTGACAAGATTTTTGTAAAATCTGGTGAGGTTAAAGTTTTGAATTTTGTTGAAGAGATAGAGAATTGCCAGAAAAGGATAAAAGATTTTGAGAATGATCTTGAAAGAGTTTCAAAGGAAATAGATGATGTAAAGGGACAGATAAAAGATCTCAATTTTAACTATGATAAAAAGAAAAACCAGTTTAATGAACTTTCTGGAAAAGAAAGGTTCGTTTGGGAAAGTATAAAAGCTTTTGAAAAGAATATTGAAGCGAAAAGATCTTACATCTCAAAGATAGAGATGAAAATAAAAGAAGTTGATGAAAAAAAGGCAAAATATGTCAGTGAAATAGAAGAGAATAAAGAAAGGATAGTTCAAGTTGAAAAAGAGAAGGAAAACCTATCTGTTGAACTTAAAAGGGTTGAGGATGATTTTACTAAAAAGAGGGAAGAATTCATAGTTTTCAAGAACAGAAAGGATGAGATAGAGAATATTTACATGGAACTTTTGAAGGAGAAAGAGAGTGTTGAAAAGGATATAAAAGAGGTTGAAATTATACTTAACGGGTATGAGAAGGAGATAAATTCTTTCAATTCCTTCTTTGATGAAGCAAACAACCAGATAAAAAAGTTTGAGGATGAGATAGATAGTAAGAATGAAAAAATTCTTGAACTTGAAAAAAGTGTTGAAACTGTTGATGAGAGTATAAAAGAGTTGAATGAAAAGGTTGACGAAATTGAAACTATCATAAAAGAGGAAGAGGAAAAAGAAGAGGAAATGAGAAAACTGATCGAGGATATAACAAGAGAAAATGAGGAAAATCTACTCGCGAGGGAAAGGATAGTTATAGAAAAAAAGAATAACGATGAAAAGATAGATCCCAACTTTGATATAGATTATGAACTTATTTCAAAATATGTTGAAACAGAAGAGGAAGAGATAAAGTTTCTTGATGAGAAGATAAAAAATTTCGGACCTGTAAACGAACTCGCATTTCAAGAATACACAGATACATCTGCGCGTCTCGAAGAGATATTAAAACAGAAAGAGGATGTTGTTCAGTCTAAAGAAAACCTTGAAAAAACTATAAAAACATTGGATGCTAAAGCCAAACTTCTCTTCTCACAATATTTTGATACTATCAGAGTATCATTTAAAGAACTTTTCTCTGAAATTTACAAACAGGGAAAAGCAGATATTATACTTGTTGATGAAGAAAATCCACTTGAAAGTGATATAAACATTATTTTTGAACCGGGAGAGAAAAAGATTGGAAACCTGATAAAACTTTCAGAAGGTGAAAGGGGTATGATGATAGTGATATTACTTTTTGCTATGTATATGGTAAAACCAACCCCTGTTTGTATAATGGATGAGATAGATGCACCTTTTGATGATGCAACCGTTGAAAATTTCACAAATTTATTAAGAAAGTTCAGGGAGAGAACACAGTTTATTATAATAACACATAACAAAAGGACTATGGAGTTTTGTGATTTTCTATTTGGAGTTACTATGGAGGAAAGTGGAGTTACCAATGTTTTCTCTTTGAACCTTCAAACCATCTCTGAAAGGTTTTTGAAAGATGCTACTTCATAAGTTAAAAAATATATTTCAAAAAGCAAAACTCCCTTTAAAAGATATAGTTCAAAGTGCTGTTTTTGGAGGTAAAAGGGAAGATTATGAGTTTATAGAAGAACAGCTTTTACTTTCAGATATAGGAGTTGAGACAACACAAAAGATAATAAAAAAGTTGAAAGATAGAGTAAAAGAGGGAGTAATAATAGGAAGGGAAAATATAGTTGAGGAGTTGAAAAAGATTATAAAAGAGATTTTGAAAGATCCTGTTTATTTTAACCTTGATGAGAAAGGAATAATACTTGTTTCAGGTGTAAATGGGTCTGGAAAAACAACATCTATAGGAAAACTTGCAAACTATATAGTGAAAAATGAAAAGAGAGTACTTTTAGGTGCTTGTGATACATTCAGGGCAGCAGCTTTTGACCAGATTGAGATATGGGGAAACAGAGCGAACTCCTTCGTTTTTATTCCCCAAGATGGAAAAGAACCGGCAGCTGCAGCTTTTGAATCTGTAAAATATGGGATAGAAAATGGATACGATAAGATGATAATAGATACTGCTGGAAGAATGCATACAAACAAAAACCTTATGGATGAGTTGAAAAAACTTTATTCTGTTTTGAAAAATAAATTTCCAAATGTTCCTCTATTTTCAATACTTGTTATAGATGCTACAAACGGAAAAAACACATTGCAACAGGCAAAGAATTTTAAAGATGCAGTTAATGTTGATACTATATTTTTAACGAAAATGGATGGAACTGCCAAAGGCGGCTCTGTTATAACTATTGCAGATGAACTTTCGTTACCAATCTCTTTTATTGGTGTTGGGGAAAATATAGAGGATATAGATTTTTTCGATAAAAACCTTTTTGTCGATTCAATACTTTAAAAAATAAAAACTCCCTCTTTTTCAAGAGGGAGTTTTCAGCGGGATTGGGAAACACTATTTTACTATATTAAGTTTTAAAGATTTATTGTTGTTCTTCTCTTTTATAAAGTAAACACCAGATGGTAAATCTTTAATGTCTACAAAGAACTTTGCATAACCTTTCTCTATTATACCAGAAAAAATATTTTTTACAAGTGCCCCGGAACTGTTATATAAACCTAAATCTATATTGCCTTTTGATGGAAGAGCGAGTTCAAAATCTATTTTATCTTTTGCTAAGTTATTATTTGTTGATATGTTAAACTCTTTTATCATACTTTTTGGAACTATCGTGATAGTTCCTATCTCAAAAACTTTACCATTCTTAGTTATACCTATAACTTTATACTCCCTTCTTTTATTATCGATATCTGTATCTTTAAAAGTCCTTTGATCAGGTTTTAACTCGCCAACTATAGAATAGA
>DJVI01000022.1 GCA_002441125.1 Caldifarciminota bacterium UBA6260
AGAACCAGGGCAGGTTTCAACTCAAAAAATTTTTGTAATAATAGAAGAACAATTCTTAGGAAAAACTTATCCGGATTTAGAAACACAATTAGCAATCATACAAGATTTTAGAGCAGAAAAATTTATTCCGGATTATTTAGCAATTAGAACACTTTCTATGTGGACGGGGATAAATTCAAGAGATATAATAATTATGCTTGTAGGATTAGCAAATATTTTGAGGGTGATGGATGAAAATAACATAGATGAACTTTTTGTTGGGCCTTTTAGAATAGTCCGTTTTTGGATAGATGAGCTTAAAAAAAATTTATTTGTTATAACTGCATATTAAAAAACTATGTATAACTGGGCTATTAAATGTGGAAAAACAAAAAGTTATCCTGAAAAAGAAAGAAAAAAAAGGATAAAATACCCACCATTTCATAGGGGACTGGGTAGAGAATTTTATTTTGATAAACTTCTTTTGAAAGCGTTAGAATATCACGCTAAAAGGTTGGATCTGTCAGTAATGGATATTCTTGCATATATAAATAGAATGAATATTGAACTTTTTGAAAATAGGAACGGGAAAATACATCACAAAAATATGTATCAGATGGCTCTTAACATTGACGAATTAATCGGAAACAGAATTGATGATAATTTTAGAAATTGGATAAACAGTCACGAATTTAAGTCTTTGAAAGAAGATATCATAAAAATAAAAGATTTGAAAAAAAGACTTGAAATAGGAGTATTTCTTAGTCTTTCATATCTTTATCAAAAAGAAGCTAATTTAAGGTATCCAAAAATAAAACAGTATAAAGATACGATAATAGATAAAGTAGGTTTTTCAATTTGGAGTAAACCATACATATGGCTTCTTGCAAACTTATTAATATTTCCGGTTGTAGCAACAGATAGTTTTGCTTTTGATCCGCATAGTTTCACTGTTTCAATAGACTTAGAGAAAGCATGGTATGAAGCTTTTGATTTGGAAGGAAGAAAATGGTATAATAGAGTTTACACAGGAAATGAAAAAATATTCTTTAAGATATACGATACAATAATTGAACAATTGGCAGGAGAAATAATATCAACGGGTATCTCAGGATTTATGTATTCTGGTATAATACGAAGTTTAACATATCTTGCACAAGCTTTTTTAAATATATACACATATAATCCAAGCTTAAAAATAGCATTGACAGCATTTAACATTGCTAATTGGACAGCTTCATTTTTATCAAAGTCTTTTATCCCGTTTTTAGGCTTTCAAATTTTTGTGGAGTGGCCTATCGAAGGATACTGGGCGATTATATCTCAATCTTTTATGCGATATTTATTTGATACAAAGTTTAGAAATCTTGAAGTAAAAGCACCAACTTTTTTAGAAAAAGAACATTTTAAAAAAGCGTTAGAACTATTAAGAGAATCTTACGAAAGAGAATTAACAGAAGCAGAAAAAAATCTTCTTCAATTTCTTACTGAAAATATGTCTGAAAATCAAAAAAAAATTTTTCAAACAATAGAAGACAGTATAAAACTATCTGAAAATATTAAGTCTGTTTATACATTTCTTGATGATAACAACATGCTGTTTCTGGCAAAATATCATGTACAAGGAAAAAGACATTTTCAGTATGAAGACAAAGAAAAAAATGTGAAATACTATGAAAATTTTAGTAAAAATAAGCATGGCTGGATAGTAAATAATTATGCTGAAGGAATCTTTAAATATTCTACAATTCCAGAAGGAAGGTATGAGATTGGAAAAAAAATATGGTTAATGGAAGTAAAGACAAATGATATTGAAATATCATCAATTACTGAAAATGCGATATATTATAATGAAATTAGTTATAATAATCTTTTAAAGCCAAACATAAAAAGGAAATGTGCATCAATCGTAAAAAATGTAAAAAGAAAAAAAAGAATAAAGTTATGGCAAGATTCAGCAGTTATAACAAGTAATAATGTTAGTGCAAAATTTTTAGGAAGAGAAGGAATGTTTAATATATATATACAAAAAGGTAATTGTCCTTTCCCAACTGGCGTATCGTTTATAGAATCTCATATGAATATAACTGGGAAACAAACTACATTTTGGATACAAAAATTTTATTCTGAAAGTGGAATATATTATAATTTACAGATAGTAGAAAATTGGATAAAATATCTCAGCACCACATTTCATCCAACACACGATGATTTAGAAATAGGTTATACAGATGAAATGATGTTTGAAAATATCGCAATTTGTTATATTACAAATGAAAATAATGAATTGGTTGGATATGTAAAAATTGTAAATCCGTTTGGAGAGATGGTTCGGCATTTTGAAGGATTAGGATATCATATTTTGAATACTAATAATATATATGAAGTTTTGAATGATGAAAACGCTGAACTCGTGAATATAGAATTTCCATTCTTTAAGCCTACAGAATATAAGTATTTTAGGTTTGACTTTAAAAAAAATGATGGAAAAATTGTTTCAATATATGCAGTTCCCTACTATGAAGCTCCGGAATCATCATATGAAGTTGTAAGAAGAATATCATTACCTTTCAAATTTCAAAAGAAAAAAACAAGAAAAAAAGCAAAAATAATATGTTATCAATTAATATAAATAGCAAAGTGAAAATAGTATTTCATAAAACATATGAAATTTGTTCGTTAATACAACCAGAGAAGGCAGAATTGATAGTTACAATGAATATAACAAGATCAATGCTTAAAAGCATTGCAGATAAAAAGAAAACTATATGCTATTTTGTTAGTTGTTATAAAGATATCAAAGATTTAGTGAAAGAAAGATTTTTTCTTGCATCATGTCACCTAAAATTATATCAAACTGCGTCAAAAATAATTTTTTCAACAGCGAATCTTTCTCTTTCAAGCTTTGATGAAATTTCAATTGTTTTAGATAGAACAGAAGAACTTGATAGATTTGTAAATGAAATTGTTCAAAATTTGAAAAAAACAAATGATTTTGTAAAAGCTTTTCACTGATACATGAAGTTACGCACCCTTTATGGGTGCGTGGGCTTGCGTCTCCGCACCTCTCCGGGTGCTCCGCCGCAAGCTTCATTTTTTTTTGGTATCAAGAGAATTGAACTATATCACCGTTCCGTTTTTCAAAAGTCAAAAACGATACGGTTTTTATAGATGGTTATCTATAAATAAGACTTAATAAATTGAAATTTTTCATAAAATTTACATCTTGACTTTTTAAAACTTGTGGCGCCTTGGCAGGCGCAGGCGCTGGCGCCTGGAAAGGCGCCACTAAGCAGCGCCGATAGGCGCTGGCGTCAGCCAGTCCAGCCGTCCACCTGTCCACCTGTCCACCTGTCCACCTGCCGCTTTTTTTTTGCCTCTTTTTTACATACTTTTTGTTTTCACCCTCTTGACAATTAACTGCAATGTGTTATCATATTACTATGAAAAAAATAGAAGGGAGGTGGGCTATGTTGTTAGAAAGTGTAGCGCAAAAAATTGGGGTTAAGGTTGTTCCCCTTATAAAAAGGGGAGAAGTTAAATTATCTTTTCCAAGCAAGCCAGATAAGTTGGTAGAGGAATTTGATTTGCGCCTTAGCAAAAAGAAAGCTTTAGCTCTCTTGCTATGGATTTACAACCAAAAAAATGAAGAGGAGGTGTAAGATGATGGTAAAACTTGGATCTTTTCAAAAAAAAAAGAAGTTAAATTTTAAGGATTGGGTGATGAAGTACGGAAGGGAGGAAATGATTGATGAAAAGAAGTTAAAAGAAAATTTTGAAAAAACTAATAAAAAGTTTTAAGCGGAGGTGGAAATGGGACTTAAAATTAAAATACAAAAAAACAAATTAAGGGATGTTAAGTTTTCAGATTGGGCAAAGGAATTAAAAGAAGGAGAAGAAAGAGAATTAACATTATTAGCGTTCTTTATTCCTGGACGTTATCAAAGTTTTACTTTATCGTTCACTGATGGTATTTACAGGATAAGAAAAAGTTTTT
>DJVI01000016.1 GCA_002441125.1 Caldifarciminota bacterium UBA6260
GAAATTATATTATCCCACCTCAACCCGTTCTACCTGATGATAACAACGCAACACAAACAAAATCATCTCCAGATAGAAGAAGACATAATATAATTCCACCACATCCTGTTCCACCACAAAATCCAGTTACAATTTCAAAAGCTATAGATGTTAAAAATATAGGAAAAGATTTTGAAATACACATATTCAATGTAAATGGTGTTGAGATAAAAAGTGATATAAATTCTCTTCCAACTGGAAAATACTTTTTACTTTTGAAAAATGGAAATGAAATTTACAGAGAGAAGATTGTTATATTGAAATGATACCATCTCTTTTCCAAAAACATATATACTCAAAAAACCCCATATTCATTATGGGGTTTTAAATTTAAAAGAATCTTCTTTTGAATAACTTTTCGAAACCTTTACCTGTTATTATATAATCAGTGTTGAAAATTTTTACAAGTATAATTGATAGGAGTATAAAGAATAAAAGATTGTATGCTATTCCATAAAAAAGCATCCTGTACTGTTCGAAAAAAATAAGTTTCAAAGACATCATAGGATGGGAAAATGGTATCAAAAAAACAATAACTTTTAAAGGTAATGAAAGGGAATCAAAATCTCTAAACATTGTTAAAAAGAAAGGTATCAAGGCGAGAATAGATACAGGCATTGTTAAAGTCTGTGCTGATTTGTAATCTTTTGCAAAGATCCCTAAAAGTAAACATAGGGAAAGTCCCGAAAGTAAAGATAAAAAAATAGAAACACCTATAAAAGTGTAATCAAGAATAGAAAAAACTTTTATATCGAAACTGTTTGATATGAAGCCTTTAAAACCTTTCATATAATTGTAGAATCCTACCATGTATATTGAAGCCATTATTATTCCAACAAATCCACCTCCGATTATTTTCCCAAGAACTATATCTCTTCTCTCAACAGGCATAGTTAATAGTGTTTCTAAAGTTTTATTCTCCTTCTCCATTCCCATAGAAGAAATTATCATTCCGCCAGACATTATTAAAAGCATCATTATTATTACTGGCACAAAGTTTGTCTGCTTACCGAGAAACGAATAAAGTAATTTGGGATCAACAGATTTAAAAACTTTTCCCTTCACCTTAACATTTTCATTTTTTAATTTTAATGGTTCTAAAATATTCTCATCTTTTATACCTTTTTTCAAAAGAAGATATTTTGTCAGATCATTTTTTGAATAATTTAAACCATTCCCGATAATATCTGAAGAAATAAAATCGTAAAGTCCAATTCCCTTCAAAACCCATTCTATTTTTACATCTCCCTTCCCCCCTTTTAAAATAGAATCCTGAAAACCTTTTTCTAATATTAAAATCGCCCCACCTTCCTTTTCCAATCTTTTTATTTTTTCATCCAAGCTCTTTTCCAAAAAATCTTTATCTGAAAATTTTAAAAGTAAAGATGAAAAAACTTCTGATAACTCTGTTGAATCTTTATCATCAACAATTATGTTTGCACTTCTATTTGAAACTCCTTCTTCAGCTTTTGAAACAAAATTCCCAATAGAGCCTAAAATGAAAGAAACAAAAATAAGAGAGATTATTGTTGATCTTGTCAAAAGTTCTTTAACCTCTTTTTTTATAATATTAAAAATCATTTTTAACTCCAACAACTTTTACAAAAATCTCTTCAATGTTTTGTGCTTTATACTTTTCTTTCAATTTCCCAATATTACCACTTTCAACTATCAATCCATTGTTTATAAGAGATATCCTGTCACAAAGATAATCAACTTCAAGCATATTGTGAGAAGAAACTATAAAAGTTGTTCCTTCTTTCGCTTTCTTTTTAATGATATCTCTTATCTGGGTAGCGTTTATAACATCCAATCCGGAAGTTGGTTCATCGAGTATTGCGAGTTTTGGCTCAACCATCAAACTTCTCGCTATTAATAATCTCCTCACCATTCCTTTAGAGTAAGTTTCAATCTTATCGTTCAACCTTTCATTAAGGGATGATAACTCTATTCCATACTCCAAAGTTTTTTCCCTATCTTTCCCATCTATAAAAAAATTAACAAAAAATTTTAAATAATCTATACCTTTAAGATTCTTGTAAGCACCAGCATCCTCTGGAAGATAAGAAATTATCTTTTTTATCTCCATCTTTTTGGATATATCGTAATCAAAAATTTTTACTTCACCACCACTTTTGGAAAGAATCGTTGAAAGTATTCTCAAACATGTTGATTTTCCTGCACCATTTGGTCCAATAAGTCCAAATATCTCACCTTTAAAACATTCAAAACTTATACCCCTCAAAGCTTCTACTTTCCCAAAGTTTTTTTGCAAATTCTCTACCTTTACCACTTCCATTTTTAATCCTCTCTATTTTTAAAAATAAGATAACCTGTTAGCAAAAAGAATAAAATGGAACCCAAACATCCTGATCCCCTCTCTAATAAAACTATAAAATTTTTATAACCTTTTTTTATTTCTTTTGTAGAGTAATCATAATAAGGAGTAAAAATAATAGATAATAAACTCAACAAAGTTGAAAATGAAAGTAATACGATAAAAGTTGGAATTACAAAATCCCCTATAGAGTTTATAACACTTTTACTCTGACCTAAAGTAAACACAATTTCTAAAATTCCAACTATCAGAAGAAAGATCAATCCGAAAGCTGAAACAATTATTGTGCCTGCTACAGGAGTACCAATGCAACATCCAAAAATCAGGTTATCTTTTGCAATATTCAAATTATTTGAAAGAAAAGGGAAATGAATACAATAAACAGGTTTATTATCTAAAGATTTCAGACTATCATAGTTTTCTCTATTTGGGTACAAAATAAGTTGGTTTAAAGAAACTATTAAAAAAACTATTATAAATTTTTTTAACATTAAAAAAATTATACTTTATTAAAACCAAAAATCAACCTTTTATTTTGTTATATACTCGAGAACAAAGGTATAATTATCATTAAGTGAATACTGGAAAGCCCCTTTAAATATCCCTTTAATCTTTTTAACCAAAGCTTTATCTTTTGTTGTTAAAGAAATCCCATAAAGTATTCCAGTTTTTGGATGTTTTGGTTTATTGTTTACAATCCAATTCTCCCAATCATACCTTATATCCTTTTTAGGTCTATAATCGAATTTAAATCCTTTAGGTAAATATTTCTTTAAATCTTTAGGTATTGTTCCGGGCCCCATATCTTGCGGAAATTTCCCATAATCAGCATAATAAGCAACAACAGCATCTCTTATTACCTCAAAATCTGTAATAACTTTCGCAGCTTCGGCACTTTTTTTAGCTTCATAGAATGATGGAACAGCAAAACTAACAAGAATGGATATTATCAGAATAACTACCATCAACTCGATAAGAGAAAATCCATTTTTCATTTTTCGCCTCCACCCAAAATCAAACTTTTAAATTTTTCTGGAAGAAGTGTAACAGGATCTTCGTTAGAATTGTAAATTATCTTTTTGCCATTATTCTCGATTTCAAGCTGAAAAATTGAATCATCTAAAATTTTATATAAAACTGAATCTTCATCTTTCACAAGACCTTTCAAATCTTTTGGTAAAAAACCGTTCTGTTCTTTAAAATTGTTAACCTTCATAACTGTGAGGTAAAGGAAAACTTTTTTATTTTCTTCAATCTCACTTTCAGTTAAATTCAAACTATTCAAATCTTCAAATCTTTTGATGTTGAATAAAATTGAAGATACAAAAAGGATCAAGAAAACAAAAAAAGTAACTACAAGTGAAATCTGTTTTAAACTGTTTCTTTCCTTTTTTACCTCTTTACTCTTTTTATCCTCTTCCTCTTCAACTTTCTGGATGAGTTCATCGATATCTTTTTTTACTTCATCCATAAAAACTCCTTTTAGAAATTATAAACAAAAATTATGCCAAATTTAAGTTAAACTATTAGTTGTGTTACAAAATTTTAAAATAAAAAAACGATAATTTAAAAATTACACTGTCGGATAAATATTACTCTTCAAATTGTGGATTCTCTACTTTTGCTATGAAAAGCATATTACCCGTCTGTTTCTCCATAATTATAAAGAGGAATGGTTTATCAATTTTTAAAATTCTTTTAGGCATAACAGAAGTTTCTTTAACTATTATCACACCTGTTGCCGCTGCGGCCTCACTCCCTTCCTCATCAACTTTTAAAAAGGATTGGTGTATAACATTACTTATATAAAGGTCTGAAAAATCTGTTATAAATGAGAAATCAGCATCTGGAGTGAAAGATTCTTTCATTCCCATCTTTATCAAGATATCGTTTAGTAAATACTTTTTTTCAAGTTTGAATTTTGGGAAAGAGATCCTATCAAATTTTTCAAAACTCATCGAATCTATACTATTTTCAATTTCACTATATTTAAGCGGAAAAAGAGTTTTGATCTCTTCTTTGGGAGCAATAAAGAATGCTGAAAAATTTGAATCAGCATAAGGAAATTCAACTATAAAAAATTTCTCATTTTCAAAATATTTTAAAGGTTTCTCAAGTTCAGTTGACATCATCTTACATTTAACTTTTTTATTCTTATCAACAAAAAAATCTTCTTCAAAAGTATATTTCTTTTCAAACTGTTTTTCCCATAAAGAGTTAAAGTATATAGCGTTTGTAATCACAAGTGCGGTAGATTCATCTATCATCCCTTTTGGAATAAAATCTTTTATCTTTTCTTTTGTGAAATCCTCAATAAATTTGTTTATTTTTAACCTTGATTCTTCAGTTTCATTTATAAAATCAAGTTTTTGTGCAAAGGAATTATAACTCTCTTTTATCCTTTCAGGATAATCCTCTCTGAATTTATATGACTTTTCCATCCAGAGTCCATTTGAAATCTTTATAGTTATCTCTTTGCTTTCCTTATCAAATTTTTTAAGCTGGTTAGAATAGATTTTTCTCAAACTCTCCTTATCTGGAAAATGAAAAACCTTTTTTATCTCTTTTTCAGTTTCTCCACCAGCCCCTTCATAAGTTATCGCAAGTGCGGTTGAGATACTGAATGGAGAAATCACAACATTTTCATCTTTATCGTATAATCTGTTCAAAAGCTCAAACCCAAAAACATTATAGAAATTATCAACTTTTATATCGCTGCTTTTATCTTCAACTTTTTTACCCATATCAGCTTTAGCGCATGAGAAAAGCAAAAAAATAAAAATAAAAATGTAAAATATTCTTTTCATAAAAATCTCCTTTCAAATGTTAAGTTTTGAAGAATCCTTCCCTAAAATTTTAAATATTTTTACCCAAAAGTATTCAAAACTATATTTGAAATTAAATTTACTCCAAACATTAACTATAATGACCCAAATAATTACATTAAAAAATCCAAACAGGAAAGTTGAGTTCATATCCATATTCCATCCTTCATTAACTTTTAGATAAAATTTTCTAAACAACTCAGAAAGCAAAACCTCCAAAAAGTATATTGTAAGACTCACCCTGCTAAAATTATACACGAAAGAGAATCTTTTTAAACTATTTTTTCTCTTTTCAAGAATAAGATAAAGTGAAACGATACTCAAAATAAAAATACCAAGCTCAAAATTCGTTTTAAAATACCAGAAATAATCAGGTTTCGAAATCGTTTTGGGAAATTTTGTCAAGCCAAAAATTCCATAAAGAATAAGAAGGATGGATGATGGCAAAATTAACTTTTTCAAAAGATCCTTCCTACCATCGAATATAAGATAACCTATCAACATTCCAAAAAGCCCATAAGAAAAATATGTTATTAAAGGGTAAGGGTTAGAGAGGAAAAATGTTAAAAGTAAAGATGGTAAAAAATTGTTTTGTTCTTTTAAAATGGAAAAATAACTATAAAGACTGACTCTTGTAAAAGAAAGAAAAATAGTTAAAAAAGAGGTTAAAAATAAAAAAGTGTAAATAAGATTTCTTTTTAATTTCATTTTTTTGAAAAATGATTGCAAAAAAGTAATAAAAAGTATGTTAAAAGCTATTGTTGATATTGATGAACCATCGAAAAGTTTTTCGTATGGATGAAATTGGGAGATTCTATCTCTCAAAATGGCCCCTACAAATGTTAGTGAAGGAGTGTTATTAACAAAATCTACATTCCATCTTCCAAAAATCAGGTTTAAAGAAAAGTGAATCAGAATATAAAATAAAAAAGTAAAAAAAGAAAGTTTTAAAAAATTACTATTTTCATTTTTTTCATCCCTTTTTAAAAAAACGAAAGTGTTTAAAATTGAAGAATAGATTATAAAAATACCACCCCAGAGAGCCATAAAACTTATCAAAACTATAAAAAGTGGGGGATTTGAAAAGTCAATAAGATGTATTTTGTCATAGTTGTAAATTGAAGAATGGAAGAAAATAATAAATATCATGGCTATACCTCTTATAATGTCGAATGTAACTATTCTATCTTTCACATTTCCTCCTTTACTTCGAACTCTCTTCTCATCCTTATAAATTTGTTAAAATCTTTTCTGTTTGTTATATCTTCGAAAGAGATTTTAACATCAGGTTCTTCACAATCGTATTTTCTGAAAATCTCTTTCAGATTTTTCGTAAGAATATCTTTTTCAAAAAAACTCTCTTTTTCATCTTTTTTCAACTCTATCATCACAAGGATCTCTTCTGGTGATTTTTCAAAAACTTGATACTCCTCAATCTTTTCAGAACTTGAGATTATAGCTCTTGAAATGTAATCTGGAGATATGAAATTTAAGCCTTTCCCATCCTTCCTTTTACCATAGAACAGATGGTCGTTTCTTCCTACTATTTTTTCTATAACTCTGAAATTCGATCCGCAGGAACACTTTTTAGGACTTATAGTTATAACATCGTTTAGATTGTACCTTATTATAGGTTGTCCCCATTTATGGAGATCAGTTATTACAAGTTTTTCACACTCCTTTCCAGGTTCGGTAACACTCAGATCCCTGTTTAAAGTTTCAACATAAACGAGATCCTCATTTATATGCAGCTTTTCCTTTTCACAAGTTATACCTATTGGTCCCTCAGTTGCTTTATAAATTTCATGTATTGGGCAATTAAAGACATTCTTTAAAAAATCTCTTACATCTGGATGCAAAATCTCAGCGTAGGAGATTATTCTTTTTGGTTTTACTTTATATTTACCTTTTATAATATTTTTTGCAATAAGTTTCAAAATAGATGGTGGTCCTGAAATTATATTAGGGTTTAAATCTTCAAGTTTTTTCATAATGTTTTCTATACTGTCAAGTTGACTGATATAAGTTAGTTTGTTTCCCAAAATGTTAAGATTGAATGCTGGTGCACTTACTCTCAAAATGAAAGCTACATTCATCTTTTCACCTTCAGGGAAATCAAACCTTGAAAGGAATGCAGCCCTCATATACATCTCTTCCCTTCTTGTGACAATCTCAACTCCCTTGTTCCCACTCGTCCCTGAGGACATCCCAATGTTGAGTCCCTTTAACCTTCTTGAAAAATCCCTACTCTTCTCAACCTCACCACAAAAATTTATTATCTCTTCTTTTTTTAATCCCAAAGTGTTGTAATCTGAAAGATTATCCATCATTATCTTTTTGTTTATTATCGGAAGTTTATCAAAATCTTTCAAATCGTAATTTTTATAAAGTTTTCTAAAAAATTTAGAATTCCTAAAAGCGTAATCAACAATAAACTGCCTTTTAACCTTTTGATAATTCTCTATATCCCTTTTGGAAAAATGTTTGAACCTATATTTTGAAAGTAAAAAGAAAAGAAAAAAATTTGTTGTTTCAAAATCAGAAAAATAATCTTTCAATCTATTCAAAATCATCAAATAGTTTTCTTTTACTTTTTATCCTCATCCTTTTCAACCAACTTTTCCTGAACTTCTGGAACATATTTGAAAAAACCAGTAAAAAGGAAAGATAAAAAGAAACCAAAAAAGAATGAAGTAAACAGAAGTTTTGTAAGGTTTGAAGATTTAACTTTATAATAGTTGTTCAACCTGTATTCAAAATCGTTAGCGGAGAGAGTAGAGTATGTCCCGTTGTCTTCATAGTATAGCAACTTTTTTCTATCAAGAGCTTTTTGCATAAGATCGCCTTTAACATAAATTTCAAAATCGTTTGAACTCTTATCGAATTTAAGCATCATATTCGTTGCAGTCCAATATATATCCTTATTCCCGAAAAAAGTGCCTAAAATATCTGCGATAAAAAAAGAACCAAAGACCAAAACACCTATAATCCCTAAAAGAAAGAGATTGTTAAATTTTCTCTTCATATTCACTCCTTATTTCTATTAAAATGCTTGATATGAAAAGGTATCTCTAAAGATAGTTCATAAAAACCAGAATATTTACCATCGATATAAAATGGAGATTGGAAAATCAATTTTTTTACACCATTCTTTTCTATCGTGTAAACATTCTTTTCCTCTTTTTCCATAAGATTTTTCAATTTACTTTTCGCTGGTTCTGGATGACAATCTAAAAGTGAACTACCGATAACATCTCCATAATCTTTAAAAATATTTTTCGATTTTTCATTCATGTATATTATCTTCCCTTCTCTATCACAAACGGTTATCCCGATATTCAACTGATCAAAAAACTTTATATCCATATTTTTATTTTATCTTTTTTTTAAAATTTTACAACAAAAAAAATATATAAAACTGACAATTTTTAAATATTATGATCATAAAAGAATAATACAAAAAATGATCTAAAATCTGTTAAGGTAAAAAATCTTTGAAAAGTTCTTTATTTTTAACGATCCTTTTTCTGAATTCCATTATAGGTAAATCACCTTGAACTAAAAGATCATCAAAAATATTATGCTTTTGTGTTTCAACAATTCTTTTATCCTGATGAAGTATTATTTTGTTAAAAGCCATTCCACTTTTTGCAACCAATCTATCAATAAATTTTATCTTACTCAATTTTATATAGAATCTGATGTAAACTATGCTACTTTCTTTATCAACCGGGGAGAAAAAAGCGACAACCCTAACATTTTCCGAGATATGGTTCTGCCAAACATTTGGAAAGATGAATTCAAGATAAATAGAACTATCTTCGATTTTTAACTCTTCAGGTTTTTTAGCTATAAATCCTTTCTCTTTTTCGTTGAAAACATAGAAAAAGAATTTATCCGAATCTATCCACTTCACAACAGGACCATTAACAACAGTTTTACCACTTTTTCCAATAGTATTGTAATGAACGAATGGGAGATGCATAACATCAAGTTGATTTTCAACAGACCTTGTGAAAGGGACTCTCCATAATTCACCATAATCGGAGTATGAAAAACTTTCGTTAATATCGTCAAAAAATTTTGGGGCACTTTCAGGTTTTTCCTCTCCAAGCCATATCCATATGAAATCAAATTTCTCAAAAACATAATAATTTTTAACTCTAAATCTATCTTCAACTTTATATTTCCTGCCATAAGCGGGAATAACTGTTACTTTCCCATCACCGTAATATTCGAAACCATGAAAAGGGCATTGTAAATTCCCATTAACAACCTTTCCTTTTGAAAGTTTCGCTTTTCTATGGACACATATATCTTCAATACAGTTAACTCTGTTTTGAGCATCTTTCCAAAGAACTATATCTTTACCAAGCCTTTTCAAACCAACAGGTTTATTTTTAAGTTGTGATGAAGGAAGTATAGCAAACCACATATTCCTCCCTTGCTAAATTAACTCTTCAGGAAATGGTTTAAAAATTGTCTGTTCTTTAAGGTAATCTATGTCAAACCTTATTACATAAGATTTCAAAAGTATCAATGTTGTCAAAAGTCCGACTTTATCATCTTTAAAATCTTCAATATTTTTTAGAATAAAATTTTTTTCTTCCTTTTTTAAAGAATCTTTAAAGTAACCAAAAATATGTAAAAGAGTGTTATAGTATGAATTCTTTCTATAATTGTTTTTAAGCCCTGATAAAAGTGTTTCACCATAACTTATGAAAACTTTTTCAACATCTTCTTTTTTTCGATTTGCTACTATCGTGCCAAGTTCTCTCAACATCTTTTGGTTATATGATAAAAAAAGATACTTGTTCTGTGAATGGAATTTCACAAGTTCTTTCATCTCTTTTTTCAGATTTCTAAATCTTGATATTATAAAAATCTTTGTTAAAAAGTTTTCTTTAAGATAGATGTTGTTCAATCTCCCTTCCGATTCAACAGGAATATTTGTAAAATTGTTAACAACATCTTTAGCAAAAAAACCGGAACCTTTCTGTATCACAACATTTTTATCACTGAAAATTTTAACATCTTTTATACCACATGAAGGAGATCTATCCTTTAAAATGACCCCATCTATACTTTCCTTTTCAATATTCTTCAAAAATTTTTTAGAAAAATTTTCCATCAAAGAAGTTATATCCCTTTCAGTTTTATGCTGAATCAAAAAATTTTTCCCATCTTTTCTTACTATCCTTATTGGGTTTCTTGGAACACCGAGACCAATTTCAACTTCAGGGCAAACCGTAATGAATTCTACAAAATCAGACAACTTTTTTATAAACTTTTCTTCAATAACAACTCCATTCCATCTACAAGCATCAAACCCAAGACATTTACTTACAAGAATTTTTGGTTTACTTTCCATAAAAACACCTTTTTAAAAAAGTTTTTCAAATTCAACATTGAACTTACAAAACTTATACAAAAAATTTCAACAGCCACTTTCAACTGAAACTGATGAAGCTTCCTGATACTCTTTTAAAAGTGTATTAATAAGTTCTTTCACCGACATTATTTTATCGACAAGATACGCATTCGCTCCACAGAAAGCGAAACCATTTTCTAACATTCCCTTTTTAGCGTTTGTCAAAGCTAATGCAATACAGTATGGGACTTTATTAAAATCACATGTTGATAAACATTTCCATGGACATTTGAATGGCTTTTTTATTCCAGAGAAAACATCCTCAATGAATTTGTTTCTTATAGCTCTTCCAGGTAAACCTACTGGACTATCTATTATAACTATATCCTCTTTTTTACAATCAATATAAGTTTTTTTGAACTCATCCGATGCGTCACACTCGTATGTTGCAACGAACCTTGTTGCCATCTGCACACCTGAAGATCCAAGTTTGATGAATTTGTGAATATCGTATCCTGTATATATACCACCTGCAGCTATAACAGGGACTTTTTTACCAAATCTTTGTTCAAAATCTTTTATCTCATCTATAACTTCAACAACCAACTTTTCGAGTTTGAAATCTGGATCGAACAAATTCTCTTTTTTGAAGCCAAGATGTCCACCAGCCATAGGTCCTTCAACAACAACAGCGTCAGGGATTAAGTTATAATTCCTTTCCCAGTATCTGAAAATTATCTTTGCAGCTTTTGCTGATGAAACTATAACTACAAATTTTGTTTCTGAATTTTTTAAAATTTCAGGTGAT
>DJVI01000015.1 GCA_002441125.1 Caldifarciminota bacterium UBA6260
TCACCAATATAATAGGACATGTTCAATTCAGGATCTAAAAGGTAATCATAATCCAAAACTCCAACACATATAGGTAAATCGAAATGGTTTTTAATGAACTGGTTACCTGAAATATGATCATAATGCCCATGTGTATTTATTATTTTTTCTGGGATAAGCTCATTTTTTTTTATGAAATCAAAAACCACCTCCCCATCAGCTGGATCAACTATTAGTACTTTTTTATCCTTAGAGATGATAAAATAGGTGTTAGTTTCGAGCTCACCATTTATTAAGCACTCGACTTTTAATTTCGATTGTTCCATAATTTATAAGTTTAACAAAAATTTATTATAAATCAATATTTAATAATATTTACTTTTTAAAAAAAATGTTTAATATAACACTATGGAAAAAATTGAAAAAACTTTAAATTATTATAAAAATATTTTAAAACAGATAAACCGAAACGCTTATTATTATCTTTTGGGTAACCTTTTTTCAGGTTTTGGATTCTCCGCTTTTTCTCTTTTATTTAATATCTATTTAAAAAGTTTAAATATAGGTGAATCGAAAATAGGAAACCTTCTATCAATTGGAACTTTCACAACAGCTCTACTGATTTTGCCTGCCGCATACATAGTTAAAAGAACAGATGTAAAAAAATTTTTTATAATCTCTCCAATTTTAACTGTAACAGGTTACTTTTTGGCTATCCAGAGTTCAACATTCCAACTAAGGATATTTGGTTTTGTTCTTGCTGGAATATCTGGTGCGTTCACTTCTGTTATAGGTGGACCTTTTATAATGTCAGTTTCCGATTCTGTTACAAGGACATTTCTTTTCTCATTGAGTCAGGCCACAATGTTAGCTGCAGGAATAAGTGGTAATTTGGTTTCAGGATTTTTACCAAACATAATAAAAAAGTTTGGGTTTTCTGAAGTGCAATCATTAAAGTATGCTATATTTTTTCATCTCTTATTCGTTATCATATCACTCTTTTTCTTTTCAAAAATAAATACGAAAAGGATTTATAATTCTTCTTTTAAAGATAAGGTAAAATTCAATACAAACCTGAAAATACTTTTCTATCTTATACTGCCCCCACTTATAATAGGTCTTGGTGCTGGAATGACTATTCCATTTTTGAACATCTATTTTAGAACTATATTCCATCTTTCACCCTCAACAATAGGTATCATATTCTCAATTGCTCAACTACTCACAATTTTAGGTTCTTTACTATCACCACTATTTGCGAAAAAATTTGGTCTTATAAATACGATAATAATAACACAACTCGTCTCAATTCCATTCCTTTTCATCCTTGGTTTTTCTTCCTTTTTCCCTCTCGTTTTAACATCTTTCTTTTTGAGAAACGCATTGATGAACATGGCTTCCCCACTTTCTACAAATTTCTCTTTGGAAATAGTTGATTCTGAGGATAGACCATTCGCAAGTGGACTGCTTTCATTGGCATGGCTTGCATCTTGGGGACTGACAGCAAATTTTGGAGGTTATTTTATTGAAAAAAGTGGATACAGGATACCATTTACTTTCACAATACTCTGTTATTTTACATCTTCGATATTGTACCTTATACTTTTGAAACCTCTTGAAAAGAAGATCAAAACCTCAAAATAAACTTTATACCACTGTTGAAATTTCCTTGCTCATCTCTTTCAGTTACAACACTCGCATTTTTACCGAACTTGTATTCTATTTTGAATTGATCCTTAGAAAATGAAAATATATCATGTGTATATGAAAGGTAAAGTTTTTTGCCTATATACTTCCCTACAGATAACTTCGCACTTTTTTCCTTTTCTAAAAGTGTTGTGTTAACATCAAGTTGATCAACACCTATCGAAGATGATATTATATTCAAATACCTGTTTCTAAGGTATATCTGGAGTGCTTTTTCAGGAAGGGATCTTGTAAAATCGTTCAGGTTTGTAATATTGTTCAAAGTGCTGTTAAAACTTAAAACACTTATTATATTTTCAAGAGACATCAAAGGATCAGAACTTACAACTATTTCAGGATTTGAAGTGCTGCCTTTAACTTTTATGTTGATTTTAGCTTCTTTTCTCTCATCACCTTCATTAAAATAAACATTAGTGCTTGCAAGTATATCCATAAATGGATCAATATCTTTTAAACTCTGTCTCAATGTGAAAATACCTCTTTCTATGGAAAACCTTTTTCCAAGGTAAAAATATGTACCTCTTATAACTTCAGCGTTACCAGTTATACTGTATTTGAAATTCTCCTTCTTTAAATTAACCTCACCTTTTAACTCAACATCAACGAAACTGTTTTTAAGCCATAAGTTTCCATCAGATACAAACTTCAGGTCAAGGTTTGAAATATATCTTGATGATGAAGCACCTCCTTCCTGTGACTTAACAAAGAATGGAAAATCTGAAACTCCCTCATTCAAGAATATCAAGCCTGATGTTGTAACCTGATTTTCATCACCATAAATTTTTATTGAACATTGAGCGAAAGCATCAACATAATCTATTCCATTGGAATGAACCCCATCAGCAACAATATCGAAACGATATGTCCCAAGAGCCCATTTTTTCTTTTCTACTTCCCCCGAAAGCTCAACTTTCCCTTTTTCAGTTAACCCTTTCAGTTGAATATCTTTCAAACTATCACCTTCACAAACTCCATACCCTTCAACATTGTTTATTGTAGTACCAAGCTTAACAATATATATATTTGAAGAATCAACCTTAACTCTCCCATACAATTTAGGGTCATACAGAGTTCCAAGAATTTTTCCTTCCAAACTCAAACCTCTTTTAGTTTCAACAGTGAAAATATTTTTTAAAGGAATAAAATATTTCCCACCAATATTGGAAAGTTTCAACTTAAGATTCAATTCAGAATCAAAAATTTTTGAAAAATCTTTTATATAAAGTTCACCAAAAGTATAAGAAAGGTTATCTTCATTGTAAAGATTGAAATGGTTTAATTTTAAAATACTGTTTTCAAGATCACAGTTGAAATCAAGAGAGTCAAAAATAAGTTCATAAAAGTTCAAGTTTTTCGATTTCCCTGAAAAAGTTAACTTTTTTATTTTATTGGATATAAAACCATTGCCATAGATTAAGGCATCCCCTTTAATATCATAACCTGAGAAATATCTCGAGAGTAAAAGATTTTTATCCATAATCTCAAAATTGAATGTGAAAGAATCTTTTAACTTTGTAAATTCAAAATGTACATAACCTTCCTTACCTTCAAGAGAAAAATCTTTTATTGAAAAATTATTTTGTAATATTTTTATTTCAACAGGTTTTGTTAATCTCAAAGAATCAACATCAGTTTTAATATCAAGTTGTGAAACATTCCCAAGGAATTTTAATTTTTTTTCATCTAACTGGCCTTCTACTTTAGCACTTAAAGATATTATTTCTGAAATAGCATCAATATCTATAAAAACTCTTTCATTTTCCTTTTTAACTTCAGCATACATTATATCCAGACTCTTTTTGAAAAATTTCCCATTGATAGCATAAAAAGAACCTACGAACTGGTCAAAGTAACCATCTTTAAAAAGGAATTTAGAATTTAAGGAAAGAAAGTTTATAAAATTGTTATTTAAGTTAAAATCTTTTATCTCCAAAGAATTTTCACAAGAAAAATACTCTCTTTTACCTTTCAAATTTATAAAACCATTCAAATTCCCACCCAAATTTATTTTTCTGTTTATTTCAGAAACAAAACTGAGAGGGAATTTTTCAAAAGTAATTTTTAGATTATCATTTATTTTACCAAAATAACCATTAAACCAAACTTTTCCTTCTTTCAGATTCAAATTAAGATCTTTTGTGAAAACATTATCTTTATTTATAGTAAAAGAACCATTTAAAATTAAGTCTTCGAACTCTCCATAGGAGCCTTTTATAGAGTCAAAATTTAATGTTATATAATCTTTAAAGTTCGTTTTAAAGTTAATTTTCCCATAAAATCTGTTTTTTTTAAACTCTATTTTTTTCAAAAAACTCTCAAGTGATAAAGAGTCGAGTTTTAATGTGAACTCACCGTTGAATCCATCTTCAAAATCTACAAAACCTTTTGCAAGAATACAAAGGTTTTTATCATCACATTTAATATTTTCAACATTAAGTGTATCATTTTTAAAAGAGATTTCTCCATTTATGTCCACAAAAGAAAATTCATTGTAACCTAACTTATTGATCTCAAATTTGAAATTTCCATTCTCAAGGTAAGGTGAAAGGATAAAATCTCCTAATAGTTTACCATCAAAAGTGTATCTGTTTTTGCCATAATAAAAAATTTTATCATAAAGTTTTGTTTCAAAGTTGTTAATTTGAAGGAAAGAATCTTTAAGGATTACCTTAAAAGTTGAAAAAATCTTATCCGAATTTATAGTGTTATTTATCACTATAGAATCTTTCAAAAAATATGAGATCTCTCCCTCAACATTTTTCAGGTTAAAAGTATCAAAGGAAATATCATAAAATTTATAATAGGTAAAAAGGAGTTTTTTATCCAAATTTAAAGAAGATAAAAACTTTTTGTTCGTTAATGTAAAACCTTTGTAATGTACTTCTAAATTTTTTACTTCTATATTGTTAACTTCAACTTTTATTTTATTCTCAAAATCTGGCAAAACGAACCCAAATTTAAAATTTTTTATATCGAATCTGTTTTTTTCAGCTGATGGGGAAACTCTCTTATCATCTTTTGTTTCAAAAATAATATCTTCAACATAAAACTTGTTCACTATCAATCTTTTGAAAAACAATGAAAATAAACTAAGCGAAATGTTTGTAGTTTTACTCGTTAACGAAAAATTTTCATTTTCAAATTTCAAACCTTTTATCTGAAACCTGTTCAGATTACCCTTTAATGTTTCTATTTGGCAATTCCCTTTAAATGATCTCGATATAAAATTTTCCAATCCAGATTTTATCAATCTGTTGAAAACACCAAAATTCAAAAGAATTAAATTGGATATGTAGATAACGAAAATAGCAATAAGAATTATCAATACAGTTTTTTTTCTTCTTTCCATCAGAAAGGATGCCCTATACTGAAATAATATTTCATATCATCAACAACATTAAAAGGTTTTGCAACATCAAACCTTAAAGTTCCAAACATGGTATTGTAAAAAATTCCTACACCACCTGAAAATACAAAATCTTTAATATTGATTTTGAAATCGAAATATCTTTTTAATAATCCAGTATCAAAAAAATAGATCATCCCAAAAGATTTATAAGCTTTTACTCTCAACTCGTAATTGAGATTTATCATAAAGTTTCCAGATCTTGTTCCAAGATCATTTAAAGGACCTATAGAATCCTGCTTTACACCTCTTACACTTGTAAGCCCTCCGAGAGTGAACTGCTCATTTATCGATATACCTCTTTCATAAGACGATCCATAAGGTAATATGATTCCAAACCTAACCCTCAACATGTTAACTATCTGTTCTTTGTAACCATAATAATTTGAATTCTCATAAACGTATCTTAAAAAATTGTTATAACCTTTCAAAAAACCACCAGCAAAATCAAATTTAGCCATCGAATATACACCTTTCATAGGGAAAATAATTTCATCTCTTGAATCAAAATATACTATAAGATTTGTAGAATTTGTAGTTGCCCTTTCATATCTGTAACTCTGTCCTTCAAAAAATGTATCTATAGTACTCAACCTGTATGACCAGTTGTTTGAAAAAGAGTACAGGTTGAAAATTCTACTTATACCAGCATTCAAAACAAAATCCTTTTTTAAATAGAATGGATTACTCTCTATATTGAAACCTACATTTGAATTGAAAGAATAAAATGAACTAAAAAGGTATGGAACTTTGTATCTCAAAATTGTATAAAACCATTTGTCATACATCATAAAAGGATCTGAGGCAAAAGATGAAGATGCTGAGCTTTCTAAGGAGAGTTTCTCTGAATTGTTGAAAAGGTTATCGTTTCCTATTCCCGTAGAAATCTTCAGATTGTTTGGAAATTGGTACAATAGAGCCGAAGATATCCAATTCTTTTTTTTCTCATCACCGTAAAAAAAAACTGTTAAGGATTCCTTTTTTTCATCAATACCTTCAACTTTAAAATTCAAAGAATTGAAAAGGTTTGAAGAATAAATTTTCTGTTGAAGGTAATAGATATCTTCAGGTATATAAACTCTTCCACTATAACTTTTAGTTTCCATTTCAAAAATTTTTTTTGTTGTTTTAAAATTAATCGTGTCAAAACTGATATCCTTGATGTAAGTTTTTACACCTTCATCAATGTTAACATATAGAGCAACCCTGTATCTGTTTTCCTGAGGAACAAGTTCATAATCCACAGAAGAGTAAATATAACCTAAGGAAGCATATCTATCCATTATGTTAATCTGTTTTTGATAGATTTTGGCAATATCAAGAGGCGTATTTTTTTTCAAATCGAGTATTGAAAGGATTTCATTTATATCCAAAACTTTGTTTCCATATATTTTTACATCTGATATAAGAGTTAAGAAACCTTCATTTATTTTAACAAATATATCCGCTTTGTTTGAATCTGTAGACATCTCATACCTTTCTATATCAACATCTAAAAATCCGTTAGATTTATAAAAAGAGATTAAAATATTCTTTCTTTCGTTAAAAGTAACTTTATCTATATTCCCACCAACTTTCATTTTCAAAACTTTTTTTATTTTTTCTTCAGGAAAATATATATTACCCTCTATTCTGATACTTCTTATTTTTTCAGAAAATATACTGATAAAAAAAAATGAAATAAAAATTATCAGTATAACTTTTTTAATTCTATCCCCCTGTAATAATGTTTTAATATCTCTTTATAACTTTTGCCACGATTTGCCATCTCCATCGCTCCATACTGGCACATTCCAACTCCATGTCCGAAACCTTTCCCATATATAAATATTTTACCATCTTTTTCCTCAAAATTAAACATCCTGCTTTTTAGAAATCCCCCTTTATACTCTTCAAATGTTATCAGTTTTCTTATATTAAGACCTTTAACTAAAAATTTTTCCCCACTCTTATCTACAAGTTCCACTTCAACAACCTTTTTATGTTTATCATATTTTTTAATTTTGAAATTTACTATATTTAATTCCTTTTTAAAAATAGTTGAAGCGTTATTTGAAATCATCTTGTAAAAATATTCCCTTTCAAACTGATAACCCCAGTTGAAATGTTTTGACTGTGAACAGTAAGGTTTTCCATATCCAAAAATGCAATTTTTCGGTGCATCAACAACAGATCTAAGATATGGGGAGGGTTTAACATTCCATTCATCCTCATTATTACTTGTATAACCTCCACATGTTGAATGGTATTTGGCATCTATTGGAACTCCCTTGTATAAAGCTACAACACCTTTTGTCATATCTATGGCAATGTTAACCAAACTATCCTCAACAAGAACTCCCCTATATACCTGATCCTGCACAGTTGATTCAAGATCATACCCCATATCATAGTTTTTGTTTAATCTACTGTAAGCGTAAGTCCTTGCAGCAACAGCTTGTGCTTTAAGTGCCTCTATCCTTTTTTTGTCCAGTTTCCCTATTTCTGCAGGAACAACACCTTTAAGATAATCCTCCATATACAGTCTATTTATAGGTAATGTAAAATTATCAACATCCTTAATAAAAATTATCTCCCCCCTGTAAACCATACCTTTATAGATCAAATATCCATCCTTTTGTGTTGGAACGAATTTCAAAGGATAATATTTTAAAACTATCCTTTTATTTCTGTTAATATAAACTGAAGGATAATTGTATCCTGAATATATAAAACATGTATCGTTACCTTTAACTTCTATTTCACCTTCCTGTGTTATAAGTTTAAAATTAGATTTTGAAGTTATAAAAGCTTCCTTTACTTTATGATCAAGAGCAATTCTTACAACAAGACCTTTACCATAATCGTTAAAATTTCTCTTCGCACATCCTGTAACAAAAAAAAGAGAAACGAGAAAAAAAAATAAATTTTTTTTTAAATTCATAAACTTTTAAAAATCTCTCTTCCGAATTTTATGTAATCTTTTAAAATCGGAGGGAAATCGAAATCATCATCTGTTTGATATTTTTCGATTATAGCTATAACCGTTCTTGGTGTTGCGAGACCTGAACCGTTTAAGGTATGAACGAAAAGATTTTTACCCTCTCTACTCTTATACCTTATCCTCCCTCTTCTTGCTTGAAAGTCGAGAAAATTGCTCACTGATGAAACTTCCAAAAACTCTTTCGAACCCTCTGCCCAAACTTCAATATCGTAAGTTTTCGATGATGAGAAGGATGTATCAAAATCAGGTAGAAGTATAACCCTGTAAGATAAACCAAGTAAAACAAGCACCTTCTGTGCTTCTTCAAGCATCTCAAGGTGTGCATCTTTTGATTCCTCCGGCTTTGTGAATCTGACAAGTTCAACTTTGTTGAACTGATGCAACCTTTTTAAACCTTTTGTATCCTTTCCATATGAGCCTGCTTCCCTTCTAAAACAAGCTGAGTATGCAACAAATTTTTTTGGTAATTCATTTTCGTTAAGTATTTCATCTTTAAAAATATTCGTTACGGGAACTTCCGCAGTTGGTATTAAAAATAGATCATCATCTTTCAACCTATACATGTCCTCTTCAAGTTTTGGTAACTGTCCAGTTGAAAAGAGTGAATCGTAATTGACAAGAAAAGGTGGGAAGATCTCTTTATAGTTATGTTTCACAATATGAAGGTCAAGCATAAAATTAATAAGCACCCTTTCAAGATATGCTGCCTTACCCATATATAGTGGGAAATGTGATGCCGAAATCTTTGCTCCCCTTTTAAAATCGATACCTTCATCAGATTGTATTATATCAAAATATGATAATTTTTTCTCTTCGAATTTTCCAAACTCTTTAACGATTTTAAAATTTGAATTTTCACCTGAAGGGACATCTTCATCGAGTATATTGGGAATCCATTTCAAAAGGTTAAATTCCTCTTCCTCAATTTTTTTTAACTCTTCCTCATCTTCTTTTATCTTGATTGAAATCTCTTTACCTTTTTCAAGGAGGGGATTTATGTCCCCTCCTACTTTTCTTGTTGTTGAAACTTTTAAACTATTTCTATTCTTTTCTTCTCTAAGGGAGTTTAGTGAGTTTATCAACTCTTTTCTCTTGTTTATAACCTTAAAAAGGTATTCAAAATCTATCTTACATTTTTTCGCTGTTGCACTTTTTTCTACAAGTTCTCTGTTCGATACTATAAACTCCCTGTCTAACATATTTTCTCCTTACTGTTTTTTTAATTCACTCTGGGCTGCTGCGAGTCTCGCTATTGGAACTCTGAAAGGTGAACAGGAAACATAATCGAAACCATTTTTATTGAAGAAATCTATAGATGCTGGGTCTCCACCATGTTCTCCACAAACTCCAAGTTCAATATCTAAATTTACTTTTTTTGCATCCTCTATAGCGATTTTTATCAATCTTCCGACACCAACCTGATCGAGTGTCTGGAAAGGATCATCTTTTAAAATCTTTTTATCCTCTATGTATGTTTTCAAAATAGGGCCAACATCATCCCTTGAAAACCCTAAAGTTGTCTGAGTCAAATCGTTTGTACCGAAGGAGAAGAAATCAGCCTCTTTGGCAATTTCAAATGCAGTCAGAGCAGCCCTTGGTAACTCAATCATTGTTCCTATCAAAACCTTCAATTCCATCTTGTATTCTTCAAAAACTTTTTTCATTGTATTAACAACAACCTCTTTCTGCAACTGTAACTCTTTAACATTACCAACAAGAGGTATCATTATTTCAGGAATAACTTTTTTACCTTCCTTCGTAACTATACATGCTGCTTCTATTATAGCCCTTGTCTGCATCTCAGTTATCTCAGGATATGTTATTCCCAATCTGCAACCTCTATGACCAAGCATAGGGTTAGCTTCCTTCAAACTCTCAATTTTCTGCTCAAGTATATCAACAGATATTCCCATCTTGGATGCGAGAATTTTTATCTGTGATTCTTCCTTTGGTAAGAATTCATGCAATGGTGGGTCAAGAGTTCTTATAACTACAGGATAACCATCCATTGCTCTGAAAATTCCTACGAAATCTTCCCTTTGCATAGGTAGTATTTTTTCAAGAGCTTTTCTCCTCTCTTCAGTAGTTGAAGAAAGTATCATCTGCCTCATCGCTTCAATCCTATCCTCTCCGAAAAACATATGCTCGGTTCTACATAGCCCTATTCCTTTCGCTCCAAAATTTCTTGCAGTTTGAGCATCAGAAGGTGTATCAGCGTTTGCTCTTATTTCAAGCCTTTTAAACTCATCTGTAAATTTCATCAAAGATTCAAATTCATTTTTAAGTTCTGGTTTCACTTTGTTGACATTTCCTTCGATAACCCTTCCAGTTGAACCATCAATAGTGATATAATCTCCATCCTTTAAAACTTTATCTTTAATCTTCATTATCCTTTTATCGAGATCTATTTCAATATCTGAGCAACCAACAACACAAGGTTTTCCAAGACCTCTCGCAACAACCGCAGCATGTGAAGTCATACCACCTCTTGCTGTGAGGATACCGTTACAAAGGTTCATTCCAACTATATCCTCAGGAGAAGTTTCCTCTCTAACAAGGATAAGATCCTTTTCGTTCTTTTTCTTTTCAACAGCTTCTTTTGCTGAAAAAACTATCCTTCCACTCGCTGCACCGGGGGATGCTGGTAAACCTTTTGATAGAACATTCAATTTAGCTTTTGGATCTATCATAGGATGTAACATTCCATCAACATCTTTTGGAGTAACTCTCAAAACAGCAGTCTTTTTATCGATTATTCCTTCCTCATAAAGGTTAATAGCTATCTTTATTGCTGCCTGTGGAGTTCTTTTTCCATTTCTTGTTTGTAACATCCATAGTTTCCCTTTTTCTATTGTGAACTCCATATCCTGCATATCTTTATAATGTCTTTCAAGAAGGTTTCTATAACTTTCAAGTTCTTTATAAAGTTCTGGCATCAACTCTTCGAGTGTTTTTTGAGAATCATCAGTTTTAGAATTTTTATTTATAGGTTGAGGTGTTCTTATACCAGCAACAACATCCTCACCTTGAGCGTTAACAAGATACTCACCATAAAAATAATTTTCACCTGTAGATGGATTCCTTGTAAATGCAACTCCAGTTGCTGAATCGTTACCCATGTTTCCAAACACCATTGACTGAACATTAACAGCTGTTCCCCAGTCTTCTGGGATCTTCTCTATTTTTCTGTATTCTATAGCTCTCTCATTGTTCCATGATTTGAAAACAGCCTCAATAGCTCCCCAAAGTTGAGTCTTCACATCCTCAGGAAAATCTTTTTTTGTTTCTTTTTTCACAAGTTCCTTATAGAGTTTAACAACTTTCTTAAGATCGTTAACATCAAGGTCAACATCCAAGGTGACATTCTTTTCCTTTTTTACCTTGCTTAATATTTCTTCAAAATGTTTATGCTCAACATGTAAAACAACATCTCCATACATCTGTATGAATCTTCTGTAAGCATCGTATGCAAACCTTTCATTGTTTGTTGATTTCGCTAATCCCAAAACTGTTGTTTCGTTAAGTCCAAGGTTAAGAATTGTATCCATCATACCCGGCATAGAAGCTGGAGCTCCAGATCTTACAGAAACAAGTAAAGGATTATTCTGGTCTCCGAATTTTTTGCCTAAAATATCCTCTAACTTTTTCAAATTCCTTTCAACATCATTTTCAAGTCCTTCAGGGTATTTCCCGCCACTTTTTGTGAAATAGGCACAAACTTCTGTGGTTATAGTAAATCCTGGAGGAACAGGTAATCCCAAAGATGCCATTTCGGCAAGGTTGGCACCTTTACCTCCCAAAAGCATCTTCATCGATGCGTTTCCCTCGGTAACTCCTTTACCAAAGAAGTAAATCATTTTTTCCATCTTTTTAACCTCCTGATTTTTGAAAATTTTTCAAGATTTTTATTTTATTATAATTTCGAATAAAATCAAGTAGTTTATTGACAAAAGTATTGTAATCTATAATATATTTCACATGAAAAATTACAAAAAATATTTCCCATTTTTTGAATACAACCCTAAAAAAGTTTACCTCGATTCTGCTTGTATGGGACTTAAACCTTACATATTGATAGAAAGTATCAATGAATATTATTTAAAATATTCTATCTGTGCAGGCAGATCAACTTACAGATTATCCAAAGAACTCGAAGAAAGACTTGATGTTTCAAGAGAAAAAATCGCAAAACTCATAAATGCTAAAAGTAAAAGGGAAATAGTTTGGACAAGAAACACTACCGAATCTATAAACCTTTTTGCAAGATCTTTCAAATATGAAAAAGAGAGGAAAAGGGTAATAATTACTGAAAAGGAACATAATTCAAACCATTGTATATGGAAGGAACTTTCAAAAAAGGGAATAATAGATCTTTCTATAATAGATGTAAATAAAGATAACACCTTCAATTTAGAGATTCTGGAAAATGAACTTCGAAAAGGTGATGTTATTTTGGTTTCAACCGTTCACATATCAAATCTTGATGGTATTGAAAACCCAATAAAAAAAATAGCTGATATATCTCACAGATATGGTGCATACATTTTTATCGATGGTGCTCAATCTGTTCCACATACAAAGGTTGATGTTGCTAAAAACAATATAGACTTTATGGCTTTTTCAATACACAAGATTTATGGTCCAACTGGACTTGGTGTCTTGTATGTAAAAAATGATCTTTTCGATAAGATTGATCTTTACAATGTTGGTGGTGATACTATAAGGAACACTTTCATCAAAAAGGATCCAGAGTATAGATCATACCCATACAGATATGAAGCAGGTCTTGCTGACTTTTCTGCAATTTACAGTGTATCCTCAATAGTTGATTTCGTTGAAAAGATAGGTTATGAGAATATAGAAAAAAGAGTTAACTATCTGAACACCCTTTTCAGAAAATTTCTAAAAAATTATGAAGAGATAATGATAGTTGGAGATACTGATGATAAAAATGTCAAAGGAATAACAACATTTTTTATAAAAAAATTCACAAGATTTTCAGAAGATGATGAAACTATTGGTGAAAAACTGGACAGAAAATATGGAATACTTTTAAGAACCGGTTTTTTTTGTGTAAATCCATATTTCGATAACAGGGAGAGGAAAGGAGAAATAAACCCTTTATATTATCCAGCTATAAGAGCATCTTTTGGATTTTACAACGATGAAGATGACCTTGAGAAACTTGAAAAGAGTATAAAGGGGATCCTTAACTCTCTTAAAGGATGGCCAACTTTATGAAAAAGGAAGAAATAAAAAAATACCTTATCAGAATCCAGAAAGAACAACCTAAAATTATTGATAAATTCAACATTTCTATAGAAGGTTCAGTTTGTGATACTTCATCAAAGTTTAAAGATGTTGTATCTTTCTATATTTTGAATGAAAATGGGATTATAAAGGATATATCCGCTAAATGTGGGCCATGTGACCCTTACGCTTATATTACAGTCAACATACTCGTTAAAATATTGAAAGGTTTTTGTTTAAAAGAGATAAGATTGGATAACAAAGAAATATCAGATAAATTCGTTAAAGAACTGAAGACCGAAATGGATGAGGATATGAGATTCCATTTTGAAACAATTCTTAAAATACTTCAGGAAAAGTTTACTTCATAAGTTCAACTATTTGTGAAATGTAATCATAATCTATTTTAAGGTTTCTTGTTGGTGCACATTCTATAACATTCTTTTTTATCTCCTCATAATCTTTTATCCCATAGAAAGACAACCTTGTTGGAGATTTTATATCATCAAAAAATTTTTCAAGTTCTTCGATACTTCTTTTGACAACATAATTTTTATCTCCATCTATTCCAAAAACATTCTTACCAAAAAGGTAGAATTTTCTCGAATATTTTTCACTGTTAACTTTCATCCATGCTGGAATCACTATTGAAAGGCCAGCGCCATGTGGAACATCAAAAAGTGCACTAAGAGCATGTTCTATAAGATGGTTTTCAAATTTAAATTTACCGATACCTGCAGTTGTAATACCACTAAGACCAAGAGCAGCAGCCCACATTATGTTTGCCCTCTCTTTTACATTTTCAGGGTCATTTAAAACTTTGTATGTTGAATTTATAACAGTTTTTACAATTGTTTCCGTAAAACCATCCTGAATGGGAGTATTCTCATCATCAGATGTGAAATAACCTTCAAGAACATGGGATATTATATCAACAGATGCAAAAGCGGTGTAATCTTTTGGAAGTGTAACAGTCAATTTCGGATCAAGGATTGAAAATTTGGGAAAAAGCTTTTCACCTTGAATCCGAATCTTATGTTTTAAAGCATCATTCTGGATTACAGAGATTGGATTGAATTCACTTCCCGTAGCAGAAACTGTAAGAATAACCATCAAAGGTAAAGCATTTTCAATTTTAATATCCTTTGAAAACATATCCCAAGGGTCACCATTATAAAAATATCCTGCAGCTATAGCTTTTCCAGTATCTATAACACTTCCACCACCTAATGTGACTATAGAATCAACATTCTCCTTTTTAGCGATTTCTATACCCTCTCTGACTTTTTCTATAACTGGATTTGGCTTAACACCTTCAAGAATAATATAACTTGAGCCATTCTCTTTTATCATCCTTTCAAGTTTATCTAAAAGTCCATACTTTTTAACAGAGCCTTTTCCAACAACTATTAGATGTTTTTTCCCTAAAATTTTTAAATATTCGGAAGAAGCGTAAAACTTATCTTCACCAAAAATAATTTTTACAGGGTTATAAAAGATAAAATTGTTCATCTTTTCTCCTTTTTAATTTTTATTATATCTAATAAAATTCATTTTTCAACATAAAATATTTTTTGTAAAATAAATTTTAAAATATATCTAAACTCAACAAAATCATGGTATTGACTTTTAAAATTTTAAACATATAATTCGATAAACTAATATTTCAGGAGGTATAAAAAAATGAAGAAACTTTCTATTTACTTAGTCGTTATCCTTACAATATTTGCCATATCCTGTTCAAAACAGGAAGTAAAAATTGAAGGGACCTACAACTACTCTGTTTCTTTCTTAAAAAAGGTTAACTTCAAGGATATCAAAAACGTTACTTTAGGTGACACAACCTACACTTCAGGTGAAGTAACACTTTACTGGGATCTTAAAGAGGAACCAAAAGGCACTAACATCATAATTGAAAAAGCTGAAGGTGCTGATTCCGCTTACCAGCAGCCAATATCATATCAGATTCAAAAGACCGATAACTTTAAAGATCAAATTGCTAACGCTGGTAAATATTTCTATAAAGTTTCAATAGATAAAAATCTTATGAATAAATATGCTATTGAAATCCCAGAATTAACAATTTACTCACCTTCAACAAAAGATACAGCTGTTTCAACAAAGGATCTTACAATCTATTTCAACAAAGTTAACGGTGCAGAAAAATATAACGTTACATTGTTAAACTACAAAAATGAACTTGTCTGGAACATAGAGAGTGCAGATACACAGATAACGTATACAGGGAAAGAACTTGAAGCAGGCTATGTTTACAATCTTATAGTTTCAACAGAGATAGTTGTAGATTCTATAAACAAAATAAATCTCACATCCGAGTCTCATTTCCTCGTAAACAAAAAGTAAATAATTCTTTTAAAAGATAAGGGGAGTTTTTATACTCCCCTTTTTTATTAACTATTTGGCTCTATATGGATATTGATATAATAATTTTCTCCATACTTCTTTGTCATTTCTTCTTCAACCTTTTCAGTTATCCTGTGTGCTTCTTCAACCGAAATAGATTTATCAACCTCTATATGTAAATCTATTGCTATATAATTACCTACTTTTCTTGTTTGTATACTATGTGGATTTATTACTCCATTAACACCCTCAATAACCTTTAATATCTCTTCCTCTTCTTTCGAACTTAAAGATTTTTCAGTAAGTTCATCGAAAGAATCCCTGACGATATCAATTCCCACCCTTACTATAAAAATTGTTACTATCATTGCTGAAATAGGATCAAAGATTATCAGATTTTTATTAAAAACTGCAAGTCCTATTCCAATACTTGTTGCAATTGATGAAAAAGCATCGGATCTATGATGCCAGGCGTTGGCTTTTATAGACTGGCTCTTTATTTTATCTGCAACAAAAACTGTATACCTATAAAGCCCTTCCTTTACTATTATTGAAAGAAATGCAAAAATGAAGGTTACAAATTCAGGTTGTTTTACTTCTTTACCTTTGTAAATTAAAAAAATTGTTGTTACTGATGAATAAAAAATATAGATACCAACCAAAATTAAAAATATACCTACAATAAAAGTTGCAAAAGTTTCTATTTTCCCATGGCCGTAATCATGTGATTCATCAACAGGTTTTGAAGAAAATTTTAAACCAAAAATCACAACAATGTCTGTAATAAAATCTGAAAGTGAGTGAAAACCATCAGCAACCAATGCTCTACTTCTCCCTACGATACCAAAAATTATTTTTAGAGATGTAAGGATAACATTTATTAAAAGTCCTATGACTGTTACCTTTATACCTTCATCCATTCTTTTTTTATTTTCCATAAATTTATTATACAAAAAAGGTAATATTATTCAATATTACCTTTATATTCTTGACTTTAAAATGAATAGATATAAAATTATCTTTTTAGAAAAAAGGAGGTATAGTATGAAAAGAAATATTACGATATTTTTTATAATTCTATCAGTTTTTATATTAGGTATAATTTCTGCAAAAATTGTTGACAGAGTAGATGCACAATCAGCATCCGGAGAGATAAAAACAGTCTCTTTAGATTATCAGAATTCTGGTTATCCAAATTTCAGAGATCTTGCCAAAAAAGTTACACCTTCTGTTGTTCATATTTCATCAGAATCTGTTGTTAAAGTTTCCCCATTTCTTCCTTTTAATGATCCTTTTTTCAGAGAATTTTTTAAAGATTTCCCCCAGCTTGAAAATAAAAACACATCTCTTGGGACAGGATTTCTTATTTCATCCGATGGATATATTGTTACAAATTACCATGTTATAAAAGGTGCCCAGAAGATCTCTATAAAACTTCCGGATGGTAGAGAGTTCAAAGATAAGGATATTGAGATAGTTGGAAAGGATGAAAGAACAGATATAGCTCTTTTAAAATTAAAAAAAGTTAAAAATATGCCTTTTTTAAATTTTGGTGATTCGGATAATATAGAGGTTGGGGATTGGGTTATGGCAGCCGGGAATCCTTTTGGTTTTGATGGAACAATAACCGTAGGTGTTATTTCTGCAAAAAACAGATCCAACATAAACCTTTCTGAGGGACCAGTTTATCAGGATTTTATACAGACAGATGCATCTATAAATCCCGGAAATTCTGGTGGACCACTTGTTGATATTTATGGAAATGTGGTAGGAGTTAACACAGCAATTGCATCCCCATCGGGTGGAAATGTTGGAATTGGTTTTGCGATACCTTCAAATATGGTTGTTATGGTAATAAATCAACTTAAAGATAAAGGATTAGTTTCAAGAGGTTATCTTGGTATATACCCACAGGAGTTAACATCTGAACTAAAAAAGAAGTTCGGCATGAAGGAAGATGAAACGGGAATACTTGTTTCACAGGTTGAAGATACCTCCCCAGCTTCAAAAGCAGGTTTAAAAGAAGGAGATATAATTTTAGAGTTTGATGGGAAAAAGGTTGAAAATGTTAGTCAATTTAGAATTTTGGTTGCTCAAACAAAAGTTGGTAAAGATGTTAAGATTTTGATTCTAAGGGATGGTAAAAGAATCTCAATCGATGCAAAAATAGGTGAATTGAAAGAGAATGTTGCACAGAAAAATGAAGAAGATAAAATTGAAAGTAAATGGCTTGGTATAGTTGTTGATGATATTAAAGATGAGTATAAGAATCAATTCAACATGAAGGTTGATAAAGGGGTTGTTATAACTTCAATTGATAACGATTCCCCTGTTATTGATGCTGGAATTAGAGTAGGTGATGTTATTGTAAAAATAGAAGATATGAAGATCGCGAACTTAAACGATTACAAAAATGCAGAAAAGAAATTTGGGAAAAATGAGGATGTCCTTTTAACAGTTAAGAGAGGTAATCTAAATATCTGGGTAGTTGTGAAAACTAAATAAAAATTAAGGAAGGTATATATTAAAGAGATAAGTGATATTTCACTTGAAATGTATTTAAAGGAGATAAAGAAGTATCCTTTACTTTCTGAGGGTGAAGAGAAAGATCTTGCAAAAAGGATAAGAGATGGCGATAAAAAAGCATTGGAAAAATTGATACTTGGTAATTTAAGGTTTGTTGTTAACATAGCAAAGGAGTATCAGGGAAAAGGATTATCACTTGCTGAATTAATTAATGAAGGAAATTACGGTTTGATAAAAGCAGCGAGTAAATTTGATGAAACAAAAAATGTTAAATTCATTTCCTACGCTGTTTGGTGGATTAGACAATCTATTATGAAAGCTATACTTGAAAATAACAGTAATATCAGGATACCACTTTCACAGATAACAAAGATTAACGCAGTAAACAAAGCTCAACAGGAAATACTTGACAATGAGAATAGAGTTCCAACATTCAAGGAGGTAGCTGATAAAATAGGTATGACAGAAAATGAGGTAAAAAATATTTTGAGTTTGAATAAAGTAGAATTATCACTTTCCGATCCTATTGGAGATGATGATAACCTTTACCTTGGAGATACAATAGTAGAAGAGAAAGATCTTTCCCCTGAGGAAACACTACTTAGAAAAAGATACAAAGAGACTTTACAAAGCCAACTTGAAAAACTTTCAGAAAGGGAATCATATGTTTTAAAAAAATATTTTGGTCTTGAAGATTATAGGCCACATACACTTGAAGAGATTGGAAAAGAGTTGAACATTTCAAGAGAAAGAGTTAGACAAATAAAGGATAGAGCAGTAAATAAACTTAAAGAGATGTCTAAAAATGTACTGGAGCCATACGATGGATAGATTTTTTAAAAAAAGGAAGTTAAATATTTCTATTGTTCCAAACGATTCTTCAGACACGAAAGGTTTTAAAATCTTTTTCATAATTTTACCTGTATTTATTATTTTGACAATTTCTTTGGTCATCTTTTTAACAACTTCAACAATTCAAAATTTAAAAAATATAAACAAGTACTCATCCGTTAAGAAGACGAAAGAAGAGATAAGAATATTATCAAAAAAGGATCAGGAGATTAAAAAGAGTATTGTTCAGGTTGAAAAAGGTATAACAGATTTAAAAAAAGAGATAAAAGAGTTAACACCTCTTTTTGACTTCTTCTCAGGCCATATGGGAAGTGAAAAGGAAAATTTTGAAATCCCATCAGATGTTGATACTTTACTTTTTATAACAAAATATCTGAGAAATTTATCCGATTCAATGATATCTTTTTTAAAAACAAACAACACAAATGAAAAAACACCATCACTCGTTCCGATAAATGGATGGATATTAAGGAAATATGGGAAGGTAAAAGATCCCTTCACTGAAACTGAAAAATTTTCAAACGGCATACTTTTCATAGCAGAACTTAACAGTGATGTATTCTCTACAATTTCTGGAAGGGTAATTTTTGCTGGAATCAAAAATGACAAAAACGGAAATGTTGTAACTATCGATAATGGACTCTTTACAATAGAGTATTCACATCTTTCTACAGTTTCTGTAAAAAATGGAGACTTTGTTAAAAAAGGACAAAAAATAGGAACTGCAGGTAAAAGTGGTAGGACATTATCATCATCAGTTTTCTATAAAATCATAAGGGGAAATGAAACTGTTGATCCAGAACTCTCATTTTTGATACCAACATTTTTCCTTTACGACACTCTCAATACGAACTTATAAAAATAATATGTTCTTAGAACTTTTTTTACATAATTTTTTGTTTCAACAAAAGGAATACCATCAATGTAAAGTTCCCAATCAGAATATTTTCTTTTCCATTTTTTTACATTTCCTATTCCTGCATTATAAGCCATTATACCTTCAACCGGTGAGTTTGGGAATTTTTCTAAATATTCTTTTAAATGTTTCGCTCCAGCCCTTATATTTTTTTCTAAATCAAAATAATCTTTATCTTTATAGTAAGAATCGTAAACAAAATCCATAAGTTGCATTATTCCTTTTGCGTTTGAATTAGAAATCACATTTATGTTAAAATTCGACTCCTCTCTTGCTATTGAAATTAAAAGTGAAAGGTCAACATTCTCCTCTTTGGAAATCTTTTTGAAAATATCGAAATAAGGTGTTGGGAATAAATATCTGATATATTTTCTATAATCTTCCCCTTCTTTTATCCTTATTTCAGAATAATATGTTGAATAATTACAAAAACCGAATCTATCCAAAAGATATATAATATAATCTTTTTGGGAAGTTTCATCTTTATATTTTGAAATAAGAAAATCTTTAAAGTAATCTTTAGATCCATTAGAATCAAATATCTTATACAATTTTTCAATAGTGCTATCATCGTCGAATTTTTCCTCATTAATTTCAAGTTTTTTGTTCAACTGTATAAAAGCTCTAACTGAATAAAGAGTTAAAGGGAAATCTTTCAAAACGATATCCAATATAGAATCTACCTTTTCTTTCTCACCTTTTACATAATAGTATTTAGCTTTATGGTATAAGAAATTTTTATCATCACCATTGTAATTTTCCATAATTGAATCATATACTTTTAAATTTTTTTCATTTCTCAAAATCGAAACTATCCTTAATAAAGCTTCATCATCGTTAATTTCCGAATAAAGTTTTGCTGCATTTATATAATCTTCATTATCCTCATAAAATCTTCCGAGAAAATATAAAAGGTTACCTTTTATATTTTTTACATCAATAAATCTTACATATCTGATTTTTGTTTTTTTATCTTCAATCTTAGAAAAAATATCTAAAAAATCGTTTATAGTACCTTTTATTTTTAATGTATCATCCATTTTTAAACTAATAAGGAAATCTACCCAACCTGATAAATTTTTTTTCTCTACAAGTTTATCAAAATTTTTATTCCCAAAATTTTTTGTAAATATCAAAATGGAATCTTCTCGGTTGAATATTTTTGGATATCTCTTAAAAAAATTTATCGAATTCGTATCTTTGGGAAATTTTCTTACAAAATTAAGTCTAAAATCATTTCCAAAATCACATTTTGAAAGCATCGTTGTATAGTTTTCTATTTTTAAACCGTTTTTCAAAAAATAGTTCAATCTTATCGTATCCTTCTCATCCTTTAAAATCTGATTCAAGAATTTTTCTTTTTTATCATAATTTATTTTAACTATCTTTTCTAATTCGTTATTTTTAAGATAATCTGCTATTTGCATTCTAAAGAATATACCTTTAAGATTATCATCTTTTAAAGAATCGATGATATCAATTTTTTTCTCTGAAAAAAATTTTTCTGTCAGGGTAAGATCGTGTTCTTCTATAAGATTTTTTGGGGAAATTAAAATGGGGAAAAGAAAAAAAAGCAAAAAGATTTTTCTCATAAAAGGTTATAGCCAAAATAAACTGGGGTAACTTTTCCCTCAAGAAAAACTTCAGAATAATTCTCATCGAAGTAAACTTTCAAAATTTCACCTGATCTTGCAATAACCTTTAAAGGGGAAGGTATACTATATTTTTTTGAAATTATAACCGCACTCGCAACGGAACCTGTTCCGCACGACAATGTTTCATCCTCAACACCTCTTTCATAGGTTCTTATTTTGATAATTCCATTTTTTACATTTTTAACAAAATTTACATTGGTTCCATCCTTTCCAAAAACCTTTGAAAATCTTATATTTCTCCCAACATTTTTAACATCAACACTTTCTAAATCATCCACCTCAATCACAAAATGTGGAACACCAGTATTTATAAATGAACCTGTAAAAGTTCCATATTCAGTTTTAACTTTTAAATTCTCCCTCAGAGAATGTGGAGGAGACAACTGTAATTTAACAACATTACCTTGCTTTATCTGGGCTGTATGTTTCCCTTTCTTGGAGCAGAAAATGACATGCTTTTTTTTTACTATCTTCATAAGGTATGCGAAAAGGACTATAGATCTTCCCCCATTACCACACATCTCTGCTTCTTTACCATCATTATTGAAATAGACCATTCTGAAATCGTAACCCTTTTCACATTTTTCAAGAAGTATCAAGCCATCAGCTCCAACACCAGTTTTCTCTTTACATATTTTTTTTATGTATGAAGGGGATGGCCTTTTAAGACCATCCCTGTTATCAACTATAATGAAATCGTTTCCACTTCCGGAAACTTTCATAAAAAAATTAATTTTCATAAGATGCTATCGCCTCTATCTCTATTGGACTATTTTTGGGAAGGTTTGATACTTCAACTACAGCTCTTGCTGGAAGATGATCTTTAAAATATCTCTCATATACACCATTTATTTTTGAAAAATTAGACATATCCTTTATGAATATGTTTACTTTGACAAGGTTGTTAAAAGAAAGTCTTTCACCTTCAAGTATTATTTTTATATTTTCAAGAGTTCTCTTTGTTAAAGTTTCAATATCACCATCAATTATATTCCCTGTAGTAGGATCTATAGGTAGAGTCCCAGATATGAAAAGAAGATTCCCAGCCTTTACTGCCTGACTGTATGGTCCAACAGGTTTTGGAGCTTTTTCGTTATATACCTTTTTCATTTATTGACTCCCAGAAGTTTCAACATAACTGCTTTCTGTGCATGTAATCTGTTTTCAGCTTCATCGAAAACAACAGAGTTTGGAGAATCTATTACATCATCTGTAACCTCTTCTCCTCTATGTGCTGGTAGGCAGTGCATAAATATTGCATCACTTTTAGCATTCTTGAAAAGTTTCATATTTACCTGATAATCCTTGAAAGCTTTTGCCCTTTCCTCTTTTTCGGCTTCTTCTCCCATGGATGCCCAAACATCTGTGTAAACAACATCAGCATCTTTTACTGCTTCTATAGGATCATAAGTGATAACAACTTTTGAATTGTTTTTCTTTGCCATCTCTTTTGATTTTTCTACATATTCTCCATCAGGTTCATAACCTTTAGCACATGCCATATAAAAATCCGCTCCAAGCATTGTTGAAATTAGCATCAAAGAATGGCTCATATTGTTACCAGCTCCCACAAAGGTAAACTTTATACCAGAGGTTTTACCTTTATGTTCTTCTATTGTAAGGTAATCAGCAAGAACTTGACATGGATGCTCTTTATCTGAAAGGCCATTTATCACTGGGATCTTTGAATATTTTGCAAGGTCCTCAACAGATTTATGGGAAAAAACCCTTGCCATTATTATATCTACCATTCTGTCAAGGTTTCTTGCTATATCTGGAACACTCTCTCTTGAACCAAGTGATATATCCTTTGGACCAAGGTAAATAGCATGCCCACCGAGTTGTGTAAAACCTGCCTCAAAACTAACCCTTGTTCTCAAAGATGGCTTTTCAAAAATCATAGCGAGTGTCTTTTGGTTAAAGCAATCACGATACTTCCCAGCTTTAATTTCTTTTTTTACTTTTCTTGCCAATTTGAAAATCTCCAATATCTCATCTTTTGTTAAATCAAGAATTGAAATAAGATCTTTTTTCATTATACCTCCATTTTTTATTCAAATATTTTTGCTTGAAATTCTTCAACCAATTTAGAAGTCAACTCAGTATGTTTTTTAGAAAAAGTCTCTATGAGTTTTTTCAATCTCTCAAAATCTATATCATCTATAGATTTAATTGAAAAGAGTAAAGAAAAATTTTTATCAACTCCTATAGAAAGATCAACAAGAGTTAAATTCTCTTCAAGTAGCTTTCTGTAATAAGGAAGGATATTGTTTTTGGGAAGAAATGTCAAGGGAGAAATTATCTTAATAAAAAATTTCCCATCCTCTTTTAAAAGATAAAGATAGATGGGTGTTATACCTATTTTAAAAAACCATCCCAACATGTTTTTATCAGATGTTTCGATTTTAGCTTCATCATGACTTGTTCCAACTGTTGAAAGTATCTCCTCAATAATTTTCAAAATATCCTCAATCTGGTCATTCTTCTCATTTCCAAACATCTTTTTGACTATATGCAAAATATCCATAATCACTCCAAATCAAGGTTATGTCCACATCTCTTGCACCACTTTGCATCTTGAGGATTCTTCTCTCCACATTCTGGACATTTTTTATTTTTATTCTTTACCTTTTCAACATTTTCAACTAACTTTGCTCCACACTTTTCACACCACGAAGAGTTAGAAATATTTCTGTGACCACAAACATTACAGTAAACACTATCCGGAGTAAGTTTGTATTTTTTAATTGTTAAATTTATCAAAGGAACAATATTGATTATAGGTATCGCGAATCCTATTCCGGAAGCATCTGCTATTTTCAATGTATTTATTCCAATAATTCTTCCTTTTTTATCTATCAAAGGCCCTCCTGAATTACCGGGATTTATTGGAACATCCGTTTGTATATATTTTATACCCCCGATTTCTCTATCCAACGCTGATATTATTCCTTTTGTAACAGTATTCTCAAAACCTAAAGGGTTCCCATAAGCTATTACCTCATCCCCAACATTGTAATCTTTTCTTTTTAAAACATTCGCTTTTTTAAAAACTCTTTTTGAAATTATCTTTATGAAAGCTATATCCATATCAAAATTTGATTCTATAACTTTTGCATGGTAAGATGTTTTATCAGACATCTGTATTTCACAGTCGGTACTATCCTCAACAACATGAGCATTCGTTATGACAATCCCTGTTGTATCAGCAATAAAACCTGTTCCTATATTTTTATCAGTTTTCACAACAACTATGCTTTCTTTTATCTTTTCAATTATGTTGGATATAGAAGAACTTTTCATCTTTCTTTTATTTCTTTTAAAATCTCTTTAGCGGCATCATCGAGAGATTTTTTACTATCCTCATTACCCTTAATAGCATATTCCAAAGCGTTTCCCAAATATTTTCTTCCAAGGTACCACAATCTATCCTGAGGCTCCATATAGGAATTGTTCAGTTGTAAATATACTTCTTTTAATCCTTCATATTCCTCAAACCTTTTTTTCAAAAGTCCTGAATCAAAAGAACTTTTTCTAACAGGAAGATAACCTGTTTTATATGACCAGAGAGATTGCACTTCTGGTGAAGTAAAATATTTTATGAACTTTATTGCTCCTTCCTTCTGTTTTGGAGTTGCTTTTTTGAAAATAGCTATATTTGTACCAGAAATTATAACAGCTTTTCCATCTCCCTGTGGAACAGGTGCTATACCTAATTCAAACTCTGGTTTAGCCTCTTTAATAAAAGATAATGATACTGTTGATCCATATATAACTGCAACTTTTTTCGACAAAAAATCATCCTGATGTTGATAACCTGTTGTGATATAACCACTCTTATCAACATTAACTATTCTTTTATCTATATCTATAGCTTTAACTCCTGCAGGAGAATTGAATAAAGGGTTCATGTTTGAATCAACGAGTTCACCATTATATTGTAATAATCTACATTCAAACATCCAAACATTTATATTGAACGCTGTACCATGTAAATCTAATTTTCCATCTTTGTCTATATCAACAGTTAATTTTTTCATAACAGAGATGAATTCATCCCAATTTTCAGGAAATTTTTCTATTGAGAATTTTTTGAAAATATCTTTGTTGTAAAAATATGCAGGTACAGATTTGTTGAATGGTAAGGATAGAATTTTACCATCGAAAGTATTATCTTTTACAAAAATTTCAAAAAAATCGTTATTTATCTGGTTTCTAAAATCCTCATCTATCAGATTTTCGATAGGTTCAAGAACTCCGTTACTATAAAACTCATTCGTCCATGATTCGTATACCTGTGAGATTACAGGAGGGTTAGACATCGATGCCATAAGTTTTGTAGATAAAGCTTCATAGGTTCCGACAGATATGGGAACGATTTTGTATTCAGGATTTTTAAAGTTAAAAGAATCAACTATTTCCCTTAATGCATCACCTGCAGGCCCACCCATAACATGCCAGAAAGTTATTTCTGTTACACCTTTATTTTGAACATCACAGGACAAAATTAAAATTACTGTAAAAAAACAAATTAAAAGAAGTTTAAAATACTTCATAATATCTCCTATTCATCCAAAGGTTTTAAGACATACCCAAACTCAGTTTTCATATAAAAGAATCTTTCAACAATTTTTTCATCAGCCCATTTTATTTCAACAAGTTCTTTCAAATTTTCGGGGTACCTTTTATACTGCAAGAAGAAAACTGTTAAAATGTTATCGATATTTTCCAACATATATTGGTCAGTTGCTTTGTACTTAATAACTGGATATGAAAAAATTTTATTATAAAATCTTTTTGCAAAAAAACCACTCCCTGTCAAAAGGATAGCGAAAATTATAAGTATAAGCCAGTTCATTACAATTTTTAAATCTAATGGAGCTTTTTCCTTAACTTCTTTTTTTTCTTCTTTGTTTTCGATCTTTTTAGTTTTTTCAATAAGATTCATCTTCAAAAGGTTGTAAACGGATTGGTAAGTTAAAAACTTCCCAAGACCACTTATCCTTATCAGATCTCCAAGAGATTTTTCAGGAGATATAAGATCGAAAACCCTTTTTTCTTCAATACCTATATTTTCAGGTATCTGAACATTATCAATTTTTTTGAAAAATATATCTGTTGAAGAAAGAATTGTCTGGATATTCGGCCATTCATCCATTCTCCTCATACCTTCCATCATCAACGCTTGTGTGTTTATACTAACCTTGACAATAGAGTTTGGATACATTATAAGATCTTCTATAAATTCGTAAGTTCCATTGTCCCATGTAAAAAGTTCATCAAAAATTTCCTGAATTTTAAAATTGATTATTTCCTTCAACTTTTCCTGATCAACATATTTTTCATCAATAAGGATCTTTTCGAGAGGGAGTTTTGTTTCCCTATGCATCTCAATGATTTTTTTAAAATCGTCAATAGAAATTTTTCCACTGTTAACAAGATACTCTTTTATAAGTTCCTGAATACCGCCCCTTGTATAAACCGCACCATTAACATTACCTTTAATAAAACCTATTTCTATCTTGTCGTTCTTCCTGTTTAAAACTAAAACTCCAGTTTTCTCTGTTTGTGCTATAAAACCTATAATGTTTGGCAGATCATCTCTTGATCTTAATTCACCTTTCATTTTTCTTCCCTTATTGTTATAAAGCTTATAAGATATAAAATCAGAATAACGAATATAAATAAAAATCTGATATCAAAAAATTTCAATTCGAGCATTATATCGGTAGTTTTTCTAAGGAAAATACCTTGTAAAATTATCAATATTAAAAATATTAAAGAGATAAACAACAAAATTCCACCTTTGAAATATTTACCTTCATAAATCTTTCCAAATCCTGGAAAAATTAGAGAAAGTATCCTTCTAATAAAATAAGATTTTTTCTTTTTCAACCTTACAAAAGACTCAAATTTTCTTATCTTCATAATATCAGAAATGGTATCACTTATTATTTTGTAATCATTTAAACATATATTTTTATCGTTGTATTTTATTTTATCACCATCTGAAATAGGTGTACCACATGTATTACACCTGTATATTTTTATACTATGACTTGAAACAATTGTTAAAATAAGCGAAAGGAGCAAAGTCAAAAACGGAATAATACTGAAAAGGCTTATTCTAACTCCCATCATCACTGGAGTATCGATAATATTTTTCTTTTTCAAGAACTCTTCATATATGAATCTTTCCGGGATTTTACAATCGATTACAACCGTATTGTAAAAATTTTCATCTGTATTTTCAAGAAAAGTACTTATCAACTCATAATTCAATTCGTTGGATTTTTGAATGTATTGGTTTGACTCCTCAAGTCTTAAAAGTTTTAAATAAACTTGACCAAGATTAAAATAGGACTGGGCGAGTTTTGGAGAAAGTTCAATAGCTTTGTTGTAGTACTCAATAGCTTTGTTGTAATAACCTTTTAGAAACATAATGTTCCCAAGGTTATTGTAAAGTTCAGGGAAACTTTCACCTTTCAATAAAATTTTGGAATACTCCCTTTCTGCATCATCAAAATAACCACCTTTTTTATAAAGTTTTCCTTTAGAAAAAAGTAATGCTGTGTTATAAGGTTGTTCTTCAAGTAAAGAGTTTATCTTATTTAAAAGTTTAGTATTCCAATAAGAATTTTCAACTTTCAATATAACACTTATATTGTCGTTAGGATTAAGGTGACCGATTATATGTGATTCCAATCTATAGATTAAAGGTATAAAGAAAATTAAAAGTATAAGAAAAGATATTATCATCTTTTCTTTTTTCTCATAGAAAGAGAAAAGAATTATGATTACATAAAAAAACCAGATTATAAAACTCATTTGTAATATCAAAGGCAACAAAAGTATTAGAATAGCGAGAAAAATTTTCTGTCTTAAAAGAAGCTTTAATTTTACATACCTTTTAAAGAAATAGAAATATTTATCTATATTTTTAAATGTAAAAATAACAGTGTAAAAAATGAACAACACAAGAATAAAATACCTTAAAAATTTTAAGACATTGAAAACGAAAATGAATTTTATAATTTCATCTTTAAAATAATTTTTGTATCTGCTTAAAGCGAAACTTGTATATTCGAACCTTTTTTCTTTTAAACTCAAATTTAAAATGTTATTGACTACCTGAAAATTAAAAGGATCGAGTTTGTTAGCAAGTAGAAGATTCGAAAAAGCTTCATCTACATTTTTATTTTTGTAGTTTTCAATAGCGAGAATATTTAGATAGATTGAAATCTCAGGCAGAGAGTTCGCTCCGACCATATATTTTAGTTTTTCAAGCTGATCGAGCTCATAGTTCATATAATTTTTAACAACATTCACCGAAAATATCTGGTATAACCTTAAATGAAGAAGATAATCGAGTCCTGCACTCTGAGATGCTTTTTGAAAATAGTATGAAGCTGAATCATTCTCTTTTTTGTAGTGGAAAGTAAAACCATAAGCAAGATATATAAAAGGATTTTTGTCCCCATCTTGAAGGACTTCTCTATATTTCTCTCTCATAAGATCAAAATCTATATCCGAAACAAGTCCTTCACCTCTTAAAACTTTTCCATAAGCAGGTACCAACTCAAAAGCGTCATTTTCAAGTATTATAACCTGCTTGAATATATCGTTGACCTCTTGTGAGAAAAGAGTGAAAGATATAAAAAGGATAAAAACAAATAAAAATTTTTTCATTTTTTAAAGATAGCTATAGGTATCAAAACAACATAAGCAAGTGTCAGAAGAACCGGAGCAACTTTCAAATCTCCTTTTGAAAGAAGAAAATATCCTAAAAAAATAAATACTAAAGACAAAAGAAATATTGAAATACTTAATTTCGAAAAACTAACACTTTTTGAATCATTTTTAATCATATCATTTTTCTCTTTCATCAAAACTCCTTTTTAACAAAATCTGAATTTTTTACATAATACAGATCAAAATTCAATCTATTCCTTTTAAAAGAAATCTTTCCTGAAATGCCTTTATAATCATCAGTTTTTTTAACATACTCGTTAATCCCTTTTCTATCCTTAATTCCATTTTTCAATAAACCTGAAAGGAATTTGAGAAGATCGTATGAGAGAATAGAAAATCTGTCAGGTTCATCACCATATTTTTTGTAATAATTCATTTTAAAACTCTGAAGATTTGGTGATAGTTCGTTTGCAACTTTCGGATAAACTATATAAGTTTTTTTGAGATAATCTTTTGCAAGTCTTATAAGATTTTCGTTATACCAGAGGGAAGAACCATAAAGATAACAGTTTATATCTTTAAATGAGAGTTGTGTAGTTAAAAGTATAGCATCCTCATAATTTGTTGGAAGATATATAGCATTAAAATTCATCTTCTCGATTAAACTTATTTTTTCAATGAAATCTTGAGTTCCGGGATTATAAACTATATCGAAAACTATATTGATTCCTAACTTCTTCGCTTCCCTTTTAAAGGCACTACTCATACTCCTTCCGAAAGAATCATCAGGATAAATAATTCCAACATTTTTTATAGTTGTATCTTTTTTCATAACTTGAGCTGTGAATATCGCTTCTTCAACAAGAGTTCTATTTACAAGAAAAATGTTATCCACAAAATTGAGAAGATCTCCATCAGTTGCGGTAGGAGAAAAAACTGGTAAAGTTTTTCCATTGTAAAGGTATGAACCTACGATTGCAGTTTCCTGACTCGTAAGAGGTCCTATAACTGCGACATAACTTTTATCTTTAAAAATCGAATCTATCAAATAAACTGTTTTAAAACTACTTCCTTCAGTATCAAAAACATCAAAAGTGATATTCTCCTCTTCACTCGCGATAGCACAACCTCTAAGAACCTGTTCACCGAATCTTGCCATATCTCCAGTAAGTTGCAAAAGCAATGCTATTTTTGATTTTGATCCCTTTGTATCAACTATACCGAAAAGTTCCTTTTTTGTTTCATCCGAATCATTATACTCTTTTATCAGTTTTTGTTTGAAAATTTCAGATTTTTCAATATCACCTTTTTCTTTGTAAATCTTATATAGTGTTAATAGAATCAAAGGGTTTATACTATCATCACTGAAATTATAGTAAATATACTCAAGTTCCGATTCGTTAAGATACCCTTTAATAAGATTTTTCAAGTTTTTTAAAGCATTATCTTTGTTTGTTGAATTATCCTCAGAGAATTTGAAAACTTCATAAACCCATTTGAAAGATTCAAAATAAAGTTTCTTGTTTATATAAACATTAGCCATCTCAACTCTTATATTGTTTGTAACAGAATCGTAGGGAAATTTTTCTGAAAGGAATTCTGCATATGTTACCTTGTTAGAAAAATATTGTGAAGGGCTTTTTCTGATAAAATTTACAGCGAGGTCCTTTGTCCTTATATTTTCTGGATAATTTGAAATAAAAAAATCAATTATTTTTATTCCATTTTCAAAATCCTTGTTTTCCAAAAATTTGTTCCCATCAAGATAAATTTTATCTATATCATCTGAAAAAAGTAGAAAAGAAAAAAGAAACAATAGTAAAAAACTAACTATTTTTAATCTCATAAGTATAACTCATATCACAACTTTTTTTTAACATAGCTGAAACTGAACAGTATTTAGTATAAGATAACTCTATAGCTCTTTCAACTTTATCCTTTTCAATTCCATTCCCCTCAAAATGATAATGTATATTTATTTTTGTGTAAACTTTTGGATGTTCTTCTGCCCTTTCACCGGTAACAATCACTTTAAAATTTTTCACATCCTGTCTCATTTTTTTTAAAATAGATATAACATCCATTCCAGTACAACCAGCGAGCGAAACTAAAAGAAGCTCCATAGGAGCAAAATTGTTTTTCACCAACTCTTCATCTTCAGGGGAATTCATAGCTATTGTTGAGTTCATAACTATTTCGTTTGTTCCCTTTTTAGAAATGAATTTTAAACCTTCCTTCCATTCGATCTCAACTCTTTTTGTCATTTTTTCTCCTTATTATCAAATATTTTCATATTATAATTTAATTTTTCCTCTGGTTCAAGATAATCGATTATCAAAATCCCATTCAAATGATCAACCTCATGCTGTATAGCTCTCGCATAAAGCCCTTCGAAACTTTTTTCCTTCTGATTCCCGTTTTCGTCAAAGTATTTAACTTTAAGAGATTTACTCCTTAAAATATTTACTGTAAGTTCTTCAAAAGATAAACACCCTTCAAACATCTTTTCTTTGTCTTCCGAAAGAAATGTTATAATAGGGTTTATCATAACATAAAGTTCTTTTTCATCACCTATGAGTATTATTCTCTTTGTTATTCCTATCTGGTTTGCAGCAAGCCCGATCCCCTCCTCTAAAAGCATGCCTTCTTTCATAGTTTTTATTATATTCTTTAAAGACCTATCAAACTCTTTTATCTCTTCAGATTTTATTCTCAAAACAGGATCAGGATATTTCCTAATTTTTTTCATCTTTAACCACCTTTATTCCAAGTTCTTTCAACTGTTTTTCTGAAACATAATCTGGGGTATTTTCCATAAGACCTATTCCGTTTAAAGTTTTTGGAAACGCTATAACATCCCTTATATTTTCCTTCTTCAAAAATAGAGAGACCATCCTATCTATACCAGGCGCTATTCCTCCGTGTGGAGGGGCACCATACTTAAAAGCTTCAAGTAAAAAACCAAATTTCGATTCAAGTTCCTCTTCGCTCATACCAATTATCTTCATAATCTCTTTCTGAATGTTTCTGTCATGTATCCTTATACTTCCCGAAGCAAGTTCAACCCCATTACAAACAAGATCATAGGTATCAGCTCTTGCCTTCAAAGGTTCTTTTGAAATTATATCAAGATGTTCTTTCTTTGGCATTGTGAACATATGATGGCAGGCAACATACCTTTTCTCCTCCTCATCGTATTCAAAAAGAGGAAAATCAACTACCCATAAAAAGTTAAATTCATTTTCATCGTAAAGGTTTTTCAAAGAAGCGAGTTTTTTTCTCAACATTCCAAGGTATTCGAGAGTTCTTTTCTTTTTACCACTTATAAAAAGTATTGTTCCCTTTTTAACATTGAAAGGATTTTCTTTAAAATATTTTGCAACAGGTCCAGTCATGGTAGTATCATCTATTTTTAAATATGTGATCCCATTTCCACCTGTTGATTTTACAAAATCGTTTAAAAGATCTATCTCTTTCCTTGTAAGTTCATTTTCAAATATTATTCCTCCAGTATACTCTGAATCACTGAAAACTTTAAAATCTGTTTTTTTAACGATCTCGGAAAAATCGTTTATTTTAAGGTCAAATCTTAGATCTGGTTTATCTGAACCATATTTTTCAAAAACTTCATCGTATGTTAACCTTTTAAAAGGTATTGGAAGTTCAGTTTTAAAAATCTCCCTGAAAATTTTTTGCATCAACCTCTCTATGAGTGAAAGTATATCATCCCTTTCAACAAAGGACATTTCAATATCGAGTTGTGTGAACTCAGGTTGTCTATCAGCTCTCTGATCCTCATCTCTGAAACATCTTGCTATCTGGAAATATCTGTCGAATCCAGCAACCATCAAGAGTTGTTTGTAAATCTGAGGTGATTGGACGAGAGCATAAAATTTACCTTTATGTATCCTTGATGGAACAAGATAATCTCTCGCACCCTCTGGAGTAGATTTTGACATTACAGGTGTTTCCACTTCAACAAAACCTTCCTCAAACAAAAAATCTCTTATATTTTTTATAATTTCAGATCTCTTGATCAGAGTCTCATTCATACAATTTCTTCTAAGATCAAGGTATCTATATTTTAACCTCAGTTCCTCTCCAGCTTTAACATCATCATCTAAAACAAAAGGCAAAACTTCAGATCTGTTTATAATCTTAAGTTCTTTTAGATCCACTTCTATCTCGCCTGTCTTCATATCCCTGTTTATCATATTCTCTGGTCTTTTCCTTACAACACCTTTTATCTGAACAACATCTTCACTTCTAAGTTCTTTGACAATTGATATGAGTTCCTTTTTATCAGTAAATATCTGCACTATTCCACTTCTATCCTTTAGATCGATGAAAACTATGTTCCCATGATCCCTTACCCTTTTAACCCAACCTACCAAAGTTATTTCTTTCCCTAAAAATTCAAGGCTAACATAACCACACATTGTGCTTCTTAAAGATGTACTAAACATTTAATCTCCATTTTTAATCTCTTTCAAGAGATCTTCTAAATTTATAGAGATCTCTTTCTGTAAACTTGTTTTCATATCCTTTAAAGAAATTTTTCCTTTCGACAACTCGTCCTCTCCAATTATTATAACATATTTTGCTTTCTTTTTTGAAGCTAAACTTAAAAGCTTGTTTATCCTTCCTTCACTAAAAGATATCTCAGATTTTATTCCATTCTCTCTCAACATTTTTAAAAGCTCAACTCCCTTCTTAAAAGTTTCGCCACCAAAATGAACTATAAAAATATCCAGAGAACTGAAGTCTACAAAATTCTTTTTGACATCCTCAGGTATTGATAGAATGAGTCTTTCGACACCTCCCGCAAACCCAACACCTGTTATCTCATTTTTAAATATTTCATCCTTTTTATACCTGTATCTCCCACCACCTATCAAAGTTGATTGGGAACCGAGTTTTCCACCAGTTTCAACAAACTCAAAAACACTCTTTTCGTAGTAGTCAAGCCCTCTGACTATATTTGGATCAACAATAAAATCTATCCCATTTATATTTAAAAAATCCTTCAAACCTTCAAAATCATTTTTACAATCATCACAAAGATTATCCAAAATTTTTGGCCCAGCTGATGTTACCTTTTTACACTTTTCATTCTTGCAATCAAAAACTCTCAAAGGATTAGTCTCAACTCTTCTTTTACAATCATCACAAAGGTTATCCTTCTCCTTTCTCAAATAATCTTTTAAATTATCAAGATAAGGTTTTCTACAAACATTGCAACCGATACTGTTTATATGCAACGAATGGCTAACCTTGAAATGGTTTAAAATCCTTTTTCCAAGTTCAATTACCTCTCCATCCATGAACTTGTTGAAATCACCTATAGATTCGCAACCATACTGATAGAACTCTCTAAACCTTCCCTTTTGAGGTCTCTCATGTCTAAAAACTTTGGTAAAATAGAAAAATTTAGTGAATACTGAAGATTCCAAAATTTTTTTCTCAGACAGACCTGCCATGAGTGGTGCTGTTTCTTCAGCTTTTAAAACTATACTCTGTGAATTTGAAACAACTTCGAACATCTCTTTTTTAACAATATCGCTCTCAGAACCTATACTCCTTTTAAAAATCTCTACAGGTTGAAGAATAGCTGACTCAACATAATAAAATCCTGAGAGTTCAAAAATCTTTTCAATATCCTTCTTTAACTTGTAAAAAAATAAAGAATCTTCAGGTAAAAGGTCGTAAGTTCCTCTTATCTTTTCAAATGCCATCTTTCCTCAACTTTTTAAAGTTAAAAAGCAAATATAGAAGAAAAACACCAGATAAGTTTGCAAAAAGATCAAAAAGAGAACAACTCCTCGTTTTTAAAAATATCTGATGTATTTCATCAAGCATCCCGATCAAAAATACTATAAAAAAAGTCAGCCTTAAATTAAATTTAAAATCTTTTTTTAAATCATTTTTCGCTGCAAACATTAACAAAGATGCCAAAATAAAATATTGAACAAAATGGTAAATCTTGTCAAGGTTCAATCCAACTATTTTGAAAATTACTCCATCTTTTTCCAAAAAGAATTTCCTTAAATTTGAAAGTATTTTCTTCAGAAAATTCCCATTATTCACTTCATCGTTAAAGTTAACGGAACCTACCATAAGAATAAAAATAGTCCAAAATGATGGCAATGACCACAAGGTTATTCTTTTAAGTTTCAAGATCTTTAAGTTCCTTCTCAAAAGTTTCTTTCATTTCCATCTCATCTTTCGAATTCAATATTCTCTGTTTGAAATTTTTTGATGATAACAACCTTTTTAAATAACCCAAAATTTCAAGGTATTTATTTTTCAAATCTGTAGGAAAAGATATGATGAATAAGAATTTCACATTATCGTTATCATTCAAATTTATCCCCTTTTCTGAAAATCCTATGAAAAGGGTAATTTCATCTTTTCCTTTATGTTCGTCTTTTAAAAAAAGCGAATCATCAAAGAGAAAAGGTTGCAGAAGGAACTGGTCATTAAAAAGATTTTTTGTTTTTTCATCAATATATTTATCATCAAAGAATTTCTCTTTTAAAATCTTTCCAAAAGATTCCTTCAAACTCTCATCTTCTAATTTTTTTACAACTATTTCTATTTCAATCTTACCTGTTCCATTTTCATTCATAATATGTACTTTTTCCTATCACCTGTTATACTTATCTCTTTGATTTTCGATTTTACAAAATTCGAATCTATCAAAATATTTTTTGGATTATAATCTTTTCCTTCAAACATTATATCCTCTAAAACTTTGTTAACTATGGTTCTCAATCTCCTCGCTCCAATATCCTCAAGTTTCTGATTGTAATCTTCGGAGATAGAGGATATAAGTTCAATCGCATCATCTGAAAATTCTAAATCTATACCATCAACTTTTAAAAGGTTTTTATACTGTTTCAATATTGAGTTGTGTGGTTCTTTGAGTATTCTAACAAAATCATTTTTCTCAAGTCTATTAAGCTCAACCCTTACAGGAAATCTACCCTGAAGTTCTGGCATAAGGTCTGAAACAGCTGTATTTGAAAAAGCACCTGCTGCAATAAAAAGTATATGATCAGTTTTAACAGAACCATATTTAGTCATAACTGTAGTTCCCTCAACTATAGGAAGAAGATCCCTTTGAACTCCACTCCTTGAAACATCTATTCCAGCTCCCTTCTCTGTTGCTATAATTTTATCGATCTCATCAATAAAAACTATTCCAAAATTTTCAACCCTATCTTTTGCGACTTCTATCACCTTATCCCTATCTATTTTTTTATTTATCTCTCTCTCCTTTATTATCTCTTTAGCGTTTTTGACTTTAACTTTTTTTCTTCTCGTTTTTTTTGGAGAAAGATCTTTTATGAATTCCTGAAAGGATTCGAGTGTATCTAATCCGGGAACTGCGAATATATCAAACATAGGTTTGTCATTTTCCATAACACTTATCTCTATTTCCCTTTCATCCATTATCCCGTCTCTGTACATCTGTTGAAATTTTCTTCTTGAGCTCTCTTCGTAAGACTCAAAACCTGGGAAAATTATCGAGAGTATTTCATTTTCTACATTTTGTAAAACCTCATTTTCAAGTTGGCTATACATCTCTTTGAAAACCATATCATAGCCAATGTTCATAAGATCTCTTATTATAGACTCAACATCTTTTCCGACATAACCTATCTCCGTGAATTTCGTTGCCTCTACCTTTATAAAAGGTGCTTTCAAAATCATTGACAACCTTCTCGCAATCTCAGTTTTTCCAACTCCTGTAGGTCCAATCATTATGATGTTACTTAAAAAAATGTCCTCTCTCAACTTTTCATCAACAAGTTTCCTTCTTATCCTGTTCCTTACAGCAATAGCTACCTGTTTTTTTGCCTCATCCTGTCCAATTATATATTTGTTCAATTCGTTAACTATCTCTTTCGGATTCAATTCCATCTCTTTGTTCATTTCAAAACCTCAATGGTTAAATTGTCGTTTGTATAGATACATATCTCTGATACTATCTTTAAGGAGTTAACAACAATCTCTTCTGCAGTTAAATTTGAATATCTTAAAAGTGCTCTCGATGCAGCATATGCGTAAGCACTTCCGGAACCTATTGAAACAATACCATCATCGGGCTCTATAACATCTCCCTTACCTGAAATGATAAGTGAATGTTCTTTGTCCATAACAACAAGCATAGCTTCAAGTTGTCTTAAAATTTTATCCTGTCTCCATTCTTTAGTCAAATCTGTGGCTGCCCTTATTATATCACCTTTTGAACTTATTAGATACCTTTCAAATTTATCAAAAAGTGTTAGAGCATCAGCAACTGAGCCTGCAAAACCTGCAAGAACTTTACCATCGTAAAGCCTTTTAACCTTCTTAGCACCTTTCTTTACAATAGTATCCCCCAAGGTGACTTGACCATCACCTCCCATAACTGTAATACCATCTTTTCTAAGTCCAAGTATTGTTGTGGATCTAAACATAATTTACTCCAAAAATTTGATTAAAGAATCCATTCTTGAATTTAATTTCAAATAAGAAAGATTTTCAAAAATCTTTTCTTTCAAAATTTCAACAATCTCTTTCCTATCTTTATAAAAAATTAACAAAAAAATCAAAAGTTCACTTTTTACTAAAATATTCTTGCCGGGACCGATGCCCAAAAGTTTATTCAAAAACTTTTTTAAGATCTCTTCTTTTACCTCTTTTTTATTCTTAATTATAAAATTTATCGTATAAATTTCTAATTTGTTAATTATATCATTTTTATTCAAATAATCAAGTTTTCTGGTTGGCAAAGAACCTTCTATTATATCAAGTTTTATGCAATGTAGTTTAATATGTTCAGGTATCCTTTCATTTTCTGAAAAAGTTTTGTAAAGTTCGTTTAAATAGTACCTCGATTTTTCAAAATCGTAAAGGTTAAAATAAAGATGCGAAAGATTGTTTAAAATATTCCTTTTTAAGTTTATGTTGTTTTTCACAAGTTCTCCAGCGAGAAGTGATGAGAAAAGATCTAATGAAGTAGAAAAATCTCCCATTTTTGAATATAAAACAGCAAGATTTAGATACAAACTCTGTAAAGCGTTTTCCATATTTGAATATTTGAAGATCTCAAGTGCCTTATTGTAGTTATCCAAAGATAAATCATAATTTTCCATATCATCGTAAAGTATCCCTAAACTCATATAAACCTTTCCAAGATCTCCCATATAGTTATTTTTCTCACAGTTTTCCTTACATCTTTCAAGATGAAAGAGTGCTTTTTTGTAATCTTCAACTAAGGTTTCATAATTCCCTAATAGAAAATCGTAAGTCATTTTCTTCCTGTTATCGAGGCCTTTATAATTTATCCTTTTTAAAAAGTTTTTGAATTTTTTAAGTTCAAGATGGTTGTAAAGAAAACTCAAATATAAAAGTTTTTGGCTATCAGTTCTACAAAATTTTGAATCTATTCTTTTACCTTTTATAAGATCCAAAAGAAACTTTATATCATTCTTCTCTTTCTCATTTTTAATCTTCTGAGAACATATTTCAGCACTATTTATATTCCCTTCTGTAATATAAATTTTAGACATTATTATAAACTTCTTCTCATCCTCACCCTTTATTCTTTCAACAATCTTTTTCGAAAGTGAATTATCACCATAATAGTATAATCTTTCCGATATCTGTAAAAGGTTTTTCTCCTCTTTTTTCAACAACCCAAACTTTAAATTTTCAAAATTTTTTATAGTATCTGAATAGATCCTTTTAATTTTGAATTTATTTGTTAAGTAAAAATACAATGGAGGATAAAGGTATCTAAAAAAACCTTTTATATTTTTCAAAACCAACCTGTTCGATAGATATTCCAAAATTTCCAATTCATCTTTTCTTTTTATTTTTTTAACATCTATCAAAAGTCCAAATTTTAAAATATTTTTTATCCTTGATTCGACATCATCCCCGAGGTCAAAATCATCGTTCAAAAACTCAAAAATATCTATTTCAAAAAGATCCTTCTTCTCTTTTAAAAATTTTGATAAAAGAAATCTATTTCCAGTTGTTATATCGAATAAAAAGTTCAAAAGGAATATTGATTTTTCTTTTAAAAAAAGTTCAAGATTTCTTGAAACCTCATCAAGATTAAGATTATCAATAATGAACTCTCTATATTCACTCTTTTTTAAAATGTTTAAAATTCTTATAAGATTTTTATCATTTTCAGCTAAAAGAGGATTATAGAAAAAACATACTTCTTTTTCTGGGACACTGTCAAGACCATTCTCATAATCTAAAAAACAAAAATTATTATATTCCCTTTCAAGTATATTTTTTAAAAATGTTTTGCCTGCTCTGAAACCACCTTTAACTATAACATTCTTTCCTTCACTTAAACACTTTTTTATCTCTCTTTCACATCTGAAAGGTATTTTTATCTCTCCGACCCTTCCCTTTTCAAAAACTGTTATACAGTTTTTACCTTTCTCCTTTGAAGAGTATAAAGCGCTATCAGCATTTTCAAATATAGACTCAACATTTTCTACATCGCCTTCAGAAACTCCAAAAGATAGAGTTATCTTGATCATACTGTTGTTAAAAATTATAGGATTCTTTTCTATTCTTTCTTTAAAACTTTCAAGAACTTTTATAAAATCTACCTTTGTTTTCAAAGATGATATTAGTATGAACTCATCACCGCCATATCTTATTGGGAAATCACCTTTTGAAGTGAACTCAACAAGAATCGCTGAAACTTTCTTTAAAACATAATCTCCCGCAAGATGTCCATAAGTATCATTTACATTTTTGAAATCATCTATATCAAAAATAGTAAGAAAAATTTTATCTGATAAAAATCTTTTAAGATTGTTGAAAAATCTTTTATTGAATATTCCAGTCAGATCATCATAGTATACGAGTTCTAATCCCTTTAACTTTTCTTCCACTCCCATAAAAATATTATAGTTTTTATAAAGAAAAAGTCAATTTTAAATCTCTCCCCAGCTTTTACCTTTCTTTATGTTCACTTTCAATATTTTATCGAAAGGTTCTATATCTATCATACATTTTTCAAGTATTTTAGAATATTTTTCAAACATATCCTCTTCCATCTCAAAAATCAATTCATCGTGAACGGTTAAAATCATCATTATATCTTTTTTCCCTTTAATTTTCTGGAAAACATTTTTTATCGCTATCTTCATAATATCAGCTGCAGTTCCCTGTATAGGCGTATTTATAGCCATCCTTTCACCTCCCATTCTAACAGTTTTATTCTGTGAAAGGATCTCCGGAATATACCTACACCTTCCAAAATATGTTTTAACATAACCTTCCTTGGAAGCTTCCTTAACAGTTTCCTCTATCCATTTTTTAACTCCACTGTATTCTTCAAAATATTTGTTAATAAAATTCTCTGCATCCTTTTTGGGAATACTTAGTTCTTGACTCAAACCATAAGATGTTTTTCCGTAAAGAACTGAAAAGTTGATAATTTTCGCAATACTTCGTTTTTTTTCATCTATATCTTCGTAATCTATGTTAAAAATATATTTTGCGGTTTCGTTATGAATATCTTTCCCTTCCTGAAACGCTCTGTTGAGATTTTTATCTTTTGAAAGAAAAGCGAGAACTCTAAGCTCTATCTGGGAATAATCCAAAGAAACAAAAATATTCTTTCTGTCTCTTACTATGAAACCGTCTCTAATTTCGGGTGGAACATTTTGAAGGTTTGGATTTCTTGAAGAGAATCTTCCCGTTGCAGCATAAGATTGTTCAAAGGTAGTATGTATTATATCATCCTTTTCACATAAAGATATTATCGGCAAAACATAACCTTTTAAAAGTTTTGAAAGTTCTCTATGTTTTATAAGAAGATCTATTATTGGATGTATTCCTTTAAGATTTACAAGTGTTTCATAATCTGTCGAAAAACCTGTTTTACCCTTCTTTCCAGGTTTTAGATTCAACTTTTCAAAAAGCAACTCTGACACCTGTTTTGAAGAATTAACATTGAACTTTGTACCTGCAAGCTCAAAGATATTTTTTTCTATCTTTTTTAACTGTTCATCTATTTGAACATTTTTATTTTTAAAAAATTTTAAATCAACTTTTATACCGTTACTTTCCATCCCAACTATCGCAGGGATTATAGGGAGTTCGATATTTTTATAAATTTCAAAATTTATATCATTTTTCGCATCTTGAATGAATTTATCCTTTATCTTAATAAACTTAACAAGTAAATCTTTTTTTTGGAAATCATCAAAACTTTCAGAATAATACTCTTCAACGATCTTTTTTACGCTTGGATTTTTCATCTCTGTCTGTCTTAAAGTGTTTATATCGATTATCTCGTTTGCATCCTCTCTCTCTAAAATTTCAGAAAAATTTTTTACATTTTCAAAAATGAGTATTTTACCGAATATCTTTTTAAGTTCTCCCATACCTGCATTTTTAACAGTTTCATAGATTCCTTTAGAAGAACCAAACAAAATCTTATCTCCATCTTCGAAAATAACTATAGATTTATCCTTTAAAACTTCATCTATAAAAAGAAGTTCGTTCAATTTAAAATCTTCACTTTTGTCAATCTCTTTTGATTCTATATTTTTCAGTTGGGAGAAAATCTCATACTTTTTGAATATCTCTTCCAACTTATTTTGGTTTTTCTCCTTTATTCTAAGTTCATCGATATTTATATCTATATTTATATCATTTTTTAGTTTTATCAACTCTCTATACTTTTTAAGATCATCAACACTTTTTAGAAGTTTCTCTTTCATTTTTTCATTTTTTAAAATTTCTGGATTTTTAAAAAAATCATCAAGAGAATTTATCTCCTCAAGGATCTTTTCAGCAGTTTTAGGTCCTATACCTTCAATCCCGGGAACATTATCCACGCTATCACCAATCATGGAGTAATAATCTATTATCTGTTCTTTTTTTACATTCAGTTTTTTTTCAATTCCTTTTGTATCAAAAACAGGATACTCACCATTTTCCTTTTTGGGATAGATCATATTTATTTTTTCATCAATGAGTTGCCCCATATCCTTATCACTTGTGACAATATAAATTTTTTTAAAATCGTTGTAGAATTTTTTACATAAACTCGCTATAAGGTCATCAGACTCATATCCTTTTAATGAAAGAATATTTATTCCAAGTGCTTCCACAATTTCGTATATAACAGGGATCTGGGAAAGCAACTCATCGGGAACTTTTTGCCTACCAGCTTTATAATCAGCGTAAATTTCATGTCTGAATGTTGGTTCTTTCAAATCTATGGTGCAGGCGATATATTCTATTTTTTTTGAATTAATCAGATCTTCTAAAAAATTTGTGGTTCCATAAATTGCCGAAGTATTTTCACCTTTAGAATTTCTCAACGGATTTCTAATGTAAGCGAAAAAGTTTCTATAGATTATGTTGGTCAGATCCACTAAAAATAGTTCATCCTTCAAGTATAAAGCCTCTCATTTACAATTATTTTTAAAACATTTTCAGGTACGAGTCCATCAACTCTGACACCTTCTTTAATAAGTTCTCTTATCAAAGATGATGAAATCTCTATTACAGGGTTATCAACAACTATTGCATCTTTAAAAAATGTTCTATCATATTTTATTTCTTCACAGTATCTTCTGGTTATGATGAAGTTGGTATATTTTTTCAACTCATCATACCTATGCCATTTTACTATGTTTGATGCCTCATCATCACCTATTATCAAAAAAAGTTTATCATTTGGGTAATCTTCCTTCAATTTTTTCAAAGTGTATATTGTATAAGAAGGCAAAGGCAGAGAACCTTCAATATCTGAAACCAAAACCTCTGAAAATTTCCTGAAAGCTTCTGTTGCCATAGCGAGCCTTATACCGAAAGGTGTTGAATACTCTTCCTTTAAAGGCTGTCTGTAAGTTGGTATAACTATTATTCTTTCGACATACTTTTTATCTAATATATATTGAACTGAAAAGGTATGTCCTATATGAACAGGATCGAACCCTCCACCAAAAATTCCTATTTTCATAAAGATTTTGAAATTTTATCTATTATCTTTTTACTCTCTTTATAATATTTGCTATTCTCACTCACCTTTTGAAGTATCTCTAAGGATTTTTGGTAATCTTTATTTTTGAAAAGCGCTCTACCATAAGAAAAATAGTATCTATCTTTAAGATCATTTTTAAGATTGTTATCATCAACAAGTTGATAATAGATTACAGCGGATTTATACTTTTTACCTTTATAATAAAAATCACCTGTATGCAACTTCTTTTCCTCAATCCTTGAAAGTAGAAGATTCAAGAGTGAATCTATTTCATTTTTTCTCTCATCATCATAATACTCCATAAGAAATTCTCTCATAACCCCTATTGCTGAAAAAGTCAAACTCTGATCAAACTGATAAGGAGGAGAGATTTTGTAATAGGAGATAGAAAGTTTGTAAAGTGCATCCTTTTTCAAATTATAATTTTTATAATTTTTTATGAAATACTCGAATTCGACTATAGCTTCAGTGTAAGATTTTTTATTATAATATGAATCTGCAAGATAGTATTGTGCGAGTTCAGTCCTTTTTGTTGCAGGATAGGTGAATATATATTTTTGAAAAAGGTCTACAGATTTATCCCATTTTTTCTGTTCATAAAAATTATAAGCTTTATTGTAAAGTTCTTCATCTGAAATATCTATCGCCGATAAATTTTGCTTTTTAGCACATGAACTTAAAAAAAGGAATAAAAAAAGTAAAAGCAGAATATATAAATTTTTTTTCATTGCATATTCCTTCTCAGTATTTCCTTTAATTTTTTGTTCGCCTCATCAAGATTATCGGATGATCCATAAACTTTAACATCAGAGTACTCTTTAACTTTATTGTAATGGAAAATAGCTTTTTCAAAATCGTTCAATTCAAAATATATGTTTCCAACATAAAGATGTGCATCATCAAGTAGAGATTGAGGAATTGGATTATTTATAAAATCGAGAAAAAGGTTTAAAGCATCATCATAATTTTTTTTGTCATATTTATCTTTGGCTATATAGAATTTCAACTCTCCAGCGATAACTTTAAAATCAACATCACCTGCTGAACCTTCTTTTGAAAACTCATCTGAAGCCCGATTTGCAAAGATAAGTGCTGTATCAAATTTTTCTTCACTCTTGTATATTTCAATAATCATTTTGTATACATTTATCTTTTCAAAAGATGTTAGTGGAATGTTAAGAGAATTGTTCAACATTGATTTTGCTTTTTGGAAATCACCACCATCATAGAAGTATTTACCAAGATGATAGAAACCTATATTTATATCATAGTTCGGATTCATCTCTATTATTTTAAGCCAATATTTTATCGAGTTGGCAGTGTAACCTTTCATAAAATCTGTCATGGCTATGTTTGAATAGGATTGTAAAACTTTTCCTCTCAACGATGGGTCCTTTTCAAGAGCGAGTAGATATAAAGAATCAGCAACGGAAAGTTTTCTCAAATCTTTGTAAGCCTGTGCAAGGTTGTAATAATCTATTCCAGTTTTCTTGCTTTTATTTTCAAGTATATTTATAACTTCAAAATATTTTTTTTCAGATAACATCCTTTCAATCTTATCGCTGTTACCTTTTGAACATGAAGTTATAAATATTGTCGAGATGATAGAAAAGAAAAATAAACTTCTAAAATATTTCATTTAAAATGTTACCTTTTCAAGGAATCTTGTTATAAGTTTTTTAAGATTCTCTTCAGCCCTTTTTGCGTTGTTGACAACATATTCGAATGATACAGGTTCCATATGATCTGGAAGCCCCATATCAGTTATAACTGAGAATCCTACAACGGGAATGTTCATATGTTTTGCAACAAGTGCTTCTGGAACTGTTGACATTCCAACAGCATCAGCACCAAGTATCCTAATCATTCTATATTCGGCACCTGTTTCAAGATTTGGACCCTGAATAGCAAGATAAACTCCCTTTCTTAAAGGTATTTTAACTTCCAATGCTGCCTCTTCAGCGATTTCCTGATATTTTTTTGGATATACTTCATAACCATCGGGGAATCTTGGTCCAAGTTCATCAAGGTTTTTCCCTCTCAAAGGATTTCCCGGTAGAAAATTTATATGATCAGTTATAAGCATTATCTCCCCAGCCTTAAACAGAGGATTAATTCCACCTGCAGCATTTGAAACTATTAAAAGTTTTGCTCCAAGGTAAAGCATTACTCTAACTGGAAAAGTTATTGTCTGAAAATCATACCCTTCATAAAAATGGAACCTACCAGCCATTGCGATAACCCTTTTACCTGCAAGTTCTCCATATATCAATTCACCTGCATGACTCTCAACAGTTGAAATTGGAAAATCTGGAATATCTTTATAAGATAATTTCGCTTTAACTTTTATTATTTTAGCAAGTTCAGACATACCAGTTCCAAGAATTATAGATACCTCTGGATCAACGAAACCTTTCTCTTTTAAGAATTCAGAAGTCTTTTTTATTTTCTCCATCATTTTCACCTTCCTTTTTTATTTGACTGAATAGAGAACCTAAATTTATTATTTTTTCTGGCTGTTCCCTCAAAACTTTGTTTATCTCGTTAACCTCTATCTTATGTTCAACAACCTCCTGATCGAGTGTTTTAAAATATGATTCAAGGATTCCTCTGAACCTCGATAAAAAATTGTTTTTTAAGGTTATCAAACTTTTTATCTCATTTTTAAGATTGTTAAGTTCAGCTCTCGAACTCTGAAGGTATGCTTCAGCTTCAAGTTGAGCATTCTTTTTTATAAGTTCTGCCTCTTTTAAAGCGTTTGCTCTAAGTTCAGAAGAACTCTTTGTTGCTGATGTTAAAGTTTCTTGTAAAGTTTTTTCAAGGTTTCTATACCTTTCAAGTTCTTTCGAAAGGTTTTCAATCTCCTCTTTAAGAGAATAGTTCTCTTTTAAAAGTTCCTCTAACTGCTCTGAGACTGTATTTAAAAATATTGTTACCTCGTTAACATCGTAACCTTTAAGAGTTTTTTTGAATTCCTGTTTTTTTATTTCCAAAGGAGTTATGTCCATTTTTCCTCCTGATATAAAAAATTATTATATACCTGTAAACAAAAAAATCAATAATTTAAGGTTTTAAAATTCACATAAAAAATCTGAAACCACAATTTATCGACACCCCTTTTGGAGAATACCCTCCACCACCACTCCAGAAATATTGTGTTTTCACATTTAAAAATTTTAATAAGCCAAATGAAAATCCAAAACCAAAACACCTTGGTTTAGACATCGATTTGTTAACATTATTTGAAAAATCAAACAATGATATCAGATCACATGAAAATTCAAGTGAAAAAGAGTTAAAACCACTTAACATAACAACAGGCAAATATTTCCCAAAAGTTTCTCCCTCTTTTGCAGGTGAAAAGTAGTAACCAATATATACCCCCCCACCATCTTCTAGAATTCCAATCCCTCCACCAAAATAGTTTCTCCCAACCGATCTCATATAATCGAGATTTACAAAAAAACCTTCATCTTTTATTCTAAAACCACTACCTGAACTATAATCCTGATATGAGTATGAACCAGAAGAGTAACCAGAAACTTCCTCATACTTATTTTTTAAATTTATTGTTTTTTTATCATACTCACCATAGAACTCTTTTGCATTGATATACGCCTGATAGTAATTCTCCTCTGCCTGTTTGTAATCATATTTTTGTTCGTATGTTAATCCAAGCCAATCGTAAAGATTGATCACATTTTTTTTTGAATCTAATGATTTATAGTTATCGAGTGATTTTTTAAAATAAACTATCGATGAGTCATAGTTATATTGATCGTAATAAACCCTTCCGATAAGATAATAATTGAACGCATTGAATGAATATTCCTGTGGGAATTTTTCACCAATCTGCATTGCTGAAAAAAGATTTTTTTTAGCTTTTTCGTAAGATTTATTGTAATAGTATGATTCCCCAAGTCGAGAATAATCGTAAGCAAGATATTCAAAATCTTTTCTTGGATCCTTTTGGGAAGTTTTTGATAACATGTTTTTATCAAATTCTAAAATTTTCTCAAAATAAACAATCGCACTATCATAGTTATTCACATTGTATAAATAAATCTGACCTATATAAAATAAAACAAACGATATTTTACTATTCTGATCGTCAAACTGATAAAAGTATTTTTTCGATTTTTTATAATAATCAAGCGCCTGATAATAATTTTTATCGCTCTCTTCTAAATTCCCAAGATAATAGTAATAATGACTGATAAGAAAATTTTTATCATCTTCATACTGTTTTGCCTGATTCAAATATTTTTTTGCTTTTTCATAGTTTCCTTTCTCAAAGTATGATGCACCAACATAAAAAAGAGCTCCAAATTTGTAACCTTTTGAATAATAGGTAAATAAATTTTCATCGTTGACAATAGGTTCATCTATTTTGATAATTTCATCATAAGATTTTAAATAAAAAAAAGATAAAGAATCAAGTTGTAAACTGGCTTTTTCTAAATCATCTAAATAACCATCTTCTGATGAAGAAAAAATATTAAGAGATAATAAAATTATGATTATTAAAATAAAATTTTTCATAATCACCTCTCAATAATAGTGTCAAGATTTATAACAACACCAACAGGGGTATAAGTACCATACACATCGTAAATATATTCTGAATCCTTAACCATCCCAATACCCTCTTTATACCACCTTATAAATTCATAAACATATCCATAGTAAAATTCTCTTTCAAAAAATTTGACCTTCACTTTCCAGCATCCATCATAACCGTTGACATCCTCTCTACCTTCAACAGATGCAACAAGTGTGTCATACGATGAAAAAAAATAATAATTTCCAGAATGGCCTTCCCATTTTTTACCTACATAAAGTGGAAAGTCCAAAAATTTTATTGGATACTCTGTAAACAAACTGGTTCCATAGGAAAAAAATCCAAAATTGTTGATCGAGTAATAAATGTTATCATAATACCATAAAATATTACCAATACTATCATAAGCATATTTATTTAATACCCATAACTTATCACCGGTATCAATTTCTATCTGGTCTTCATTATAAAAATATTCAAGTTTTGCAACATTGTAATATGTACTGGTTCCATTGTTAAAAACAGAATACACATAAATTTTTTTTGGATCAACAGGCATAACCTCCTTTCCTGCACTATCGGAGAAAGGATTATAAGGACCTGAGCAGGATAGCAAAAATAAAACAAAAATTATGGGAAAAAAGATAATTTTTATTTTCATACAATCTCCCTTTTTTTTTGATTTTACTTAAACATTTTTCACTGTCAATAAAATTTTTTATTTTATCTTTGGGGACGGTGCTTGACTTTTTGACATTTTTCTATTCATTATCATATCCCTTTAACTCTGCAAAGTTTTTTTAAGTTATTCTATTGTGACTCCTTTTTTCTAATTTTTATATTTTTATCTTTAAACCTCTCAAAATATAATTCTAACTGAAAATTAAATCTTATATCTACACAAGCAAATATTTTTATGATTTGTATTAATTTACTCATTTCTTTATACAAATTCTATTCATTCTTTTTAACTGTTAAACCTCCCATTAAAACACTATAGTCCATTTATTTAAAACCATTCCCTTAAAATTTGTCTCCCCATTATTTTACATGCACTATCTTTCTGGTTATCGTTTTACTCCCCGTTTGCAACTTCACAAAATATATCCCATTCTTTAATCCACTTATATCCGTTTTATATTCACCCAACATATCCCTCTCCTCCCTTATTATCTCTCTTCCACTTATATCATATATAACCAACACACCTCTCCCTTTGGTATTCCATATCACACTCTGATTTAACATTTCAATCTCTTTATATCCACCTCTTTCAATTACCCCTTTCTCCTCTTCTATCCCCATCGGTCCAAAACTACCACTTATCACTATCGGTTCACTTATCGCATACGTCGGATACTCAAAACTCCTTATCGTCACTCCATCTGGATATATCGTATCTCCAACCATCACTGTCGGCTTCGATATTATCTCTGTTAACTCTATATACAAAACACTCTTACCACCCTCTATCTCCCATCTGCATGTGTCCAGATACCTCCCATTCGCTAAATAACTGTGCCCACCTGATAATCTCAATATACTATCTATATTACTCTTATCTATCTTCGGCTCATTCGTCAAACCACCGAACTCTATCCTGATATAATCATCATAATCCACTCCCTCTCCCACCACCACTCCATCACTCGCATCTGCCTTCACCATCTCTGGTGCCTCTGGATCTCTCTCAGGATCCCCCTCTATTACCCTCGTTATATTACCAGTCAGCCCACATCCACTAAATATTATCTCCTCTATCCCATTCCTGTTAAAATCATAACAACTTATTCGACTTGCTGTTGTATAATATGTCGGATCCGTCCATTCCCAGATCCTCTCTAACTCATTATCTCCAATACCTTTCCATACCTCAATATGTCGCCCTCCACATAACACTATCTCCTCTCCACCATCTCCATCTACATCCCCATAATCCACTCCACCTCCCTCCCCATATATATAATCCGTCCATACAAGAAAATCCCTACTCCAGATCGTATCATACAATCCTGTCCCGATTGTATCCTCCATTATCGCATATCCATACGACACCCACCCTGCCAAACCCACCACCGGCTGTAAATAATAAATTTGAGATTTTATTATCTCATTAACTCCGTCATCATCTATATCCGGTAATATCAACCATTGTAAAGGGGCATATCCTCCCTCTGTTAAGGAATCTTTTTTTATAAAACAAGTATCCATTAAATCTGCAGATTCATAAAAATACAGATAGTTGTTCGGTGATGTTATTATTATATCTGTTAATCCATCTTTATCTATATCACCTATGTCCATCGCTCCACCAACTCGTGTTTCCTCCATAAATGTATCTCTTATCTCATATTGATTATCCCCTGTGCAGGTATAATAATACCAGCCATACGCCTTCGATGGAGTTGTTAACCATGGTATCCCTGCTCCATATATCCTCTCCACTCCATCATGCTTCAGTTTATCGGTTATTCCAACATGATATATAGAACTATACAAAGTATCATTTCCCCATACTAAATTGTCAAAAAACGATGTGCTATCCGACTGTTCTTTAATTATTATTGGCCGATAATATTCTTCCACCGGAGAAGAATAATAATATATCATCATCAAATCATATAAGTTATCTCCATCAAAATCCCCTACTCCATATGCAACAATATGCAAAAGAGAATCTCCTATTGTATTTATTAAGTTAAAAGTGCTATTTTCATATTCATAAAAATATAGTTTTCCATATGTAAATATTATTAATTCCTCTAATCCATCTCTGTTGTAATCAAGTATTCTAAGTGGTGTAATCTCACTTGAAGTGGTAATTCCTTTATCAATATAATTCGTTTGGGTAAACCTTAAACCTATTATTTTAATACTCATTAAACTCAACATCACTACAAATATTAATCTCTTCATATACTAAAAAGATGGAGCAAAATCTACTTTTGCTCCATCTCCTCCTTCTCTTACTTTATTATACTTATTTTCCTTATCTCTTTACTCCCACCACTCTTAATCACCACAAAATAAATCCCAGCATTCTCTATTCCATTAAGCAGCACTCTATTAAACCCTACTTTCACCTCTCTCCTCCAATCCTTTATCATGCCCCCTCTTACATCATACACCTCTATCTCTATATCCTTAACACCACTCGATAGATAATCAATATACACTTCATCCTTACCCGTAAACACATGCTTCGTCTTCTTTTCCGTTTCATCGTTATTCACTACAGATACAATTATCTCCTTCTCATTCCCTGTCGCTATCACTCCTCCTTCTCTCTCATATTGATATACTATCACCTCTGCAACCCTGTTCGGATTCCCCTTCTTCCTGTCTATACTCACAACAACTCTCTTATCACCATATACCTCTTTCGGTAATATTATCTCCGTTGTATCTACTCTATTCGCTCCTCCCCTCACCACTCCATATACCTCTCCATCTATCTCTATCACCTGTGCCATCACGGGATTATTATCAGATGTCAACACCTTTATCGTATAACTCATCTCCGGATTTAGACCATCTATAGTTGTGTTTAGCCTCTCCACTGGAACTTTATATGGTATGTATTCATACAATGGTGTTGTCACTACTCTCTCTATCGTATCCTGTGGCTCACTTACTATATACGGAACCACCTCACCTTTGTATTGCACCTCTTTCATCTTTATCCTGTATTCCCCATTACTCCCCTCTGTCCATGCAAACAACGCTTTCTTCGATAAAAGTGTCTCTTTCATATTCACTTCATAACTATATATCGAATCTCCACTCAACACAACAACATTCTGTAAACTTGTTAATCCATATCCGGGCTGCGATATTATCTTATTGTAATTATTAACATAACTAACAAGATAATTGTTCCTGACTTTCGGATTCCTGTTTAGACCACTATATATGTTCACTCTCTCAGGAGTCCCTATCACTCCATCAACCATCTTCACCACCCAGATATCCCTCGTATTGTCCACATTCATAACCTCATACCCAAATGTCGTTACCTCTCCATAATAATCAGCAACAGGAGCATTGCATCTCTGTCCAAGATTATTTAATATCTCAAAATCAGACCACTTTTTAGTCTCTATATTATATCGACTCACAACATATTGAAAAGATGTATCTATAAATCCTATAAGATGGGATATATTCCGTTCAAGTTGGTTATAATACAGTGAATATACTGGCGATTTCATGGGAACTTTATTGTACTCCCCCCGATATGAAACCACTGTATCATAGTATATATCATCTGTATTCAACTCTTCCATACTCGCAAGTATATAGTCCCCTCTCTCCATCTGAAGATATCTGTTATTAATGTACCCAATATATGTCCTCCCTGCCGTATAATTGTAGCCAAGCACCGGTTCACTCAACCATATCACCGGATTCACCAAGGTATCCGATGGTGTCCATGGGCTCGATTTTATCGCATAACTGTATGAACTTATACCATTCCGCCAGATCGCTATCAATCCACTACCAGTCCTCACTAACACAGGATCCACTCCCGATCCCAATACCTCTAATTCCCATATCTTCCCAAAATCTTCACTCCTCCCATACACCACATCTTCGCCCGTTGTATACACCATCTCCATCTCATCAGTGTTCGGCTTCCTCACTATATGCTCCTGATTGTTCTTACCAAATGCATCTTGTGTATTGCTCCATAAGTATGGATTAATCATCCCTGTATAGGTCTTATATCTGTCTTTTGTCACTTTTAATTCTATCTTTTTATTATTGGTTAAATATGTAGACACTTCATATATCCCATTTTGATTTGTTAGTCCACTATATACATAATCTTCTCCATTTGTTATTTCCACCAATGCTCCAGATACAGGAAAAATACCCTCTATTGCATTTGACTCCGTCACAGTTATTCTGTTTACAATATTTTTTAGAACAGGAAGATCTCTCTGATGTGAAACATTAAATATATAATATCGCACATCAATATTCCCCTCATATTTATAAAACTCTTCACTTTTTGATATAATTAATTTTAAATCAGAATCACTCATTGTTGTTATTCCACTTATAATTACCTCACCATTATCATCTGTTACTCCCCGATACACTTTCCCTTCCCCTGTTTCTATCTCCACTTCACTCCCTCTACATTTCTCTCCAGTATATGAATCCACTATCTTTACATCTATACTTTGCTCACTTTCAGTATACCCCCAAATATAATCCGTCTTAGTTATTTCTATTGCATTATAATCAGGGTATACTATTATATCATCAATTTTTATCTCATGTCCTGCTTCCTTATCTTCGTATATTTGACCATTTAATAATAAACTCTTTTCAATACAGGTCTTAAATACAAAATCTACAAATTCTAAATATTCATTTGAAGATAATTCCGCTATCTTTTCACCATTTTTAAATGCAACTATTCTATATCTGTATAAAGGTATTGGAGTTGTGAAAAATGTATCTACGCTCACTGTTAATTCTATTTCAAAATCTAATGGTGAATTATCCCTTATAACACTAATTGCCTGTCCTTTTACAACTATATAATACCCAGGAGCATACTTCACTTCATTACTCCAATAATCATTATATGATTGCATTATTCGCAGGTCTTGAAATTCAAAATATCTCTCTTTCCCTACTCTATCTGCATATATCGGAAATCCTGTCTTAAAATGAACATCCATTTTTACCTTTTCTATTTTTATTAATGTATCCAATCCTATCAATTTGTTGAAAAACACCACTGAACTTTCACTATCTCCATCTAAACTTACCATTTTTATTTCAAGAGAATCTTTCACAACCGCATCAGTCACTATCGCCTTTTTAGAAATTTCCCTCCTCACATTCCAATTCTCATATGTCTCCGTTCCATCGATAAATCGATCTGAAATTCTATATTCCCCATTGATAACAACCACAGTCAGTACACTTATTACCATCATTAACCATTTCATAACCCCCACTAAAAGTGATGATTCAAGAGAAAAATACCTCCGCTTCTTTCTTTTACCCCCCCCCCGCACACAAACAAACATACGCAACACATTTTCATTTGTTTTAAGTGTTTTACCATTTTACCATCCTTTTTGTTTAAATAATCTTTTGGTTTAAAACATCTCTAAATAAAAATTACTTCCAAAATCTATTGTATATATGGTAACAATAATCTCTTTCATTCATACATATATATCCACCCTATTTAAAATAGATTATTCCCAAAATTTTATCTTGTCAAGATATTTTTTAAAATATTTCCTCTTTACGACTTCTTTCTGTTCTTCCCGGGGACGGTGCTTGACTTTTTGACATTTTTCTGTAACTATTCTAAAAAACATATCTTGTAAAAAATAAAACACAGGTTAAAATTGAAAAAATGGATTTAACAAAGATACTTTCTATAATCTATATTTCGACCTTTTTTCTGGTGGTTTTAATAAATTCCCTTTTTAAATTGAAAAGAGAGAAAAACCATCTTTTTAACTTTTCTTTGAAAAATCAAGATGGTGTTTATTCATTGATAATTTTTTCTTTCACAAACATATTCTTTTTTGAAATCTTTCGAAACATCTTTTTTCCTTTCAACGATTTTATATTTAAAAATTTTTTCAACCACTTTCTTTTCAAAATTTTTTCTGCTATACTTTTTTTGTTTGGAATAATACTTTATATCAGATCTCTGGTCGATTTAAACAGTGAGTGGGTAGTTGGAACAAATTCACAAAAAGTAAAACGACTTGTAACAAAAGGTATCTATTCTTACACAAGAAATCCAATCTATATATTTTTTATGATTTTTTATTTTTCAATTTTTTTACTTTTTGGATCAATTGAAATGTTTTTATTTTTTTTAGTTGCAACATTCATATTTTACAGAATCATTTTAATCGAAGAAAAAGAACTTGAAGAAAAATTTAAGCGTGAATATATAGATTATAAGAAAAGAGTAAAAAGATTTGTTTGAATTCTTCTGGCTGGGGAGCAGGGATTCGAACCCCGATAGCATGATCCAGAGTCATGAGTCCTGCCGTTGGACGACTCCCCAAAAATTTTTTCAAGGTGAAAGTGTCACACTGTCAAGCACCGTCCCCAAATTATAAGGTATTAAAGAGTAGCGGTACGGGGAATCGAACCCCGGTTTTATGGCTGAGAACCACACGTCCTAGCCGCTAGACGATACCGCCATTTTTAGATTTTTAATATATCAGATTCAAGAACTTTTGTCAAGCGTTTGAGAACCTCATCTTTTCCCAAAATCTCCATCATCAAGAACAACGATGGGCCTTCAGTTCTCCCTGAGAGAGCAACTCTCGTTGGATGTATTATATCACCACCTTTTATTCCCGTTTTTTCAACATAGTTTTTGAAAACTCTTTCAATCTCATGTTCAGAAAAATCATCAAGATTTTTCAACTCTTCTTTTAAAACTTTAAGATGTTTCAACTTCTCTTCAACAAAATGTTTTTCAACTCCCTTCTTATCATACTCTTTTATATCATTGAAGAAGAACTCTGTTAAATATGGGAAATCTTTCAAATATCTTGCTTTCTCTTTTACACTGAAAATTATCTTTAAAACCTTTTCCTTATCAAATTTTTCAATGTCTATCCCATACTCTTTGTAAAAAGGTTTTACAAGTTCATAAAGTTTTTCATCAGAACTGTTTGTGATATATTTTGAGTTCATCCATTCAAGTTTTTTATAATCAAATACTCCACCTTTTTTTGCAACTCTATCAAAAGAGAACAGTTCAATCATCTCATCGATCGTTAAAATCTCCCTGTTATCACCTGGACTCCAGCCGATCAACGCTATGAAGTTAACAAACGCCTCAGGCAACACCCCCATATCCCTGAAAGCAAGAACAGAAACTGTTCCAGATCTTTTTGAAAGTTTTGCTTTGTTTTCATCGAGTATCAAAGGAAGATGTGCAAACTCTGGTGGTTTAACACCGAGTAATCTATAAATATGGATCTGTTTAAAAGTGTTTGATATATGGTCATCACCCCTTATCACATGGGTTATTTCCATCCTGTAATCATCAATAACAACTGCGAAATTGTAAACAGGTGTATTATCACTTCTTACAATTATAAAATCCTCTATCTCACTGTTATCCTTCTCTATCCTTCCATGGATCAGATCATCAAAATAGGTTTTACCTTCAGGGATAAAAACTCGCCAGACATACGGTTTTTTTTCTTGAAGATTTTTTTCAATCTCTTCTTTTGACAGGTTTAAACATTTTCTATCATATTTCCATGCTTTCTTCTGTTCTATAACTTTATTCTTCCTCTCCTCAAGTTCTTCATGTGTACAGAAACATCTGTAAATACCACCAGTTTTTTCAAGTTCCGGTATGTGGTCTATATAATGGGAAAAATAATCTGACTGGAAAAAAGGTCCCTCATCGTATTCAAGTTTAAGCCATTTTAAACTCTCTATGATAATATCTGTCATCTCTTTTGATGATCTTTCAACATCTGTATCTTCAATCCTTAATATGAACTTTCCATTATTCTTCCTAGCAAAAAGAAAATTGTACAGTGCAGTTCTCGCTGTGCCAACATGAAGATAACCTGTTGGACTTGGGGCTATTCTAACTCTTACCGTCATTTTTCCTCCATCCAATTTTTACATAGATAAAAAGAATAAAAATGTAGATTAAAATTTTTCCAGCAATATTATCAGAATAAACAAAAAAAGTCAACCTGTCATTAAGTCCAACATTTTCAGTTTTTACCTCTTTTTTACCTTTGTTACTTTTCCAGATTATGTTTCCATACCAATCTATAACCGCAGAGATGCCCGGATTTGAAACTCTAACAAGGTATTTTCTATTTTCAACAGATCTCAACATACCTGAATAAAAATGCTGTTTCAGCCCATCACCTTTAATAAACCATATATCCTCAGATACATTTATAAGAAAATTGGCTCCATTTTTTGAAAAGTTTGTAACGAATTTTGGGAATATTGATTCGAAACATATATATCCAGAAAAATTCACATCCTTATAAGTAAAAACTTTTTGGACTTTTCCCGGAGTATAATCACCCTGTCCATAATCTATCTTTTTTATAAAATCCCAAATATCACTGTAAGGGAGATGCTCAACAAAAGGAACGAGTCTTATTTTATCATAATGTTCAATACTACCATCAGGCTTAAAAAGGAATATAGAGTTGTAATATAGATCTTTACCTTCATCTTCTCTAATGGCACCAATAAAAATTGATCTGTTATTAGCCGCTGCGAAATTCTTTAAATACCTTCTCGTTGGGGATTCGTATGAAAAAAATATTGGAGATGATGTTTCTGGAAATATCAAAATATCACCATCATCCTTCAAGGATACATCAAGCAACTCTTTTATCATATCGATCCTGTAATCAACAAAATCTCTATAAGATTCCTTCATGTAACCTTCAAGATTTGGCTGTATCAAAGTAACTTTAAATTTTTTGTTTCCATTTGAGAAATCTTTCCTAAGGGAGTATATCCCATAATAAAATATCAGAAGGAATACAATCAAAAATATTAAAAAATATTTTCTAAAATTTTTTTTATCTACAAAAATTTTATATATAAGAACTGAAAAAAGTATAACAAAAAAAGTTAAAATGTATGAACCACCTATATCTGCTGTTTGTATTAAAATAGGATATTTCACAAGTGAAACTGAAGGAAACATCCATATAAAAGAGAAATCCCTTGTCAAACTCATAAGTATCTCTATGACGGAATAGATAAGAGGGATGACAAAAATTTCAAAATTGTCTAAGGAACATAAAAAGAAAGGAAGAGAAAAAAGAAAAGCGTAGAATGCTGAAAGAAATATCCAACCGAAAAACAAAAGAACCCTTTGAAGACCAGTAAGATCAACATTAAGGTTCAAAATCCAGAACAAGGTTAAAAGCCAATATAGAAAAAAGATAAAAAATGTTATAAGTTTTCTTTTCTTTTTGAAAAAGGAGATAGTAAAAATTATAAAAGAAAAAAATGGAATATAAAGTAAACCGAAATCTATAAATTTCAAAGATAGGTATAAAAAAACAGGTGATAGGATAACAGATATGTATCTAATAAAAGTAAACATTTCTATTCTCTACTTTCCATTTTGAAAATAGTAGTTTCTTCATAACTTCAAAATATAACTGATGTTCATGTTCAAGTATCAAGTGTGAAACTTCCTCAACACTTTTCGCTTTTGATATATCAACACACCTTTGATCTATTATAGGTCCAGTGTCAACTCCCCTATCAATGAAATGAACAGTACAACCTGAAACCTTAACTCCATACTCAAAAGCTTGTTTTTGAGCATCCTTTCCTTTGAATGATGGTAAAAGTGAAGGATGGATATTTACAATTTTAAGATAATATTTTTCTACTACGGATGGTGGGATAATCCTCATAAATCCAGCGAGTAGAATAAGGTCAGGTGAAAAATTTCTTAGTATTTTTAAAAGTTCCTCTTCACCTTCCCTTTCCATTTTCCAACCTTTTTTTAAATTTTTTATAACTAAACTTTTAACATTTAACTTTTCAGCTTTTTTTAATCCCTCAGCTTCAGGATTATCAGAGATAACCAAAAATTCTATCTGTAAGTTCTCTTTGAAAGATTTTTCAAGAAGGGACTCCATGTTGGAGCCCCTTCCAGATATAAGTATTGCTACTCTCTTTTCCACTATTCACCTTGTAAAACTTTGAATTCTACTCTCCTGTTTTTCTGATAGTCATCTTCATTCTTCTCAGGGAATACTAAAGGTTTATTCTCTCCAAATCCTATAGCTATTATTCTATTCGATGATATCTTGTGAACACTTATAAGATAGTTTCTAACTGATTCGGCTCTTGCTTGTGAAAGTTTTTTGTTGTAAGAGTTTGAACCTCTTGAGTCGGTGTGTCCACTTATCTCAACCTTTATTGATGGATTCTCTTTCATTATAGTAGCAAGGGAATCACATACTGGATAGGATTCCGGTCTTAAGGTAGCTTTGTTTAGATCAAAAAGGATGTTGTTAAAAACGAATACCATTTTTTCTTTTAAAAGTCCAACATCGAGAGTTGAAACTACTCCACCTTTTATCTCAATATTGAATTTATCCTGTTTTATATATTTGGGCGGTATTGGATCTATTTTTACATTGTAGAATCCTTTCTTTATTGCTTTTGTAGTATCAACACCACCTTCACCTGTTGTGAAGGAATCAACCAATGTCTTCATATCCAATGTGAACACTCTAACTATAGAATTAACAGGTTCAAGTGTTGTAGCGTTGAAAGTTTTAACTAAAAGTTTTCCATGTGTTGGGAACATTTCAACTATCTGTTTATAATCTTTTCCTCTTTCAATATCGATAGTGAAAACAACATTATCCCTTCCAGATGATTTAACTGTTACAGCATGTGTTCCCTCGTCAAGTCTTTTGGAAACATTTCCAAGAGTATCCGTATAAAGGGTATCCCCATCGGCGAATATCACTGAAGCGTTTTCTATAGGTTTCTTTGTAATACCACTTATAACCTGAACAATTAGAGTGCCCATAGAAGGATTCATTTTATACAATCTATTAACCTTGCCGTTAGCTTTCAAATAGAATGAATCGATTATTGTATCATATTTTTCTGCAGTTATAATAACCTTGCAGTTTGTTTTTGGAAAATATTTTCTGAATTTCCCTAAACTATCAGAATAGAATGTATCCCTTTTGTTTAGTGGATTATCCCTTATAACTTCTACCTTAGCTATCAAAGGTTTTTCTGTAAAAGAATCTATTACAGTTCCAGAAAAAACTGATATTATATTAGAATGGGAACATGAATTCATATTAAGATGTGCACCTTTTGTATAGTAAATTAAACCATGATCTTGAGAGATTGAAAGATCTGATGTGAAATTCCCAAAATTGAATCCAAGACCAGCATTAAACCTAAATGTTTCCCTTCCACCAATAGTTGCCATACTTTCAAGTAAAAGGAAATGGAAAGCTGTATACTGTAAACCTAAACTGAATTTTGGCTTTTTTGTTGAGAATGATGTTTCTTTAAAACCTTGAGAGTATCTTGCAAATATGTTGAATGGCTGATATCTTGCTGAATATGAAACTCCAACATTAATTTGAGGTTCAAGGAAAGTTGTCAAATCGCTTCCATTGAACACCAACGAATCTCCAAGAAGTGAACTTATTATAGAATCTGATTTTTGATCATCCGGAATAGTTGAGTCAGCATTTATAGTTGTTATAACTCTGTGTAAATTAACTACATTCAAAGAATCTGTCGCCATAAAGAAAGTGTATCTTCTTGCTCCATATTTCCAGAATATTCTTGAAAGAAAATGCTCCCATGAAAATTCTACCATCCATCTATCATCTACATTCCAACTAACTCCACCTGTTAGGTCGAAACCATGCCCTGGTAGATTAGAAAAGCCCGGAGTGATTCCGTTAATAAAATTGTTGAAATTATCGAAAGAGGTAAGTTGTGCTGTTGAAAATGGAAAAGCATAGTCAAGATTCATTCTTGTAACAACTCTTAAAAAACTTGAGTCTGACTGGAAATAGAAGGAATCAGCATAAAGGTTAAGATATGAAACTCCAGCAAGGTATGATAGTGAGAGTCCAACATTCAATCTTCCATTATTTTCAAGATCGACACCTCCACCAAAACCAAACGAGAACTGACCTATCTCCTGTGTTTCGAACTTTAGATCTTTGAAATCGTAAGTTGAATCGAACTGGTTTCCATAAAGCATTATATCAAAAAAAGCATCAGGTATCTGTAAAGATGAACCTTCCTTTATATCGAATCCAAAACCGAAAAGCCCTATTTTAAAACCGAATAAAGGTAGCCCCATCCTTAAATATTGATCCAACAAAAAATATGGACCAATATAATGTAAAATCGCCTGTTTCTTTTCTTCATTTATTGTATCTACAGGGAATGTATCTATAGGGGCCGTTGCAGAATTGTTGAAAAGGAAAGCGAGAAAAGAGTAGGATACAAGATTGTTTGTTATCCCTGTATTCAATCTAAAAAGTTCCCATGAATACCAAGGAGTATCAGTCCTTCCCAAAAATGAAGGATTATAGAATAGTGACATGTAACCTGTATTCAAAGGTGAATTCATATATCTATAATCGTAGTCAGCAAAAAGAAGGATTGTTGAAAATATTATGATAAAGATTAATAAAAATTTTTTCATTTTAATCTCCCTTATTTAGGTAAGTAGTATGGATCAAAATCCATATTCACCTGTAAGGCTCCCTTAACTCTAATGAAATCTTCAGGTGTCACAAAAACATCCTTATCCACTGGTGCCGGGATTTCAAATCTACCTTTAAATTTGAAAGTTGAATATTTAAACAAACTATCAAGTTCATGTGTTATATCAAGGTTAAGATTACTGTATACTCCATTACCCTGACTTCTTCCTATACTATCCTTTGGAACCTGAGCTAACAAAAATGTATCTGTAAAAACAATGTTGTTCAATGAGTCATAAAGTAAAAGGATAAAGTTTGAACTTATAGGTAATCTGTTCCATATATCAAGATTCAATCTTACCCAGTTTATCATATTTGTTGGTGAACTTGAAGGTGGAGAAAATGGTAACTCTTGTTCTTTAACAACTGTCATGACCCTGTCACCTGTTAGTTTTGCCTGAAAAGATATCATAGAATAAGCTTCAAGAGAATCAACGAATGTTTGCCCCGAATCTATCTGAACTTCTATCTCATGGTAATAATCTCCAACAGGGAAATCGTTTACTGAATAAGTGTAAAGAGTATCTAAAAAGTCTCTTTTATTAAAAAACACTTCAACAGTATCAAGGTATATCAACTTGTTACTTGAATACATCCTGTGTATCAACCTTCCACCTGTAGTGTAAGGGACTTTTCCCCAGAATCTTACAAAGTTATGAACTTTGTTAATAGTTGAAGTAAAATATGTGGAATCTCTTGAAGTATCTATCCACTCCTCTGGAAGTAACTCTTCAATGTTTATGCTTATTTTTATGGTATCACTTTTCAGATGTATAGCATTTATCCATTTTTCGTGCTGGGTATAACCAAAAACTGTGTCGCCTCTAACAGATATCCTTTCAGGATGGTCCATCGCTACCTGAAGAACTGTCATCAAAGTATCACCAATAGGAATTGAGTAAGTAAGATTTTCAACAACAGGAAGATTTCTTGGAAGTGGTATTGAACAGGATATAAAAATTAGTATAAAAAGAGAAAAGAATAATTTTTTCATTTCACCTCCAGCTTTATTTAATATATTATTTTATTCTTTTTTTAGGTAACAGTCAAGAAATCTTTAGTTTTTATTTTTCAAAAATAAAAGGATAACTTTATCCAAAAGAAAACCGAAAATTTTAAAGAGAATATAAAACAAAAAGGAGAGTAAGAAAATTTCAAAAAATGAAAATGGATACAAAAGTGTTACCTTTCTTAAAAAAATCCCGCAAAACGATGAGACGAGAAAAGAGATCAGTATATCATAGTAAAGGTATTCGTTTCCATTTTTTATAGTATAAATTATTCTCGGAATTATACAAAAAGGTAAAAGAAGAAAAAAATATCCATGCATGTAAGAAAAAATGAAAAGAAAAATTTTTTCAACATCTTCCATATAATAGTAGTATTTATCCTTAACCAATTTTATCTTTAAAATTTCATACAAACTTCTGATAAGATACTTAAGAAAATAGAGTATGAAGATAAGGCCAACGAGGAGGAATAATATTTTGAAAACAGAAATGTTTTTGATACTTTCGACTACAAAAAAATTTGAAATCGATGAGAGAAAGAGTATAACAAAAAAATGTAAAAGTTGATCCAAAACAAAATTTATACCTTTATCAAAATTGTTTTTATTCTTTGAGAGGTCTATAAAAAAATGTGAGATAAAAGTTAGAATTGAAATCAATAAGGAAAAAAATAGTTTTTTGGAAAATATATAAATAAAAAGAAAAGTTGTTAAAAAAACAATAGAAGAGTGTAGAAAGAGACCTTTTTTACTTTTTAGTTTTAGTTTAAATACAATGTCAGTTTGAAAGATAAAGTCACCAAATAGGTGACCTATCAAAAGAATTATTATTATATCAACTTTAGGTAAAAAATTATTCATCCTTTACAACCGAAAGGTTCAAACTTCCAATAACCTCCGGATGTAATTTTATATTAACAATAAAATCACCAAGTTTTTTTATAGGTTCATCAAGTATAACTGCATGCTCATCTATCTTTATACCATTCTTCTCAAGTTCCTCACAGATCAACTTCTTTGAGATTGATCCATAAAGAGAATCATCATCGTGAACTTTTTGTTTTATAGTCAAATTCAAAGATGAGAGTTTCTCTTTAACCTGAAGTGCTATCTCTTTATTTTTTAATTCTTTCTGTTCATACTTTATCTTTTCCTGTTGAAACTTTTTTAAATTGTTTTCAGAATATTCGTAAGCGAGTTTGTTAGGTATTAAATAATTTCTTGCATAACCATCTTTGACATTTACTACATCTCCCCTCTTACCGAGTTTTTCAAGATTCTCTCTTAAAATTACTTTCATATTAGCTCCTATCTCATGTTTTCATCAACATATGGAAGAAGAGCCATCTGTCTTGCAGTTTTTATAGCTCTTACAACTTCTTTCTGATGTTTTTCGCAGAGTCCAGTAGCTTTTCTTGGTAATATTTTTCCCCTATCATTGATGAATTTTGATAAGAACTGGATATTTTTGTAATCTATTTTTTCTTTTCTGGCACAAAGTTTACAAACTTTTACCTTTTTAACACCATTTCTTGAATCTGAATAGCCGTTATTTTCCTTAGAATGGAATGGACTCATCAGTACCTCCGTTTTCAATTTCTTCTATTTCGTTAAAATCTTTTTCAACATCATCTATAACCTTTTCATAAGAATTGTCCCCTTCACCTTCATACTCAGCAGTTTCCCTTGACAAAAAGTATATTTTGGTTGCTCTTATCTGAAAGGAGATCTTCTTCTCATGCGTTCTTTTATCCTCATAATTGTTAGCCTCAAGAGAACCTTCAACAATAACTGGAGTTCCAGTTTTCAACTTTTTTTCTAAACCATCTTCAAATTTTGTAAAATAAGAAACACTTATAAAAAGAGGATTATCTTTCCATTCTCCACTTTTATCTTTGAATCTTTTCGAAGATGCGAGACGAAAACCTATTACTCCAGTGTTGTCAGAAGTGTATCTCTTTTCTGCATCCTTTGTAACTCTACCAGCGATGATTATTCTGTTAAGGTTTGGAAGGTTTATCTTTTCAGCCATTTATACCTTCACTTCATCATTTTTCTTTATCATGTATCTCCAGACTGTTTCATCGAGTTTGATCTCTTTCCTTAACTCTTCTACTTTCAATGGATCAAGGTTAAAGTTGATCAAAACAAAATGTCCCTGAGCTGTTTTGTTTATTTCATATGTGAGTTTTTCAACTCCTTTATCTTCAACATTTTCAACTTTTCCTGATAGTTCCTCAACCCATTTTTTGAAATTAGAAATTCTCTCTTCAAGAATCTCCTGAGTTAAAGTAGGATCGTAGATGATCAAAATTTCATAGTTAACCAAAATTTCCTCCTGTTATTTTTCTTCTTTTTTATTAATTATACTCATAGATCTTTCAAATCCATTTTCCAAAATTGTGTAAAGGTTACTTACTCCTCTATCAATAATTAGTTTGTGATCTTCACCATTCATTTTTCCAAGAACAAAATCTTTATCCTTTTTTCCTTCATCTTCTCCGATTCCAACTCTCAACCTTGCAAAATTATCTGTATTGAGGTGATATATTACAGATTTCAAGCCGTTATGACCTCCATCTGAACCAGACAACCTCAATCTGAATGTAAAGAGTGGAATATTGAAATCATCAACAACTATCAAAAGATCTTTTAAATCTATCTTATAGTAGTTAACAAATTCCATAACAGCTATCCCGCTTTCATTCATATAGGTAGTTGGAACCATTAAAAACAGTTTATCTTTCAAAGAACATTCAGAAAAAAAAAGTGACCTTTACCACTTTTAAACTGCAATTTCTTCTTTTTTGCAAATTCCACAATTATCTCTTTACCTATGTTGTGCCTTGTTCTATCATAGATTTTATCAGGATTTCCAAGCCCAACAAATGCAAACATATTACTCCATTATTTCTTTTCTTTTTTCTCTTTTCCTTTATCTTTCTCTTTCTCTTTCTCCTCGCCTTCCTCTTCTTCACCCTCTCCTTTCTCTTTTCTTATAAGTTCTGGTTCTTTAGCTTCCTCTTCAGGTTTTGGAGCTTCCTCAACATAAGCTTTTGGAGCAAGAATTGTCACGATAACCTCTTCAGGATTTTCAATAATTTCGAATTTTTCTACTTTCAAATCTTTAACATGAACAGAATCACCTATCATAAGATCTGAAATATCAACTTCTATATGTGAAGGGATATCTGTTGGCAAACATTTAATTTCTATCTCTCTCAACAAGTGTTCAACTATTCCACCTTCTTTAACACCCTTTGCAGATCCTTTTAAAATTACTGGAACATTAAGTTTCAACTTTTCAGTTTTATGAATTATCTGAAAATCGATATGCATGATTTTATTCGTTCTTGGACTTCTAAATATCTCTTTGATGATTGCAAGAAAATTGTCATTCCCCATTTTGATATTTATCAAAGACTTTTCTCTTCCGATCGAATGAAACATTTTGTTCAATTCTACCTCATCAACAGAGAACAATCTATTCTCTTCTTTATGTCCATAAGCTACACATGGTATTTTACCATTTTTTCTTATAAGGGTAAGGTTATGTTTTTTACCCTTCTCTCTTTTTTCAACTGTTAAATCATATTGAAGCATTTGTCCTCCTAATCAAAAAGTGCACTGATAGATTCTTTATTATAAACTCTTTTTATCGCGTTGGCAAAAAGATCAGCCATCGATAAAACTTCTATTTTTTCAATCTTTTTTTCTTCAGGAATAACAACACTGTTGGAAGTATAAAGTTTATCTATTGGTGAATTTTTAATTTTAGCAATAGCATCTCCGGAAAGCAAAGGATGGGTTACACAGGCTATTATCCTTTTGGCTCCATTATATTTTAAAGCTTCAGCTGCTTTTGTTATCGTTCCCGCTGTATCGATAATATCATCAACCATAAGTATATCTTTGTCTTTTACTTCACCGACTACATGCATGACCTCTGACTGGTTAGGTGAACTTCTCCTTTTATCTATTACAGCTATAGGAAGGTTATTCAATTTTTTCGCAATATTTCTTGCCCTGTTAACTCTTCCGGCATCAGGTGAAACTACAACAGTGTTATCAAGTTTCTCATTTTTCAAAAGGTATTCTACAAAAACTGGGGATGAATATAGGTGATCAACTGGAACATTGAAAAAGCCTTGTATCTGTTCCGCATGCAGTTCAAGCACCATTATCCTTGAAACTCCAGCTGTAGTGAGAAGGTTCGCGACAACCCTTGAACTTATTGGAACTCTTGGAGCATCCTTCTTATCCTGCCTTGCATATCCATAGTAAGGTATAACAGCTGTAATCATATCAGCAGAAGCTCTCCTTAAAGCATCGATGATGAAAATAAGTTCAAGAAGATTATCTGCTGGTGGATTTGTAGATTGTATAACGAATACATGGCTTCCCCTTACAGATTCATTTATCTGAACCCTTATCTCTCCATCAGAAAATTTTGTTATTAGAGAATCAACAAGTGGAATATTTAACTTGTTAGATATCTCTTTTGCTATTTTAGCATTAGAATTTCCTGCTATAAGTTTCATAACAACTCACTACTTTACTGGGGCGGTAGGATTCGAACCTACGAATGCGGGAACCAAAATCCCGTGGCTTGCCAGCTTGCCGACACCCCAAAAGTTTAAATTTTAGATTTAATTTTACTTCTTATTCACTTCCTCTTGGTATTTTTCAAGAACGACTTTCTCAATCTTCTGTCTCATCTCATTGTTGATTGGATGGGCTATATCCCTATAGGTTCCATCCTTAGCCCTTCTTGATGGCATGGAAATGAAAAGACCTTTTTTCCCGTCAATAATCTTTAAACCCCTGATAACAAATGCGTTGTCAAAAGTTACATTTGCAAACGCCTTCAACTTGGGTTCATCTCTTAATGTGATTCTTACTTCGGTAATTTCCATTCTTCCTCCTGAATTTTTGTTAGTGATTCTTTTTTTATCCTACTTCGAGTTATCGGGGTGGTAAAAAAAATCCTGTTCCCACCGAACTCTCTTTTTAGCGCATCAAAATGTTCTTCATTTTCAAAGATCGCATAAATAGAAGAACCACTTCCACTCATTAGTGAAAGTAAAGGATCATATCTTAAAATCCTATCTTTGATATCCTTCAAAAGAGGATACCTTTCAAAAATAACATTTTCAAAAACATTATAAAAATATTTGAAAGATCCTTTCAAATATTTATAATCAATTTTTGAACTTATAATATTATAAGATTTTCTTTCTTTTGTCAAGTGTTTAGATAAAAGGTCATAAGCTTCTTTTGTTGATACATGAAGGTCTGGGGAAATTATAAAAATTTTTAAATTCTCAATCTGGGGAATATCGATGAATTGAAGCTTTTCCCCAATACCTCTTCCTATAGCTGTGCCTCCTTCAAGAATGAATGGACAATCAGCTCCAACCTTTAGAGAAAGATCTTTAAGTTCTTCATTTTTAAACGGATACCCATAGTAGTGGTTCAAAAAATTCAAAATAGTTGATCCATCAGCACTTCCACCTCCAAGACCCGCACCTTGTGGTATTATCTTTTTAACTTTGAAACAGAAATCCACCCAACCTTTATTGTTCTTTCTTAGAAAATTTTCCTTAAAAATCGTGTACGATCTATAAATAGTATTGTTAACTGGGTCAATAGGATAATCGTTGTTAAAAAACTCAATATTCAACTCTTCACTTTCATAAGCCTCAATCTCATCAAAAAGATCTATAGATTGGAATAATGTTAAAATTTCGTGAAACCCATCTTCCCTTTTATTCAAAACATCCAAAAAAAGGTTTATTTTACAGAAAGGTTTTATAAGGTATTTCATCGTTTAAAAATTTTCACAACCTCTGAGAATTCAAAAATTTTGTCAGGATCATTTTCTATTGAATTCCCAGTAATTATAAAATCTGCTCCACTTTCAAGTATAGAAAATGCTGTTTCCCCATCCTTTATTCCACCACCAACAAGTAAAGGTTTTGAAAGGATCTTTTTTGCACTTTTTATGAATTTCAAAGGGACAGTTTTATCCGAACCACTACCAGCTTCAAGGTAAACAGTTTTAAAATTTGATATTTCGGAAAGATATATATAATTTAAAAAAGTTTTCATATCTTTTATAAAATTAATCGGTACCCTTTTAGCAACAGAAGTTTTTCTGTTTTCCATACAGAGGATATAAGATGTTGGAATAATTTTTAAAGATGATTTGTAAAGGTTCTCAGCACCGTCGACATGTTCACCTATTATATAATCCAGTTTTCTCGTATTCAGTAAAAACAAAAGTAAAAGGAAATCCGCTCTATTTGAAATCTGATAATGTGAACCTGGGAAAATGAAAACTGGTTTTTTCGTATTTTTCTTTACCGAAAGTATGTATCTGTCAAAACCTTTTATTTTTTTATCACTTCCACCTATAAATATTCCATCAACTGAGGAAGTGTTTACATTTTTTAATATCTTTTCCAAATCTATCTTTTTTGCCGGATCTATTAAAACAAAATATCCCTTTTTTTTCTCCTTAAAAATCTTTTCAATAGGAGAGATTACTTCCACATCAACCTCATAATTATTTTCAACAGATATTTGTCTTTCATCAAACTACCCATGAAGTTGATAACCATACCTATAGCTTTGAAGGATGATTTAAAAGAATATATAGTTGAATAAAAATCTGTAGACAGTATCTTTTTACCGTTGAAAAGATTTATCGCTGATGTAAAGAATTGATCCAACTCCTCTTCACTCATCTTTAAAATCATCTCTCTCAACTGGTTCTGTTTTTTTATAGAATAGCTGTTATCCTTCTCGACAAGTTCTTGATACTGTGACATCCTTTTCGCAGAGAAATCCTTACCTTTCAAAACAGAGTTGGCTACAATTGCAGCAAAATTCGCTGTCCTCAAAGCGTTATCTATACCTCCACCAGTTATAGGATCAGCTGCTCTTGCACTATCTCCAATAACCATTACCCTGTCTGTATACATCCTTGAAAGTTGATTCACACTAACACATCCCGGAAACTCTCTCAATATTTTAGCATCAGGGTAATTCTTTTTTCTATATTCGTTCAAAAGTTTATAGGGTTTTTCACAATCCAAAGAGGAAGTTATTCCAAGACCAAAGTTCGCTTCATTGTTACCTCTTGGAAAAACCCATAAATATCCACCCGGTGCAACCGAAGGTGTAAAATCAAAAATAATCTCTTCATCTTTAACCTTTGGATCATGTATTACCTGCTGATAACATGAATACATATCGATAAGGTTACAAACAGAGTTGATCCCAACTTTATTCGGAAGATACGATTCAACCCCATCAGCTATTATCAAAATCTTTCCAAAATACTCCTCACCATTTTCAAGAATCACTTTAACCTGTTCATCCTCAACTTTTGCATCAACAACAAAACTACCTGTTTTTATTTCAAAATTGTTTTCCTTTTTAACTTTATCAGCTATATATTTTTCAAACTTTGATCTGTCTATTATAAGTCCCATATCAGGTATATCAACATTAGCTTCAAGATCTTTGTATTTAACTTTCAATTTTGAAAATCTGTTTCTTATAAATGGGAGATCACTCTCTTTGAAAAACTGTTTTAAAGTATTGTTAGAAATACCTTCAGCACATATTATAGGTTCACCTATTACATCATCCTTTTCAAAAAGAATAACTTTATAACTTTTTTCTATCTTATAAGCAGCGTAAAGACCAGCAGGTCCTCCGCCAACGATTATAACATCATAATTTTTATCCATTTTTACTTAACGCTCCCACTGGACAAACTTTTATACATTTATCACATTTTAAACAACCATCTCTGATTTCCAATCTGTCTTTGTACATTATTATAACTTTTGCGGGGCAGACAGCGACACATCCCCCACAGAGCCCACATTTTTCTTTATCAACCTTTATGTATTCCATTTCTACTCCAATAGTTTCTCTCTTATACTTTCAACTAAATTTTTGTCAAAATCTCTTACAGAAGCACTACCTGATGCCAATTCCTTTTTTCCACCACCTTTTCCCTTCAGAATAATGTTTATTTTCTCAATGTTCTTTTTAGCATCAAAATTTGTATTTGAGCTAAAAACTATATAGTTTACCTTTTCAGAATCTTTTGTCAAAAATACACCAAACACCTTTTTCTCTTTACTTTTTATATTATCCATAATTTTCTTGAGTATGTCAATAGTATAACCTTCAAAAAATCCGAACACGAAAAGACCATCTTTATATAATTTTCCTTCTTTTATCAACCTGTCAGTTATGTTGTTCATTTCGTATGAAAAATATTTTTCATTCTTTCTTCTTAAAAGAATGTTCTCTTCCAAAACTTTATCAAACCTCTTTTCAAACTCTTCAATATCTTTCATCTTATGTTTCAAAAGAAGGTTATCTATCCTTTCACTTAGTTCCTTATAACTTTTCAAAGCATAAAGAGAAGTAACAGCTTCAATCCTTCTTATACCTGTTGCAACAGATTCCTCTTTCAGTATTCTGAAAAGTCCTATCTCTCCAGTTCTCTCAACATGAGTTCCACCGCACAACTCTTTGGAAACATTATTAATAGTTACAACTCTTACATTTTTATCATACTTTTCGTTGAAGAATGCTAAAGCACCCTCTTTTAAAGCTTCCTCGTAAGGGACAACCTTTTTATCAACCAACAGATTTTGTGAAATTATCTCGTTTACGGAACTCTCTATGAGATCTTTCTCCTGATCTGTTAAAGGTTTAAAATGTAAAAAATCGAATCTGAACCTGTCAAAAGAAACGAATGAACCCTCCTGCCTCACATGTTCACCAAGCACTTTTCTTAGGACAGAATGGAGAATATGGGTTGCTGTATGGTTTCTCTGAATAAGGTATCTTCTTTTCAAATCAACTTTCTGATCATAAATTTTACCTTTTTTAAATTCACCATAGATCTTTTTACCAACTATCATGTTTCCGAGTGGTGATTTGTAACTGTTGTAAACTTCAAATTCCAGATCATCTGAAAAAATTAAACCTGTATCGGCGATCTGTCCTCCAGATTCAGCATAAAAAGGTGTCTCTTTCATAAGTAGTTCATAAAAAGAATCCTCAAGTTCTCTGTATCTTAATATGTAAGATGGATTTTCAAGTTTTTCATATCCAACAAATTTTGATACATCGCCCTCAAATATTACAAACTCCTTCTTGTTCAAACCTGCAAAAACTTTATCCTTTCTTGACCTTTCCCTTGCTTCCTCAAGTAAAATTTCAAAACCTTTTTCATCTATTTCAAGGTTGTCTTCGTAAGCCATCTGTTTTATAAGATCTAAAGGAAAACCAAAAGTATCATAAAGAAGAAATAATGTTTTACCATCAACAACATTACCTTTCATATTTTTCTTATACTCATCGTAAAGTTCTATTCCCTGTCCTATCGTTTTTAGGAATCTTTCCTCTTCAGATTTTATTATATTTTTAACTTTATCGGCAGAATTTAAAAGGTAAGGATACTGTTCTTTCATTATCTGAACAACTTCTGAAACAAGATCGTAAAGGAAAGGTTTTTCAATCCCCATCTTGAAACCGAATCTGACTCCTCTTCTTAAAACTCTCCTTATAACATATCCTCTTCCTTCATTTTCTGGTATAACACCATCAGATATAGAAAAAGTCAAAGCTCTTATATGGTCAGCTATTGAGTTCATCTCCTTTTTGTACTTTTCATAATCAAGATCATATTTCTCTTCAAGTTTTTCTATTATTGGCATGAAAAGATCAGTTTCAAAAATAGATTTTTTGTTCTGCATCAAAGCTGACAACCTTTCAAGTCCCATACCAGTATCAACACCTTTATTTTTCAATAAGGTTCTGTTACCTGAACTATCCTGATTGAATTGGGGGAAAACTATATTCCATATTTCAACATACCTTTTGCAATCATTTTCAATAGAACAGGGAGATTTATTTTCAAGATCCTTTCCAAAATCGTAAAATATTTCTGTCGAAGGACCACATGCACCAGTTCCACCTGCCGGACCCCAAAAGTTTGTTCTATCATCCATCTTTATTATTCTTTGGGAAGGTATTTTCACAACATCCTTCCATATTCTGTAAGCTTCACTATCATCCTTATGTACCGTTACATAGAGTTTATCCTTATCTATATTCAATTCTTCAGTTAAAAACTCCCATCCCCATTCGATCGCTTCAAGCTGGAAATAATCGTTGAAAGAGAAATTACCAAGCATCTCAAAAAAGGTATCATGAAAAGGAGATATACCAACCTCCTCAAGATCAACTACCCTTAAACATTTCTGGATGGATGTTGCCCTTTTGAAATCGAAATCAACAAGACCAGCAAACATCGGCTTGAATTGTACCATTCCAGCAACCGTAAAAAGTAGTGTAGGGTCATTTTCTGGAATGAGTGATGATGATCCGAAAACCCTGTGCTCTCTATCTTTAAAAAATTTTATAAATTTTTCCCTTAAAATTTGGCTCTTCACTTTTCACCTCTTTTGGTAAACTTTTTTACAAGTATGATATAATATTGTAATTTTATATATATATGCAGTATCATCAAAAGAACAAATATAACTCCGGTCAAGTTGTGCATGTAAACGAGTTTAGATATATTTTTGAGATTCAGAACTCTATACTCTCTCAAAACAAGAAATGTTGAAGTAAAAAGAACCGGAATAAAATCTATTACAAGTAAAATGTTTATTATCCTGTTTATGTCACATATATCAACAGGGACTTTTTTCCTTTTTGAGAAAAAGATCAAAAAGAATAGAAAGAAAAAAAGAGGGAGAAAAAGAAATAGAAAGTATCTGTCTTTTTCATCATAATTTTCTTCATTCTTTTCTTCTCTATCTGCTTGTTCTAGTTTAACATCATTTAAAGTATTACCTTCATTAATTTTAGTAGTTTCCTCTTCTTTAACCTCTTTATTTTCTTCTGATGGAATATTCTCCTGATTTTTTAGAGTCTCATCTTCAACAGTTTTGCTTTCGTAGATATTTTTTAAATCTTCAACCTTTTCAGTCTCCAAAGTTGAATCAACTATACTGTCATTTAAATCCTGTGAGAGATCACAAATAGAATCGTTATTCTCATCTGTATATCTTCCACACATACCAGGATATGGGTCATTTTTTTTATCGAAAGGACAGGAGTCCTTTCCATAGGTAAAAAAAGAAAGAGTAACAATTAAAAGCAAAAATAAGTATTTTTTCATAGTTTTATAAAATATCATAACAAGGAAAAATTGTCAATGTTTATAGAGTTGTTTCTGTTGTTACCCTTTAAAAATCTTTTCCTTTTTTCTTTTGAAAATCTTTCAGTTGCATAACTTACAGTTATTGGAGCAAGTTTGGTATAGTTTTCTATCAAAAACTTCTCAAGAGTTTCCTCTCCACAATTTTTCCCAACCTCTCTTAACATCCATCCTATAGATTTTTTCAAAAGATCCTCTTCATCTTTTAACAAATTTTTCAATACTTTTAAAGGGAAAGAACAATTTTTTCTTTTAATAAAGTAATATAAAGAAACTACAGATACTCTCCTTTCCCACATATTATCTGATTTTGAAAATTTTTTTATAAAACTAAAATCATTATTTTCAAAAGAGTATCTACCTAAAATCTTGTAAGATGATGTATCAACAAGGTCCCAGTTGTTAACATATTTCATATTCCTTAAATAGAAATCCAAAATATCTTTTTCATCTTCAATATTTTTTTCATATTTCAAAACAAGTATATTAAGAGAAAGAAATCTGACTTCATGGTATTTTGAAGAAATCAATTTTTCAAGAGTTTTAAAATCTATATCTTTATATTTTTTTGCAAAATTTTTCAAGGTTGGCGTATCGATACCTAAAAATTTATCCCCCTCTCCATATTCCCCCTTTTTAGTTTTAAAGAATCTTTCAAATATTAACCTCTTTTCATCATTTTTCAAACTTAGCAACTCTTTCAAGATTTTAGTATACATTCAATAACCTTTATCCAAATCAACAATATTTTTCAAATCTTTACCTTCAAGAAGGTTTGTAAGGTTGCTCACTGTAAAATCTATGTCACCCTCTTCTGCCTCTCTTGTGTGTGCACCTTTGTGTGGCGATATAACAACATTATCGAGTTCATATATGGGATAGTTTGAAGGGAGTTTCTTATTTTCTTCTCCTTCTTTTGGATATGTATACCAAACATCAAGAGCAGCCCCCTTTAGAATTTTATTTTTTAAACTATCATAAAGAACTTTTTCATTAACTATTTTACCTCTTGAAACATTAACAAGATATTTACCCTCAAGTAAATATATATTCTTTTCATTTATAAGATTTTCGCTCTCTTTTGTTAATGGAAGTGTTAAAAATATTATTTGACCAAAAGAAAGAGCTTTGTTTATATCATCAGTTAAAAGATCAAAATTTTGAATTTTTTCATAATTTTTCAATCTTCTTTTTACTCCCATTATTTCACAATTGAAAACTTTTAAAAATTTTGCAAGCTCAATTCCAATATTCCCTGCTCCTATAATAGAACATTTTTTCCCTCTAAGAGTTTCCCAATACTCTTTGTATAGACCTTCCCTATGCCAAAAACCTTTTTTAAGGTCATTATGGAATAAAACTATTTTCCCAAGTAGCGCGAGAGTCAATGCGAAAGCTCTTTCTGCAACATATTTTGTGTTCTCATGTGAATTACAAACAATTATATTTTTCTCTTTCAAAACCTGTAATGGGAAATTGTTCAATCCAGCATAGGGAACAAACAAGTATTTCAATCTTTTAGAAAACTCCACATGTTCTTTTTTCAACCTGTAAGTTATAAGAATATCGGTAAACTCTATCTCCTCTTTTTCAAAATCTCTGTTGATTTCAAAAAATGAAATTTCAGGGTATTTTTCCTTCAGTTGGTTTATTTTTACCTTCCAATAATCACTTTTACATCCTGCAAACCTTACTTCCATAAAAAAATATTATCTTTTTTTACCATCCAGTCAACAGGAAATTGAAAAAGTTAAAGGTTATAAACTTTATAACTATTGACAAAATCTAAGCTGGTTATATAATAAGCAAAAAAATAGGAGGTAGTTTGCCAAAAAGTAAAGCTCAGGAAAAATCGGTAAGACAGAACAAAGTCAGAAGAGAAAGAAATAGAAATGAAAAAGATAAGATCAAAAAGATAATCAAACAAGCCCTTAAAGCTACAACTGAAGAGGAAAGGATTAAGATATTAAAAGAGGGATATAAAATAATAGATAAAGCTGCTTCAAAAAATGTTATAAAGAAAAATAACGCAGCAAGAAAAAAATCAAAAATTGCAAAAATTCTAAAAGTGAAGTAAAATAAAAAACTCCGCTTTCGCGGAGTTTTTTAATATTTCCATTTTTAATCTAATTTTACTATTTTGTTAATCTGAATGTTATAGGATATGTCACATAACATCTGACAGGTAAATCCCTTGTCATAGCAGGTGTCCATTTCAACTGGTAAGCTGCTTTAACTGCTGCTTCATCGAGTAATGGATGAGCACTTTTCAAAACTTTAACCTGTGAAACTGTTCCATCCTTTTCTACAACAAGTTCAAGGAATACCGTACCTTCTATACCAAGCTGTCTTGCCATCTGTGGATATTCTGGATCTATTCTCTGTACCAACTGTGGTGCCTGTTCATAGATTCTGAAAATTTCACCTTCATACTTTTCAATGTTTAAATCCTCTGTTTCAAAAGATGTTTGAATATCTATATTCTTTGTTACCTCAGATTCCTTTGTTGTCTCAACTATCTTTTTCGGTAGTTGTGGTTTTGCAATCTCCTGTGGTTCATTTATCTTCTGTATCTGGTCAGGCAACTTCTCCATAACAACAACATCTTTTTTCTCCTTCATCTTGTATGGGTTAGTTTTCAATTTTGGGGCAAAAAGGAAAAGTATTATGAAAAGTATGAGTGTTGTCAAAAGTGATGATTTGACAAATGTTGGATATTTTTCCTTTAAATCGTTTTTTATAAATTTTTCCATAATGCTCTCCTATTTGATAGCATTAACTTTTTTAGCAGTCAAAGAAACATGAAGAGCGTTTGCTTTAATAAGTTGACCAAAAACATCGTTTGAAATCCAATATGGTGTATTTCTATCAGCCATTATTGAAACTATTAAATTTGGGTTTACTCTTTTCTTCTGCTCTATTATGTTTTTTATCTGACCAATAGGAACTATCCTGTCATCTATTGATACAACTCCTCTATCTCCATCATATCCAATCCAAACATGTGCTAAATTTTTGGTTTCTATCTTTTTTGATGATAATGCCTGTGGTAGATCTATTCTTAAACCTTGCTCTGTTCTAAAAACTGTAGTAACCATGAAGAAAATAAGAAGTAGAAATACTATATCAGATGTTGTTGAGGTTGGAATTGATGGTGAACTCTCTTCAACTTTTCCAAAATGTTTTCTCATCCTTCCTCCTTACATCTCATCATCTTCTGCGGGAGATAGAGATATTTTCTCTTTTTTCTGAGTTTTTTCAAAAGCTATTTTAAGCTGGTCAAAAACTCTTATCATATAGTCGTATTTGGCTGATCTTGTTGGTATTATAGAAAATATCAAAGAATCCCCGTTGGGTTGTTTTAAAAGATCCATAGCTTTATCAGCAACTGAAGTCCATTCAACAGGATCATTTTCTATCCTTACATCTCCAAACCTGTTTATCCTAACATGGACAATATTTTTTGAAAGAACGGTTATTGTCTCTTTAGATTCTTCAGGAAGAACTATCTGAAGTCCCATCTCTGTGTTAAAACTTGAAGTAACAAGGAAGAAGATGAGCATCAAAAATGTTATATCTCCCAAAGATGCTGTAGGAATATCAGGTTTTTCAACTTTCTTTTTTCTTTTAAATAACATTTTTTCTCCTGATTATGCTTCCTCTATCTCCAGACTCATTAAAATTTCAATTATTTTATTTGATGCATCCTCTAAAGTTCTTGAATAACCATTTATAACTGTTTGGAAATATGTATAAGCTGCTGAAACTGGAATAGCTATAACAAGACCTGTAAGGGTTGTTATCAAAGCTTCTGAAATACCACTTGCAACGAGTTTTGGCTCAACTGTTCCGGCAAGTGCTATAGCATCAAAAGCGTTTATCATTCCTGAAACTGTTCCCAAAAATCCAAGCATTGGAGCAAGTGTTATCACAGCAGATAAAAATGGCATACCTCTATCAAGAAAAGCGAGCTCTGTAACACCTGCTTTTCCGATAGCATCCTCTATAGCACCTTTATCCTTTCCAACATACTGGAACTCAGTTAATGCTGATTCTATTATCCTTGCAAAAGGACTTGGATTCTTAGCACAAAACTGTATTGCCGCATCTATTCCCTCTTTCTCTATTTTCTTTTTTAACTCTTCAACGAATTTTTTTGGATTCTTGTTCATTATCAGAAGAGTTACAAATCTTTCAATGATAAAAACTACACCTATAATCGCACATGCAAGTAGTGGCCACATTGTCCATCCACCTCTCTGGAATAAATCTAACACGACATCCTCCTGGTTAATTTTAGTTTATCTTTTTAAGAAATAAATTATACTTTCTTAAAATATTTTGTCAATAATTATCTTGTTGACCAAATGTAATAGATTAACGAAGCGCAAATAGCAAAAAATCCTGCAAGAAGAATCATAAGCCCTTCAAGTGATCCAACCTGCATAGTTTTTGCTATCTGTGGTAAAAGATCGTATGGGTTTGATCTTGCGAGTGCAGGGAAATAAACTGTTAGTTTTATTATATGAACAATAGCACCAGCAAGAACAAGTAAACTACCAAAAATTTCAAGAATCCATATCGATGGTCTTTTTATTATTTTCAACAATCTTTTCAAAATTAACGCTGAAATAAATAAAGATATAGAAAAAAGTATTATTCCAAAAGCAAGCATTATCTCTGCAGGATAAAGAACTTTCATTTTGCCCCTCCTTTGTGTGGTTTAACAACATTGTAAAACCTTAAACTACCTATGAGGGAAAGAATACCTGAAAGGAAGAAGAAAAAGTATCCAATCCAGGTCTGCATATCAGTCATCTTTAAATTTCCCACAATTATCAAACTGTAAGCTTGGATAACAGCATAAACTATAATACCTGTCGGAGACAAAATTATGAACTGCCAATCAGTTTTTTTATGCAAAACCTTTTCATACCTTTGTGCTATTATTCCAACAAGAAATAGAGAAAACCATAGAAGAAAAGCACCAACTATGGTGAGTATACTTGAAACCATCTTCGAATCTGTAACATATTTAGGTATTCCAGTTTGGGTTACCGAAAAAAGTTCAAAAAGTTTAAACATCATATCTCCTCCATTATTTCATACTTTGTAAAATTTTTTCTACCATCTTCTGTGACTGACTTGGACCTATTATCATTGATGATGCTTTTGAAAATCTTTTCAAAAATTCATCAAGTTTACTCTGACTTAAGTTTTTTATATCCAATTTCATTTCTGAAACAATGTTGTTAATTATATCTTCTGCAAAATCCTCAAGGAACTCACCAGCGATTTTTTTGATTTTATTGAAAGAATCACCATCAATGTTTAAAGTAGAAACGGTTTCCTCTTTTTCAACAATTTTCTCTTTGACTTCTTCTTTTACAGGTTGTGAAGGTTTAACAACTATCTTTTTCTTGTCCTTTAAAGCTATTTTAACTTTATCTTCCTTTTCCTCTTTTATAGATTCTTTTTCAACAATCTCAGCAAAATCTATATCATCAACTATAACATTCTTGTTAACTATCAATCCAAAAAAAGAACCTTTTTTGTGGAAAAAAATTATCTTTTTATCTTCATTCTGGAATTCTATTTTATCAATTTTGGATACATTGGCTGCATCGAGTGATTGTTTTAAAACAACTATTACCTGTTTAACAACATCATCTGTATAGCCAACAATACCTGTTTTTTGGATCATATCGTTTTCATTAGAGAAGACAAAATCAGCATCAAATTTTTCCCTTATCTTTTCTATATTGTACCCCATCAAGCCTCCCTTTATCTTTTGCTCAACTTTTCAATAACATTTTGAACCATTTTTTTCGCTTCAGATGCCCCATAAACTTCAACCGCTTTTTTACACACTCCATCTATCAAAACTTTAGTTGTCCTTTGAATATCATCCCTACTTATTTCAACTGGAACTATATCTTTAATCTCTATTTTATCCTTTATATCGAGTGCTTTTTCTAAAATATCTAAATTTGAAAGATTATCTTTTATAAAATTGTTCCAGACCTTTCTATCACCACCTTGGGAGAACTCATCAACAAGAAGATTTAACTGTAGAATTTTTGAAAGTAAAAGTTTTCTCTCTATCTCTCCCAACATGTTAACTTCCTGTTGGGTTGATACATTTTCAAAAGGATTATAAGGTTTTTGAAAAGCTTCTTCAACTACAGGTTTGTTTTCAACTATCTTTTCTTCCTCAACTTTTGGAGACTCTGCTATTTTTTTAAACTCTTCATAGAATCTATTCGTATCAACATCTCCATTGATTTTAAAAAGTAAAAATTCATTTTTTTCTGAAATCAAAATAAGGTTATTCCCATCAACCTTTATAAATGATATTAAAGGATAACCCATCTGAAATTTTTTAAATATAACATCTCCCGCAGAACCAAGAAATGCACCTATATCTCCGAGATTGTTAGGCTGTTCTCCAACTTTTTCAAGTATAGTTCCATCCTCCTTGTTCAATCTCATAGCCCCAAATACTGGAATGAAACCTTTCATTTTTTCAACTAGTTCAGAAAGTTCCATCACTCACCCCTTCTTTATTTAAAAGTTCCCTATATTTTTTCTTAGCTATCATTCCTCCATACTCTTCAACACCTTTTTCAACGATCTTTTCGAAAAGGATCTTTTTCATATTTCTCACTTTAGCTTCATCGATGAACCTGTCTGCATTGTCATCTATTTCAATCATTTCATTTTTGAATTTTAAAAATCCAGCTATAATTTCAAAACCAGAGTTAGTTAAAAGATCAACTATAAAGTTGAACCAATCTTTGGAATTCGTATTTTTCACGGAGAAAGTATCAAGAATATTGTTTAAACTTTTTTCAAAATCTTTTCTTAATTTTTCAACAAAAGATTTATCAAAAATAAGACCTTTTGAAATCAAATATTCCAAAGATTTATATGATTCTATAAGAGGAAGGTTGCTTTCTTTTATAACAGTTCTGATATTTTTTTTACCATCAACAATTCTAATTATTACCCAATCCGTTTTTCTCAAACTTATGTTATCTCCAAGTCCTTCAGCCCTCTTTTCCAAAACAGCATCGAAAGAAGGTAACCTTTTCAAAATATCATCAAACTCGATTCTTCTTTTTTCAATCTGTTCTATAAGAGATGATGTGTTTTGTTGTTCGATTGTGATTTCGTCAGTTTTTTCACCATCAATATAAGTTATAACTCCGTTCCTTTCGATGGAGAGATTGTATAAAGCTTCTTCTCCTGTAAAAGTGTTATAAACTGCATGTTTTGGTAAACCGTTTTCAAAAAATATTTTCCCTTCTTTATCCTCAAAATTAAAAATAAGAACACCTGTTCTCTGTTTTGATGAGATGAGATTTATAAATTCAACTGGACTGAAAATCTCAAGATTCGCTTTTAAATCTACCTTCTCTTTATCCATTCCTCATCCTTATATTTTTCAACAATTTTTTTAAACTCTAAATCGTTTAAATCTAACTCTACTTTTTGCCATTCAAAATCGAGCTCCCTAAAAAAAACTTTGTAAAATAAAAAAGACATATCTTTGATATTATAATTTAAACCTGTTAAATTTTCAATATTGTTTGAAAATTTTTTCCCATAAATTTTTTCCTGTGGTATAACGCTTTCTTTTACAAGAATAGTTCCCTGTTGTAAAAAATTTTTTTCAGAGAATGTCTGGGCACTCCCAACTATCTTTTCTCCATTTAAACTTATCTCGTACACAGATTGTGATCCAAAACAATCAGCTATAAAATTATCTTTCTTTTCACCCTGAGTCAGTTTCGCATTTATACCTATCTTTTCAAAAGCTTTTATAAAGATCTCTGAAATTTTTTTATACCTTTCTAAAAGACCTCCATTTTTACCAAAGAATTCAATGTTGCCAACAAAAGAGTAAGTCAGATCTCCACTATGTAAAACAGCTCTTCCTCCAGTCATCCTTCTTGTTATATCAATACTCTCTCTTTTTATATAATCATAATCTATTCCAAAATTGTACCTTTGATTGTATCCGATTGTAATTGAAGGTTTAGAAAAAGAATAGAATCTGAAAAAAACAGTATCAATGTTTTTATAAGCCCATTCATCACAAGCCATATTTGTATAAACATCAAAAACAGAGTAATCTAAATAGTAACCTTTCATCTTAAAACTTTAAGCCAATCTGATAAAAGGAAATATATCCTTCCTATTAAAAGTGAAATACGAGCCATAACCGTATAACCGAATGATGCCCCAAAAGCAACCATTATGAAGGTTATACCTATTTTTGATCCCCATCTTAAAACACCTTTCTGTTCTTTTGAGAAATAGAAGTAAATGAGTGTTGTCAGAACACCAAATACTATCAGAAAGTTGTTAAAAGTTTCAAAATTGAATCCTGTCAAGGGAACAAGAGTTGCCTGAACCTGAGGCAGTATGAAACCTTGTATAGCACCTGTAACTCCAAGTCCCGCACCCATTCCGACTGTGAACGCTATAGACCATCTTGATAACCATGATATCTGTGGAAACCATCTTGTTAACATTATTATTCCAAAAAATGCAGGTATTATAAGAATGAACTGTTTATTTTTGATCATAGGATCGAGAAGCATAGGTTGTATAACATAAGCCCATGTGTATATTATCCAGTATCCTGCAGTTATTCCAACATAAAGATGTTCAGCGAATTTGTAGAAAGGGTTATCCTTATAAAGGAAAGAATATATAAATAGGGTTAAACCAGCAGCGATCCAAATTCCAATTGTTGTTCCCATCATTTTCCTCCTTCTTTATTTTTCATTCCCTTTTCGATGAAATAAGCAATGTTTCCTAAAACTATGAAAAGTATTATTACAAGATGTGAATAGGATTGTGATGCCATACCTGCTACAGCAAGATCAGGTTTATCAACAAGAACTTCATATTCTGCAGCACCTTTCATACCTCCAACGAGTCCAACAATCTGACCTGATTGATAAAAGTAATAAGCATCAGGTGCTGAAACAGCGTTCAAAGCGAGAGCTATCTTCTGTTTGAACCTTCCACCTGCGTACTCGATCCAAGCAAGATATGTTGAACCGGCTTCAAGACCAACAAGTAGTGCAATATCATTATAGTTGTGAACATTCTTCATCATAGGGAATGAATCAAGAGGAATATTTCTATAATCTACCTTGAAATAGTCCCTTATCTCTTTTCCTATACCGACCATCTGGGCAACATAACCTGGTCTGTATCCTAAATTTATATAATCAACACCATACACTGCTCCCATCTCTTTTGCAATTTTCTCAAGTCCCATAGTTCCAAGTGGAGCTCCAAGTTGCCATTGAACTATAAGTATTGGTTTTAACTTGTTTTTAAAAAGTTGTCTTAAAAGAGCTTCAAGAAATGGCTGCTGTTCAGGCATTGAAGCTGCATCGTAATCTATCGAAATCAAAACATTACTTCCTTCAGGCAATTTTTCTATATAATCGTAAACATCTTGAACAGGTTTTGAAACAACAACCGGAAATTTTGGTTTAAATATTAAAGGTAGAACAACTACCAAAGCTATGAAAAGGTATATGAATCTTCTATCTATTTTTGAAAGTTTTATAAAAAAATTCATAATCACTCCTTATGAAAGATAACTTCTTTCTATACCCAAAATTATCCTTATGGAAACACCCAAAGCACCTAAAGATATTCCAAGTCCAATTCCTCTTTTTGCAGCCATCTGTGGTACCTGCATTATCCATTCGGTAAATTTTGGAAGGTAAGGGGAAATCTGTTCTCCAAGTGGAACCCTTCCGAGCATAACTATTATAGCTGTAATGAGTAGAAGTGTAGCATCAAAATTTCTTGCTCTGAAAGCTCTGTAAGCTGCAGATGCTATAAAGAAAGCGAGAAGTGAAAACATTGTTGACTGTAATGGAACGATAAAATAGTTGTATATGTATGTAAAATAGGATTTATCGTCGAACGCTGTTCCAAACCTTACTGTTTCTATAATACCAACTACAACTGTTGCGGTGAAACCAAGTATAAGAACCAATGAAAAGAACCAGTTCTCATCTTTTCTCTTCAACTTTCTAAAATGCATTCCTATCAAAGAATCAACCCCAAGAAGCATTGTAAAACCAGCTATTATCGAATACCAGTTCAAAGATATTTTCTCTATATCACCAAAAGGTTTATGAGGAATAAAGAAAGAGATTATCATTATCATTCCAACCAAAAATGTTATAAAAATCGGGATCCCTTTTCCTTTCAACATTTTTCCTCCTACTAAACTTGTAAAGCTCTAGCTAACAGATCGAATAGATTTTTAAAAATTCCTATATTGAATCCATAAGCAAAAATAGATAGGACAAAACCAACTATTATCAAAACCATTATAAAAACTTTCAAAAGGTCTTCAGCAGCGATCGAACCAAGCATCATTGGTTCTTTCTGAAGGTAAACTGAAGCAGCCATCATTTCCTCTCCTATAAGAGTATAGTCGCATGCTGCAACAAAGAATGGTAGTTGTGCTGTTTCAGTTGTACCAGAAATCTGTATCGCACCAATTGAATGTCCAGTTTCAGCGAGTATCAAAGATTCTGCAAAGAATAAACCTTGAAGGAAGACCGCTCCCGGTTTTTCCCTCATCATCATACCATCAACACCTGCTGCATATCCAAACTGATCCTGAGTTATATACATTATATCGTTTTTATTATAAAGGTCTGGTCTACCAGCTTCAGTGAAAGCTTCTTTAACAACCTCCTGTGCTGTTGTCATAACAACAGGATCATAGGAAGGAACAAGAATCTTTGTTTCATACTCTGCAACCTTTTTAGAAACTCTACTAAGAATTGTAAGTCCAGCTATAGTTGGAATATCTGTAACATAACCTATTCCGAGAATATACATTATCGGTTTTCCCATCTCTGTACTTCTACCAACAGCCTCTTCAACAGCATCAAGTCCATTTATCTTTCTGATGTAAAGTTCTTTTCCACTTTTCGCAAGGTTCAGATAGTATAAAAAGACGAAAGAGATAAGTATAAGAGATATAACTACTGGAATCCTTGAAAGGTTAAACCATGAAGCTTTTGAAATAATGGCATCTGTCTCAGCTGTAACATAAAATGTATCATTATTGAAAATGTAGATACCATTTTTTGAGTAACCATTCTCTTTTGAAATCAACATGTTCAAAAAATCTTCATCTACCATCTTTTTACTCAAAATTCCAGTGTAGTAATATTTTGTTCCATCCTTTACTCTTGATGGATCTTCTTCTGAGCTAACATCTCTTACCTGTTTTGATGAAACAAGAAGGTCTGTTGCAACAATAGAGTTGTTCCCAGCCTCATCCTTTCTCAAAACAGTTAAAAAAAAGTTATCCAAAGAATCAGGAAAGGACCACTCTATTTCTATACCACCTCCACCATCGTTAGGGATATCTTTACCTGTAATAGCGAATCCTTCAAAAGGTGTTTGATTCTCTAAAAAAATCAAACTATCATTTTCAGAGAAAAGTGAGATTGAAAGAATAAGAAAAACTATCAAAAGAAGGGTTCTTTTTAACACCTCTCCTCCTATTTTATTATTCCAAGCCAATCTGAAAGAAGAAACTGTATTCTTCCTATAAAGAGGGAAACTCTCGCCATAATAGTGTATCCGAAAGCTGCTCCGAATGCAACCATTATGAAAGTTATTCCAACTCTTGAAACTCTTCCAACGAAACCTTTATGTTCGAGAGAAAAGAAAAAATAGACTAAAGTTGAAATTACTCCAACAACTATGATCAAACTTCCAAAATCCAATTTTAAAGGCATAGTTGCATATACCTGTTTAAAAAGAAATTCGAAAGATGAAGGAACTGAAAGTCCTGTTCCAGCACCAACAACAAAAGCTATAGGTATTCTTGAAAGATAGGAAACATTTTTAAAAAACCTTGAAAACATCAATAAACCGAGCAGAAGCGGAATCAAAACAAGGAAATTCTTATCGTAAACAAGAGGGTTATAAACTTTCGTAATTATAGTGTTGTGCCAGTAAACTGATATACCGTAACCTATAGATATTCCTACAAGAAGATATTCTGCAAACTTGTAGAAAGGATTGTCTTTATATAGAAAAGAATAGATAGCAAGTGTAAGTAAAGCAGCTATCCATATCCAAAAATTAGTTGCAATAGCCATTATTTACCCTCCTTTCTCTTCTTAACAAAATATGCGATGTTTCCAAGAATGATAAGTATAATAAAAAATATGTGTGCTGAAGATTGTGCATCCATCCCTATAGAAGCATCCTTTCTTCCACCATAAACATTTTTCTTATCAAGTAAATGTTCATATTCTGCAGCACCTTTCAAACCACCAAGCATTCCTATCGCCTGTTTTGACTGGAGGTAAGAATAATACTCGGCTGCTGATACAGCGGTTGTTCCAATACCCATTTTCAAACCATACCTTCCATTTGCATAGATGAGCCATGTCAAAACAACAGAACTACCGGCGAGTTCAACCATAAGGTTTATATCATTATAATTTTTTATCCCTTTCATAACTTCAAGTTCAGAGAGTTTATTTCCATAGCCATCCTCATTGAAAGTTTGAGTTATATCCTCTCCCATCTTCAAAACAACAGCACTTACTCCCGGAACATAGGCGAGTAATGTTATATCTTTTCCAAGTTGTTTCTGATTTTCAGGATTGCTTTTGTTCCATTCTTTTAAAACATTATCTATTGCATCCTGTGCCATTCCAGCACCCTGTGGATACAGTGTTACAAAGAGAACTCTTAAATTGTTTGATAGAGCGTGTGCTGCTATAACTTTTGCCATAGGATGAAGTTCAGCCATTGTTGATGGATCATAATCTGCACCTATCAGAACAACTCCTCCTTCTGGAATAGAGTCCTCAATAAAATCATAGATAGATTTTACAGGAGGTGTAGTTTTCATAGGGAATCCAACCGGAAACAAAAAGGGTATTATTATGCATAAAGCGAGAATAAGATATATCCATCTTTTATCAAGATTGCTGATAAAATTTATAAATTTCATTTTCCTCCTCCAAGATATTTCCTTTCTATTCCAAGTATAATCTTTATAGATGTTGCTATAATACCAAGTTGGACACCTATAAGTATTCCTCTCTGAGCTGCCATATTCGGATATTTCAAGATCCATTCAACAACATCTGGAAGCCCTTTGTAAATGAATTCACCAAGTGGAACCCTTCCAAGAGTTACTATACCTGCTGTTACCAAAAGCAAAGTGGCATCAAAACTTCTCGCTCTGAAAGATCTGAAAGCTGCTGAAGCCATATAGAAAGCGAGTAGTGAAAAAATTGTGGATTGCATAGGCATCTGCATGTAAAGGTATGTATACATCAAAGGTGTTGTATCGGTTGGTTTTACAGAAGGAAAAATCTTCATCCATAAAGTTGTTGGCATGAAAGCACCACCAAAAACTCCAAGTAAAGCAGTCACAAACAAAGAAACAAGAACGATAATAGAATACTGCCACCCCTCAACCTTTCTTTTAATCTTAGTAAAATGTAGTTCAACTGTTGACTGAACAGCAATAAGGTAAGTGAATGCTGATACTATTATAAGCCAATCTAACATCAAGTTGTAAAAACTTTTTGATGCTGGATGTGGTACAAAAAATTGCAAAATGAGTGCTATACCAAAGATCGCTGATACTAAAAGTGGTAATGTTCTTCTTAAAAACATATTAACTCCTAACTTTTAAATATGAATCTTAAAATTTCAAGAATTTTATTTAGAAAAACCAAATTGCCACCTGTTATCCAAGAAATCAAAAGGATTACAAAATAAAAAGTAATAATAAAAATTATAAAACCTTTGAAATAATCTTGTGCTTTCAAAGTACCAAGCAAAAGTGGTTCCCTTGAAAGGTAAGCACTTGCAGCGTAAAGCTCCTCTCCAATTATAGTATAATCACAAGATGTTATAAAAAATGGCAACTGTGTTACAGCATCTGTTCCTGCTATCTGAATAGCACCTGTTGTATTTCCTGCTTCAGCCATGATGAGTGATTCAGCCCAAAACATTCCGAGAAGTAGGTTTGTGGCTGGTTTCTCTCTTGTCATTATTCCTGAAACTGCAGCAGCGTATCCAAACTGAGAATCAGTTAAGAAGAATATATCGTTATCGTTGTAAACATCTGGTCTTCCGGCTTCAGAGTAAGATTCTTTAACAACCTCTTTGGCAACAGTCATAACTATAGGATCCCTGTTTGGAACTATAAGTTTTGTTTCATACTCCGCAATCTTTTTTGCTACAGGGCCAAGAATGTTCAAAGATGCTATAGTAGCTATATCTGACATTGAAGAAGAACCAGGGACATAAAGTACAGGTCTTCCCATCTCTGTTGCTCTTCCAACAGCTTCATCGAGTGTATCAAGACCTGAGATCTTCCTTACAAAAAGATCCTTTCCCTTTCTAACACTTTCAACAAGGTAGATTATTACCATAGTGTAAATTATTATCATAAGTAAAAGTATAGTTTTATCAGTTTTAAAAAGATCAGCTTTTGGAGAAAAATCACCTATCAAACATTTCTCAGATTCGTTACCCAAACTATCTGAAACCGCAAGATAATATTGGTATTTTTTTTGATAGGATAATCCCTCATCAACTATTTTTACCGGAAAGGACTGAAAAGTTTTAACATTTTTAAAAACTGTATCATTTAACTCTTTCCTGTAAAGTTTGAATAAAGAGTTGTTCCCTTCAAGAACCTTTTGACATGAGATCTCGAGTTTACTTCCGTCATCGTTGGATACATCTTTAATTTGGAACTCTTTAACAATAGTTGAATCAACTCTAACTACTGGTTCATCTTTTGAAGTTTCATTCTGAGGGAATGTTATTATAAAAGAAAGAATTATAAAAATGAAAAAGAAGATTTTGTTTTTCATTTTACTCCTTTTATTCTTCAATCAATTCAACATTCGCTCTTGGAAGCACTATCCTTTTACCATCCTCAAATTCAAATTCAAGAACCCTGACATGTGCTTCAGTTTCAATTTTTTGCAACTGTGATGGGAGCCCAACAACTTTTCCTATTGCACCAAAATATGGCTGTCTTATTATTCTTACTACAGAATTGATATCCATTCCCATCTCAGCATGTTTCGATTCTTCAACAATAGTATCTATATCGTATGTAACTATAACTTCGGGTCTCATAACACCAGCCCTTATCTGAGTTGCACCATTTATTGAAGCCCTCTTACCATCATTCTTTGAAAGAATATCGAAAGTTTTCTTCGCCATAGTCATCTGCCCGAACCCTTCTGTAACTATAACTGTAACTCCCTTCTCTTCCTGCCCGGTTATAGCAACACCTATCTCCTCACCAAGAAAATCCTTCAGATCCTTATCATCTATTCCACCAACAACAATACCTATAACTCCCTTTTTAACACATTCGTTTAAAATTTCACTTGTAACAAGGGATCCACCTATAACTATTTTTCCTTTCAAATCTTCAGTTATATCATTTTTAGTTAAAACATAGTCAGGTGATTTAGCAACAAGTTTCAACTCTCCCTTTACCTCTCCACCTATTCCGAAAATACCCTGAATGAATGTCGCTGGTGTTTGAACAACTATACCTTCATTCTCTATAACCTCAACAACTTTTCCGTTAACATAAGCATCTATTTCGACCTTTTTTGGAGGTTTTCTTAAAGTCAACATTCCAGTTATATCAGAATAGTTTTCAACTATTCCATCGATAGGAGAAGGTATCGATGTTTTGAACAATCCTAAAAATCCTTTAGATTCAGCTATTATCTGATCTTTTTTTATCTTATCTCCAATAGAAACTTTCAAAAATGAACTCGCCTCTTTTGGAGGAACTCCAAGTTTTCCAGCAAGATTCAATCTCTCAACATCTCCTGGAAGTTCTGTCCTAGCAACTATATCATCAGCTTTCACTAAATCTCCAACTTTAACAAGAACCTCTCCTTTTAAAGGTAATCTACGCTCTTTTTTTACTATTGCCTTTTCTGTAACTTTTAAACCAGGTGTATATGAATGTGCCATAATTCCTCCATTTATTTCTCAGGATAGACATTTAAAGCTTTTATCCATTTCTTCAACTTTTCTACCCTTTCATTATCATTTTCCGGGAGTACAAAAGGTCTTCTTCCTCTTGCATCAACTATAACTCCAACTACTCCACCCTCAAGTTCAGCCTCAACCTCTTTACCTTTACCGTTACCAAGGTCAAGTCCCTTTGCAACACTTATTACAGCTTTTACTTTTTTGTTAAGTTCAAGAGGTATAACTCCCATATCGCCAAAATTGAATACGAATTCTTTATCATCAAATTTTATCCTAACAGCTTCCTGCCCTTCCTTAATATTTCCCATAGGTGCTATACATGAACCTAACCTTATCAAACAGTCCTTTTCGAAAACTTCTGTTGCCGCTTTTTCATGAACGGTTGATAAGACACCAAGTTGTGGCATCATGAATATAGAATCAACTGTAAGCATGGTTATACCTTCAGGTAAAAATGCATCTATCATCATAAGAGCTGACTGTACTCTTCTTGGTGCATGAGAAAGAACTCCACCTGAGCCGACTATAAGGTTTAGTGTAAGCATGTTAACAAGTGTTTCTCCTGTACTCGTTTGTTCAAATGCATCGGAAATCGTTCTTTCTTTTTGAACTCCCTTAAGACCAACAGCCATAGTTTTATGTTGTTCGAGAGCGAGTCTTAAAGCTTCTCTCGAAATAGCTTGTTCTATCTGTAACTCATCCAAAGTTGATGGAATCGTGGTTGGTCTTATCATCTTATTTCGTATCCTGTTTCTAAGATCCTTTTCATCCATATGGAATGGAACCCATCTCATAATATTTTTAAGTCCAGCTTCTTTAACAACATTTGAAATGGAATAACTCATACCAAGGTTTGCTGAAACTGTTCTGTTGAAAGTGTTCTGGAAGTATGAGAAAACATCCGTTGTTGCTCCTCCAATATCAACTCCCAAAACCTCTATCTTATCCCTTTTCCCTATAGTTTCAATCAAAAGACCAACGGCACCTGGAGTTGGCATTATTGGAACATCAGTCATATCCATAAGTTTTCTGTAACCCGGTGCCTGAGCCATAACATGTTCCATGAAAAGATCATGTATTTTATCCCTTGCTGGTTTTAAATTCTCTTTTTCAAGTGTTGGTCTCAAATTATCAACAATATAAAGTGCAGTTTTCTTTTCAAGCCTTTCTTTTATCTCATCAACAGCTTTATTGTTACCAGCATATATTACAGGTAGTTTATACCCAGCACCAAATCTTGGTTTTGGATCAGCTGCCTGGATTATCTCGGCGAGTTGGACAACATGCGTTATGGTTCCTCCATCTGTTCCACCAGAAAGGAGTATCATATCAGGTCTTAATGTTCTAATCCTTTTTATCCTTTCATGGTCCATCCTCTTATCGTTTGTTGCAATAACATCCATAACTATCGAACCTGCACCGAGCGCAGCCCTTGCGGCAGATTCGGCACTCATTTTGTCAACAACACCAGCAACCATCATCTGTAAACCACCACCTGCAGAAGATGTTGAAATGTAGATGTCAACTCCATCACCTTCACTCTTCTCTCTTTTTATTATATTGTCTCCATCCAAAATCTTTATTCCAGCGAGTTCTTCAACCTCTTTTATTGCGTTGAGAACACCCTTTGTAACATCTTCATAAGGTGCTTCAACTGTTGTGGGAGCTTCACCTCTAACTATCAAACGATATTCGTTTTCTCTTTTTTCTATCAAAATAGCTTTTGTTGTGGTGGATCCACAATCAGTTGCAAGTATTCTCGTAATTTGATCCTTCTCTTTCATTTATCCTCCTTAATATCCTTCTTCTTTCTCTTATGTTGATTTTCAAAATCTTCTATATACCTTATAAGTTTTTCAACAGAATCTCTCTCTTCAAAAATAAGAGATGCTTCACGGTACTCTTTTATGTTAAAAAATGTCAAAATTATTGGTTCCAGAAAAATCATTATCTGAGCACTTATGAAATTCATAGGTTTTATGGATTCGAGAAACATTATAGCTGGAGCTGTCAAACTCCTCTTTACAATATTCTCAGCTATCTTTTTTAATATCTCCTCTTTCCTTTCAAGAGGAATCTCTTTTGGACTAACAGGTTGAAAACTCTTATCCATTATTTTCCCTGTACCAGTTTACAAAAAGATTTTTCAAAGCGTAAATATCATCAGGTCTTGAAACTGGAGTTGATGAAGGTGCACTTTTAACTTTTTCAGGATCATTTTTGGCTTCCTCATCTATCTTTTTCATAGCTTCTATGAAAGAGTCTAAAGTTTCCTTTGATTCGGTTTCGGTAGGTTCTATCATTATCGCTTCGGAAACTATAAGTGGGAAATATACTGTTGGAGCGTGGAAACCGTAATCCAAAAGTCTTTTTGCTATATCGAGAGTTGTAATGTTGTAATCCTTTTTATGTTTTCTTCCACTGAAAACAACCTCATGCATAGTTTCATTTTTGTAAGGCAGATCGTATATATTCTGAAGTTTCCTTTTAATGTAATTAGCGTTAACTATTGCCATCTTTGAAGCCTCACTCAAACCATCCCTTCCCATAACTTTTAAATAAGCCCAAGCTCTTATCATTATGTTTACATTACCATAGAATGAATGTAAAGATCCGATAGATTTTTCAGGATAATCTAATGAATATTTCCCATTTTCAAATTTTACTATGTAAGGTGGAAGAAAATCTTTTAATTTTTCCACAACTGCAACTCCACCTGCACCGGGTCCACCACCTCCATGTGGAGTTGAAAAAGTTTTATGAAGGTTGATATGTAAAATATCGAATCCTATTTTTCCAGGCTTTACTATTCCCATAAGTGCGTTCATGTTAGCTCCATCCATATATATAAGTCCACCTTTACCATGAACAATCTGAGAGATCTTCTCTATCCTGCTTTCAAAAATTCCAAGTGTGTTTGGATTGGTTATCATTATTCCTGCTGTATCCTCATCCATATTCTTTTCAAGATCGTCAAGATCTATTTCGCCATTTTGATCAGATTTTATCTGAACAGCTTTAAAACCTGAAAGTGTTGCTGAAGCTGGATTTGTTCCATGTGCTGAATCTGGAATAAGTATCTTTGTCCTCTTTTCGTTTTTACTCTTAAAATAATCACTTATAATCATCATTCCAGCAAACTCACCATGCGCACCGGCAACTGGTTGCAAAGAGATTTTAGAAAATCCTGTAACTTTCAAAAGCATATCCTGTAATTCATACATTATCTGAAGTATCCCTTGAACATCATCCTCATCCTGATATGGATGTAATTTTGTAAATTTCGGATTTGAAGAGATATCTTCGTTTATAACTGGATTGTATTTCATCGTACATGATCCCAAAGGATAAAATCCCTTTTGAAGATGATGGTTTTTGTTTGAAAGTAAAACAAAATGTCTCAAAAGATCTATCTCTGAGACAACAGGCAATGATGTTTCTTCTTTTCTGAGATTATCACTTTTTATACAATCTGAGAGTTTTATTGGAAATTGGTTTTCAGGTAATGAAACAATATTTGTATCTTCATCTGATAATTTAAAAATCAATCTATCATACATAACTACTCCTTAAAATTTTTAAAGAATTATTTTATATTAACAAGATAATAATGTCAACAATTTAATTTCTAAAATGTCAACAATTTTTATTGAAAAATTTTTTAAAATTATTATAATTTTTTCAGGGAAATTTTGGAGGGAAAATATGAAAAGATTCTTTCTTTTATTCTTTCTTTTAATTACAGTTTTAACTTTATTTTCTTACGATTACTACCTTCAGAAAGATGATGGGACTTTTGATTTGTATTGGTACGGTAATGTAAGAAGGGCTGTCAAATATTACCTCTCCGATACATGCACCTTGAAGGTTGTATATTGGGGAAGATACACAAAAAGAAGTGAAACTGATACTATATTGATTTTCAACGATAATTCTGGTATTCCCGGTTCAACAATTTACTCTGATACACATCTTGTAAACACAAATAGTTTCCCACTACTTGTTTCTGATACTGTTGTTACACAGGTATTGCTATGTAACACATTCTATGTTGGACTATTTTCAAGATGTCAGGATCAACCTTCCAACGCTTTGGCATACTTCCTTTCAGATTCAACACCATCTTTTAACTCTTTCTGGGATAGCATCGGAACTTGGGTAGTTCAAAGAAGAGGTGATTATATAATTCAAGCTAAAGTTTCTGGACCAGAAGGAATAAGTTTAAGATTATATGAAGAGAATCTTTTGGATGAAAAGAAAAAAGATAACAGGTTTAACATTTCTTTTGAAAACAATTCAATAATGTTAAACAACATACTCTATTTTAAAATGATCGATAAAAGTGGAAGAAAAATCATAGAAGGAAGTTCGAAAAATGTTCTTATTGATTTAGACAATTTAAAAAGTGGTATTTACTTTTTAATAGTTAAAGATATTAATAACAAAACATACACTAAAAAATTCACAAAGTTTTAAAAAAATATTTCACAGTTTAAAATAAAATCAATGGAAAACGCCCCTAATTAAGGGGCGTTTTCGGGAGGGGGTTGAGGAAGATAGAATTAGGGGATTATCGTAATCTTTTTTGTACTTTTTTCAAAACCTGTTTGTAGAATAACTATATAAACACCCGGAGAAACTTTGTTACCACTTGAACCTATATAACCGCTAACTGAACTACCAAAAGTATTTGGAACACCATTCCATAAAAAACCTTCCTGATAAACACCCGGAAGGATATTTTCTTTGCTATCATAATAAACAAGTTTCCCATCAAGAGTGTATATGTATAACATAAGATTTGAAATCTTTCTTTTTATCTCAAAAGGTATCCTGACATAACCTGCTTTCAAAGGGTATGGGTTTGGATATGGAGGTAGAAGTTTACTTGAATTTATTTGGTAAACTTCATTAGTATCATCATACATGACAGCTTTATAAAAATCTGGAACTCCATACCCAACAATCTGGTTTGGATATTCTGAAAAATATGTAGTATCTGGGATCAAAGAAGCGAACGCTCTTTTAGCTGTTTTTGTCAAAGCTTCTTTTACCTTATCTGGTGTCCAGTTAGGATGTGCCTGTAAAATCAATGCGCAACCAGCACTTACGAGAGCGGTTGAACCGCTTGTCCCAAGAATATAATTGAATGAGTTGGAACTATCCGAAACAGTGTATGGCCATTCTGCAAGAGCTACAACTTCAGGTTTATACCTTTTTATCGTTGAATCAATGTAAACATCGTATGTTGGACCGGTAACTGAATACTGTGAATAAACCATAGAATCATCAACTCCACCAACAGTTAAAACTGAGTAAGCATCAGCAGGTGCTATTATAGATGTGTCAGCTCTGTCTATACCAACATTTTTTAAATTACCTATTGCATTTACAACAAGTATTCCAAAAGAATCTGATGCGATATTCGCCGCTTTTGAAATATTTGTTGAATCACCGGTCATGACAGAATAAGGATACCAATCCTTATATCCAACTGAACTTGAAATTATATCAGCACCTAAAGAATCAGCCCATTCACAAGCTCTGATCCAGTTATCCTCTTCAGAGATCAGCTCAGAATCAGCTATTTCAGTTTTCGCTATAATGTATGATGCACCAAAAGCTGGAGAGATGAGTTCACCTGAATAGTAAGAAGCCATAAGTCCAAGCATCTTTGTCCCATGACTAAGCTGGTTAACCTCATCAGGTGATCCTCCATAAATTATACCTGCAAAATCTTTATTCTCTATAAAATCATAGGATGTAACAATTTTCACATCTTTGAGTGCTTTATGTATAGGTTTACAAGTGTAAACGAATGTTGTTTCAAAAGGTATTGAGGATGTATCAACAACCATAGATGAATCTTTCAACATCAGAACACCAGTATCGAAAAGAGCGATAACAACATCTTTTCCTGTATATCCTTTGTTGTGTAAAGTGTTTATGTTCAACATTTTTATCTGGTTGTAAGAATAATCACCGTAAAAGTAAATATCATCTCCCTTTGAACTATTTATACTTTTACTTTTTATAACATCTTTTACAAGAAAATCTTTTTTCTTCCTCATAGTTGAAACTGGAGAAACAGATTTTACGAACGGAAGTTGTGAAATTATTTCAACATCTTTACTCTCAACATATAATGAAACAGCGTTTAACCATTTCGAGACCTTTTCAACCTTATAACCTTTACTTTCAAGAATCGAAATGTATTTTTTGTTTACTGGGAGATCAAGGTATCTATATTCTGAAAGATTTTTATTTTTCCTTCTCTCTTTTGATCTTTCCGTAACATAGGAAGGGTTATTTTTAAAATAACTGACAATCTTCTCTTTAGAATCAAAACCTTTATCTTTGAAAAATACCCAAACTTTAATCTTTTGAGAATCTAAAGTCGGGTTAGCAAAAATGTTTAAAGATATAAAAATCGATATGAGAAGTGAAAGGATTACAAGAGAGATCTCTTTTCTTTTCATATTTTTTTCTCCTTTAAAAATCATAACAGAAGAAAAGAAAATTTCAAGAATATTTTTTCAACCTTTAAAAATTCTTAAAATATCGTTGAATGTTACAAGAATTATTAAAGTGAAAAGAACGAATATTCCAACATACTGGTAAACCTGCATGAATTTTTTATTCGCTTTTACCTTGGTAACAAGTTCAAAAAGATATATTAATATGTAAGACCCATCAAGTGGTGGAAATGGAATAAGGTTGAATATGAACAGGTTTATGGAAAAGAATGCAAGGAAGGATAAAAATGTTTCAAATCCGATTTTTAAAGTTTGATCTGTCATAGTATATATAGAAACTGGGCCACCAAGATTTTTGAGAGCCATCTTACCTGTAAACATCTGCTTTAAGAATTTCAATATTGATACAGAAATAAATTTTACCCTTTCGTAAGATAATTTTAATGAGTTTAGAAATCCAACCTTTTTACTTTCATATGAAAATCCTATTCCTATAAAACCATACTCTTTATATTCCCCATCCAAACTATCCTTTATTATTTCAGGTTTTACTTTTAGAAGAAGTGTGTCATTTCCCCTTATAAGTTTGAAATCCATCTCCTCTTTATAATAATTTTTCATCACATCTGATATATCCTGCCATGCTGATATGTTGAAAGTATCTATCTTTATAATTCTATCACCCTTCAAAATTCCATACTTTTCAGCAGAGGAATTCTTGTTGACTATTCCAACAACTGAAGAAAATTTTGGTGTAATGAAAAGTGAATCAGGTTTATCTATTTTAAATTTTACATCTACCTCTTCTTCTCCCCTTAAAACCTTAAAAATATTTTCCCTGTCTGGAACTATGTTTAGAAATATATCGTTGAAACTTTTAACTTTACTTCCGTTAACCTCAGTTATTAGATCATTCTTCTGAAAATATTCTTTGTAAGGACCAGATATATCATAGAGTGGAGCATTTTCAATATTGGTGATACCATAAAAAGATATTGTTATAAAAATTATAATGAAAGCAAAAATGAAATTGAAGAATGGACCAGAGAAAATTACAAGTATCCTTTTTATAGGGCTTTTTTTCATAAAATCATCATCATCCCTCTCTTTGCTTTCAAAATCTTCCATACCTTTTAACCTTACATATCCACCGAAAGGGAGAACTGAGAAAACATAATCTGTCTCATCTTTTTTGAACCCAAACAATTTTTTGCCAAGTCCTACTGAGAATGTTAAAACACCTATTTTAAAAATTTTTGCTACTATGAAATGTCCAAACTCATGCACTATTACCATTATTCCAAGTGTCAAAATCATTATTAAAAAACTCATAATTTTTCTCCAAAAATTTCTGTTAACCTTTTTGCTTCTTTTTCACTTTCCTGAATATTCTCTATAGTTACTTTTTTCACGAATTTTATTTTTTTCATAACTCTTTCGATAAGTCCAACTATCTGGTTAAACTTTATCTCACCTCTAACAAAGAGTTCAACAGCCTTCTCGTTAGAAGCGTTAAAAACAGCTGGCATGTTACCGCCCATTTTTATTGCCATATAAGCGAGTTTTAAAGATTTATATTTCTCTACAGGTGCTGGATGAAAAGATAAGTTTAAATTTACATTCTCATCAAACATCTTTATTGATGGAGTTTCTCCTCTATCAGGATGCAAAAGAGCATACTCTATCGGTAGAATCATATCAGGGTAAGCCATATGGGAGATATAGGTTCCATCTTTCAGAAGAACAATAGCATGAACCAAAGAGTTTGGATGTATCATAACTCCAACCATATCAGGTTCAAGGGAGAACAACCTGCATGCTTCTATTATCTCTAATCCTTTGTTAACCATAGTTGAAGAATCAACTGTGACTTTTACTCCCATATTCCAGACAGGGTGTTTTAAAACCTCATCGAGAGTGAGGTCATCCTTTTTGGTTTTGAAAGGGACACCACCTGATGCTGTTATAAAACATTTTTTCACTTTTTTTCTGTCTATAAAAGATAAGAGTTGCCATAGAGCTGAATGCTCGGAATCAACTGGTTTTATAACTGCCCTTTTGTTTTTTTTCAATTCTTTTTTTATTATCTCACCATAGGAAACTATAGTTTCTTTGTTTGCGAGTGCTATAGTTTTCCCTCTTTTTATTCCATAATATGTTGGATAAAAACCGATAGATCCTACAAGTGCATTTACAATTATGTCGTAATCAAGTTTATTTACAAAATAAGAATTAACATCACAATCTATATTTTTTTTATTTTTCCCTTCAATGACAAAAGACTCATTGTAAAGTCCAACATTTTTTACAGAGAAATCTTTCGCTATTTTTAAAAGTTGTTCTTTGTTTCTATTGGCAGTAATTCCAACTATTTTGAATCGTTCAGGGTATTTTTTTACTACATTCAACGTGCTCTTTCCTATAGAGCCAGTTGCTCCAAGAATAATTATCCTTTTCACACAATCCTGCTTTTTATAACAAGAATAAAGTAATAGTAAAAAAGAGGCAAAGCAAAAAGTATAGAATCAAACCTATCAAGAACTCCACCGTGACCTGGAAGAAAGGATGATACATCTTTAAGTTGAGCGTCCCTTTTCATAGCTGATTCAACAAGATCTCCTGCAAGCCCTGCGAAAGTCGATATCAGAGAAAGGATAAAAATATCCAAGATGTTCAACTCTCTGAAAAAAAATAATGAGAATAAAAAACCTGATACAAAGGAAAAAATAAAACCACCAACAAGTCCTTCATAAGATTTTGATGGACTGATCTTTGGAATTATTTTATGTTTTCCAAATCTGCTGCCTATAAAAAATGCTCCAGTATCAGCCATCCAAATCATAAGGAAGGCCAGATATATTAGTTTTGGAGAATTCAAAAGGTTATAGCTCGTTTTTCCAATCAGGATCATGTGTCCACCAAGCCAACCTGTATAGAGAACTCCAAAAGTTGTTACAGACATATAAACTATTGATTTTGTTGGATCGTTCCTTCTCAATTCAACTACCGATATGAATAACAAAAGTAATGTTATCAAAAAATATGTGAAAAGAGCGGATGAATAGTTCATTATTAAACCAAGGACAATTGAAGCAAAAATTCCAGTTCTTAGGTAAGGGTTTAGCCCTTTTTCTCTTAAAAGATAGAAAAATTCATAAGACATTATTCCTATTATTCCAAGCATTAGAAAAAGGTACGGGAATGAACCATAATTAAAGATAACAAGAAAAAAAGGTACAAAAAGAAATGAGGTTAACAACCTGTATGAAAGATTATCCTGTTTAGATTTTTCCAAACCTTCTCTCCCTTTTAGAGTAATCCTCTAAAGCTTTATCAAACTCCTTTTCATCAAAATCTGGCCATAGGACTTCGGTGAAATAAAATTCAGAATATGCGGTCTGCCATAGCAGGAAATTTGAGATTCTGAATTCGCCACTTGTCCTTATAACAAGATCAGGATCCGGAACATCCGGGAGATATAGATATTTTGAAAACTCTTCATTATCAAGTTTTTCAAGTTGGTTCAACTTTAATCTTCTACATACCTCTCTACATGCATCAACTATCTCCTGCCTTCCTCCATAATCGAATGCGAGTATTAATGTCAAACCAGTATTGTTTTTTGTTACTTCCTTTGCGTTAACCATTCTATCGAGAAGTTCTTTTGACAACCTGTTTTTTCTACCTATGAAAAGTATTTTAACATTATTTTTATAGAGTTCTGGTATCTCCTGTTCAAGAAGTTTAGAAAAGAGTTTCATCAAACCATCAACTTCATTTTTGGGTCTATTCCAATTTTCAGTAGAAAATGTATAGAGGGTTAAATATTTTACACCTATTTTTGCTGAATACTTGATAATCCTTCTTACAGATTCAACTCCCTTTCTATGGCCATACAATCTATCCTTTCCTCTGAGTTTAGCCCATCTTCCATTGCCATCCATTATTATGGCAACATGTTTGGGAATAGATTTTTCTTTTTCAACTTCCAAGGATTTCATTTTCCTTCTTTGTCACTAAATTATCTATTTCACCAATATATTTTTCCGTTGTCTTCTGTATCTCTTTTTCAAGCCTTTCCTCATCATCCTCCGAAATTGTTCCATCCTTTTTCATACTTTTCAGTTTTTCAATGTTATCCCTTCTTATCTGTCTTATAACTATCCTTGATTCCTCACCAAGTTTTTTTATTGTTTTAACTATCTCTTTTCTTCTCTCCTCAGTAAGAGGTGGGACAGAAATTCTTATAACATTACCATCATTGGTTGGTGTTAGACCGATATTCGCTTTCATTATCTCTTTTTCAATCGCTGGAAGAATAGTTTTGTCCCATGGTTGAACAACTATCATCTTAGGGTCAGGAGTTGAAATTGTTGATACTTGGTTTAAAGGTGATTTTACACCATAATATTCAACATTTATTCCATCGAGTAGTGCAGGTGTTGCCTTTCCGGTTCTTATTTTTGAAAGTTCACTTTTAAAATTATCTACACTTTTTTTCATCGAAACTTCTAAATCATGTAAAAGTTTTTCTGGCATAATTCCCCCTTTAACTAACAAGAGTTCCTATTTTCTCACCTTTTACAATTTTTATAAGATTACCATATTTTAATATGTTGAAAACTATTATAGGAAGTTTGTTCTCTTTACTCAATGAAATCGCAGTCATATCCATTACATTGAGTTCTTTTATAAGAACAGAGGAATAGTTTATATTTTTGAACATCTTGGCATTTCTGTTTTTTACAGGATCAAGGTCAAAAACTCCATCAACTTTTGTTCCTTTAAGAAGAACCTCGCAACCTATCTCTGATGCTCTTAAAACCGCAGCTGTATCCGTTGTGAAAAAAGGATTCCCTGTTCCGCCTGTAAAGATAACTATTCTTCTTTTATCGAGGTGGGATAAGGCTTTTCTTCTTATGTAAGGTTCAGCAATCTGTTTTATCTCTATAGCTGTCATCATCCTTGTGCTAACACCCTTTTTCTCTATCATCGACTGTAAGACCATCCCATTTATCACAGTTGAAAGCATACCTGTATAATCTGCGGTAACTTTATCAAGGTGAAGTTGATCAACGAGTTTGGATCCTCTGATTATGTTTCCACCACCTATAACTATTCCTATATCAACTCCCATCCTGTAAACTTCAACAATTTCATTAACAAGAATCGATAAAGATTTTTCAGAGAAAACATAATCCTTATCTCCAAGTATTTCACCTGAGAGTTTTAAAAGTATTCTTTTATATTTTGGTTTTTCTTTCATCTATTCTCCGATTTTAAAAATCGAGAATCTGCTAACAACTATATTTTCTCCAAATTTCGCTATATTTTCTTTAATGTAATCTTCAACTGTTTTCTTATCCTCTGAACCGAAGAACTGCTGTTTGTATAGGCAATTCTCTTCGAAGAATTTTTGCAATTTGTTCTCTATTATTTTATCGATAACATTCTGAGGTTTCTTTTGATCCTTCATCTGTTCTTTGTAAATCTCTTTCTCTTTCTCTATTACTTCCTGTGGAACATCATTCTGGTTAACATACTGAGGTTCCATAGCACCAATATGGATAGCTATTTGGTGAGCCATATCTATGAACTCTTTCGTTTTAGCAACAAAATCTGTTTCACAGTTTACCTCAACAAGAACCCCAAGCTTTTTGTTGTAATGTATATAAGCATCGATTACACCTTCTGATGCAGCTCTCGATGATTTTTTGGCAGCCTTTAAAATACCTTCTTTTCTAAGGTATTCTATTGCCTTCTCTATATCCCCATCATTCTTTATTAAAGCGTTTTTACAGTCCATTATTCCAAGGCCTGTTCTCTCTTTTAATTCTTTTATCATATCCATCGTAATATTCATAACTACTCCTTTAAAATTATTCTATAAGATCAATCTATTTTCTTTTTCCTTTTAATCCTTTCTATTTTTTCACCATCATCATCGATATCTTCAACCATAGTTTCTTTTCTTCTACTTTCACTCTGTAAAGATTCCTCTCTCTTTTGATTTTCGAGGAAATCCTTTCTTTCAACAAGTCCTCTGTTAACAGCATCAGAAATGACTTTTGTTACTATTTCTATTGACTTTATAGCATCATCGTTTCCTGGAATTGGAATCGAAACACTTTCAGGATCAGAGTTGGTGTCAACAAGTGCTATAACTGGAATTCCCATAAGATTAGCTTCATTTATAGCTATCTTATGTTTCTTAGTATCAACAACAAACATAACATCAGGCAATCTTGTCATATCCTTTATACCTGAAAAAATCTTTGAAAGTTTTTCAATTTCCCTTTCCTTCATGCTTTTTTCTTTCTTTGTAAGTTTATCATAATCACCATTTTTCAACTTTGCTTCACTATCTTTCAACTTATCAATCGTTTTTTTAACAGTTGAGAAATTGGTAAGAAGACCACCAAGCCATCTTTCGTTGATATAGAAAGAGTTGCAATTCTTAGCTTCCTGTTCGATTATATCTTTTGCCTGCTTTTTAGTACCAACGAAAAGAACCTGACCACCATTTGCGACTTTTTCTTTTACAAACTCACTTGCTTTTTTTAACTGTTCAAGTGTTTTTATGAGATCTATTATATAGATTCCGTTCCTTGATGAAAAAATAAAAGGTTTCATCTTTGGGTTCCATCTTTCGGTTTTATGACCGAAATGAACTCCACACTTTAAAAGTTCTTCAATTGTGATCTGCATAGAAATTCCTCCTTCGGTTAATACTTCCACTGATCCTATGGGAACAGATAAACTGCACCGCCCATAGAATTTGGCCAGTGTGATTTTTTGTTAAATTATCTCTTAGAGAACTGATATCTTTTTCTTGCCTTTGCAAGTCCGTATTTTCTTCTTTCTTTCTCTCTCGGATCCCTTGTCAAAAGGCCGTTATCTTTCAATACAACTTTAAAATCAGGGAATCTTTTCGCTATAGATCTTGCTATTCCAAGTTTTATAGCATCCTTCTGTCCAGTTATTCCACCACCTGAAACTTTCGCATAAACAGAAATTTTTCTGTCAAGATTACACAACCTTAAAACATTTAAAAGTTCTTCCCTGTGATCATACCTTTTAATATAATCTTCGAGTTTCTTTCCATTTATCAAAAATTTCCCCTTTCCTTCAACTAACCTTATCCTTGCAACTGCCTCTTTTCTTCTTCCAACAAAAACATTATTCTCAGCCAAGTTTCCTCCTTATAAATTTATTTCAATTGGATTCTGTGCTTTATGTTTATGGTTTGAGTCGTTATAAACTTTCAACCTTGTCAACATCTTTCTTCCAAGTTTATTTTTTGGAAGCATCCTTTTCACAGCAAGTGTTATAACTTTTGATGGGTTCTTCTCAAGCATTTCTTTAAGGTTTGTCTCCTTCAGATTACCAATGTAACCTGAATGGGAATAATACATTTTACTTAGCATCTTGTTTCCAGTTACCTTAAGATCTTTTGCGTTAATAACTATAACTCCATCACCGTTATCAATATCAGGTTGATAGGTGACCTTCTTTTTACCCATAAGAATTGTAGAAATCTTGGTTGAAAGACGACCCAAAGTTTTACCTTTAGCGTCTATGATATACCAGTTATGTTTAATTTCTTTTTCATTTATTCTCGTAGTTTTCATTTAAACTCCTTACTTCCCCTGTTTTTTTAATTCTTCATACTTCTTGTAAGCTTCCTGTGACTTATCATTCATCTTCATCCTTGAGTAACAGTCAGCTTTTATAAGATAGAGATCACTTATCTCAATACCTGTTTTTGAAATATAATCATCTATAGTTTTTATGGCATCCGCAAAATCTTTGTTTTTATAATATGCGAAACCTAAATTCAACATAGATTCATAATCATCCTCTTTAAATTTCAAAGCATTTTTAAAGTTGGTTATAGCCTCTTTATAATTCTTTTTTTCTTCAAGGTAAATCTTCCCTAATTTGAAAGAAACATCGTTTTTGTAAGTTGAGAGTTTTGCTTTCATCACTGAATCTGATGATTCGAATATCTTGTTGAAGTTTTCAAAATTTTTCAAAGCTTCTTCAAAATTCTTACTTGAGTATGCAATCTCGCCAAGCCAGTAAATTATCTGTGGATTTTCAGCATTGATAGCTTTTGCCTTATCGAGATACTTTTTCGCCTCATCGAACTTTTCTTCACCTATGTAATATTTTGCAACATTAAAAAATAGTGAAAGGTTCTCTGGATTCTTTGAAATAGATTTTTCTATAGTTTTTGTCATATTAGCTTCATCACCATTTTCCGCATAAAGAAGAACAAGGTAATCGTAATTTATAGATGTATCCTTTATCTCTTCAGCCTTCAAAAGGTACTTTTCATATTTTGCTTTATTCTCTTTACCATCCTTGTTTCTCAAAAAACCTGTCCCGGCATTGAAAAGAACAGGCCAGTAAAATTCAACATTTTCTCTCATTTCTTTCAAAACCTGTTTTGTTGTATCCTTTTCGAGTGCAATTAAAAAATATTCGGAAGCTTTGTCAAATTCACTTTTTGAACCGTAAGCTTTACCCATCCATAGATACGCTTGTGCGTTATTCGGTTCAAGTTTTATAGCTTCGTTGAACTGAACTATAGCTTTATCAAAATCGTTTTGCTGCATATATATTATACCTGATGACATATATTGATTGTTACATCCAACAAAAAGTATAATTATCATAGCAACGATTAAAAACAAACTAACAAACTTATTCATTTAATACCTCCTGAAAAAAGAGCAGAATTTAGTGTTTTATTTTATCAAAAAAAAGTTTTTTGTCAATAGTAAGAACTGAAAGATTAATATAATGTTTATTTAAAAATATTATCTATTATATTATCAATCTCATCTTTAAATTCACTGTCAAATGTCATTTTCTCTTCACTCTCTTCCTTCATAAGTTTAATAATATTTTCACTTAACTTTTTTGTTAAAGTTTGAACAACTCCTATTATAGTATCTTTTGAAAAAAGTGAAACTATTATCAGATCATCATTTATAGCAAAATAGAAAAAAGAGAACTTTTTCCCCTCTTGAAAAAGAGTAAAGAAATAATCCTCTTTAACAAGTTTGGCAATACTTTTAGTAGCGTTGTATATACCAGAGCACAGAGCACCCAAAGATTGGGTGAAATAGTTATCCTTTTTCATTCCTGTTTGAAAGAGAACCTGACCTGAAGTGTTAACGATAATTACATTTAAAACTTTTGTGTCCTGTATAAAGATTTTCAACAACCGTTCAACATCCCTAACGGTTGGTTCATCAAGAACAAGTTTTTTCATATTTTTAATTTATTATAGATTACCTTGCAACTGGTTTGAGATATTTTTAATCTGTATTATGAGAGCACCAATATTTACATTTTTTTCTGCAAGAGCAAAAAGTATAAATTTTTCTTTCGATATGAAAAGTATTTCACCCTTTTCAGTATAAATTGTTGAAAATATTGGAAGTGTATCAGTGCTTTTCCCTAAACTTTTTTCCATTTCACTGTTTATTTTTGCCACCATTGCACCCAAAAGATCAGCCATATCACTTTCATAGAATATCTTTTCAACTATAAGTCCATCTTTTGTTAAAACAGCCACACCTTTAACACCAACTATATCCATCAATTTTTCAATTTTTTCTTTTATCATTGTTCAAGCACCTGTTTTATGTTTTTTAACAACTGTTTGGCTTTTATAAGAATAAGTCCAATTTTTACAACCTCCTCTGTAAAAATACCAAGAATATATCCATTCCCTTTAAAAAGGTATATCCTCACTTTTCCTATTTCTATGAATATTCTATCTATAAGTCCAAGTTCAGTTTTACTTATAGAATCCTCTGATACTGAAAATATTGTTGAGAAAAGAGCAGATGTTATTTCAGGGTCAAGATTTTCAAGTATCTTCGCTCTTATAACAAGACCAGATTCTTCTATTATTATACTTCCCAAAACTCCGTTTATAGAATTTATCTCTTCAAGGGATCTATCAAGCAAATTTTCAGTTTCGTTGGCTGTAATAACATTATCTTTTTCAATTTTTTGAAACTCACCTTTTTGTTCAATATTTGATTCATTTTTTTTTACTTCAACTTTATTTGAAATTTCTGAAACTACCGGTTCTGCCAGAGATTTCACCAAAGGATCATCTGGAAACTCTTTCAAAAGTTCATTCAAAATGTCAGTTGATGATGGATCGTTTAACTCCTTTAACGATCTGTAAAGCAAAATTTTAGCATCCTTTATATCAGGGAACTCTGAAAGTATAAGTTTACAGTAGTTTATAGATTCGTTGAAAGCTTTGTTCTTAAAAAGATCCTCTGCTATCATTATTATTAATGACACACTATCCCTATCAACCTTCATCCCTTCATTCAACTTTACCTCCTAAAAGTTCATCGAATGATTTTTGACATTCTTTAAGAGATTCAATCAAGTTTTCAACTTTACTCATCTCGTCGGGTGTTTGAAGATTATCGTAAAGTGAAATCAATTCATCTATACTCTTTTTAATATCTCCCCTTTTAAAATATGCAAAAGAGTTATATTTTTTCATGAACTGATCATCAACTCCCTCATTTTTTGCAATCAGAGAATACTCGTTTATCTTGTCAAACTGGTTTGTTGCAAAGAATGAATATATAATCATCCTGTAAGCTTCAACCTTTTTGGGATCCCTTTTTAGGTAATTTTTTAACTCGCTTATAGCTTTATCGAAAAGCCCATCATCGAAATAATGTTTAGCTACATCAAAACTGTTCTCAACATCATCCTTCTTGTTTCCCTCAATAACAACTATCCCCAATGTAATCATACCATATATCAGTTTTGCTATTTCAAACTCATCGCCATATTTTTCAGCTATATCCTTAATCGTGTTCTTTCCATTTATCATTGAAAATATTTCCCATTCTTTTGGTTTTAAATCGAGAAGATCCATCTTGTCTGGATTGTCTGAGATTTTTGGGACAACAGAAGAGTTTGGTATTTTTGCTGATAGTCTTGACCATTCATCGATTCTTCTCGAACCTTCCATTATCAAAGATTCTGTTTTTATTTTAAATCTGAAAAGATTGTCAAGCACAAAATTACCTTCCTCAAATTTAAAATATCCTTCTCTCCACTCAAAAAGTTTGTAAATTGTATCCTCTATACGAAGCTGTAAAAATTTTCTAAACTCATTTTCACCCATTATGTTAATTTTTATGATCTCTTTAGCTATCTCAACATCATCATTTTGAATTTTGTTGAGTATCCTTTCTTCATAAAACTCTTTCGTAATTTTTCCTGCTTTTATAAGGAGTAGTGGTAAGGTTTGTCCTTCGAGCCTAACAAAAACAACATTCCCATTTTCAAAATATACATTGGCTTTTTCATCTTTTGATGAATCGATTTTTAAAATACCACTCTTCTGGTTAAAAGAGAGGATCTGAAAAAGATCTATAAGATTAAGTTCACTGATAGGTCCTTCTATAGCCAAAATCACTCCTATTCAAAAATTGATATCCAGTTTCTTGCAGCTTCAATCGCTTTTGCACTTTTTTGGGCAAATTCAGATTCTGGAGAATTTTTTAACACAGAGTTCCATCTCTCAATAGCCTCTTTTATATAACCTTCTTTTGCAATTATCTTAGCAAAGTTAAAATTAGCTTCAGGATTTGTAGGATCTAATTTTAAAGCGTTTTGATAAGCATCCTTTGCTACTTCAATATTTTCTATCTCTATACAAACTGAACCTATTCTTAAAAACGCTTTAAGGTTCGTTGGGTCTATCTGAACAATCCTTGTATATATCTGTATAGATTTTTCATAATCTTCAACTAATTCATACACGGTTGCAAGTTCCCAAAGATAGTTTAGATTATCAACATCTTTACTTATAAGTGATTCAAGAATTTTTATCGAATCATCAAACATCTTCATTCTTCTCAAGACAAGAGCTTTTTTATAGAGAATATCAAGATTTTCACTATCCTTTTTCAGGATCCTTTCGTAGATTTCAAGTGCATCATTGTCCCTTCCCTGACTAACATAGATTTCAGACAGATTTGTAAGAGTTTCTACATTTTCAGGGTCCTTTAAAAGTATTTCTCCTATTATTTTTATCGCTTCCTCAAGATTACCATCCTTCCATAAGAGCATAGAATAAAGGTTCAAAACATCTATCCTGTTTCTATCCCTTTCAACTATTTTTGAAATGTATTCTATAGGTTCAGAATAGATTCCTTTGTTGTAAAGTAACTTTGAAAGTTTCAAAACAACATTCTCATTCAAAGGAGATAAAGCGACAACTTTTCTGTAATATTCTTCAGCCTCACCATATATCTCTTTTATGTTGTAAACATCACCTATTATTTCAAACATCTCAACATCATTTTCATCCTTCCTAACAACCTCGAAAGCGTTTTGTAAAGCCATGTCATATTCACCTTTTTGGAAGGATTCCTTAGCTTTCTTTCTCTTCTCTTCAAGTATATCAACCTCTTTTAACTTAACATCCTCTCTCTCAAAAGTATCATCCGTTTCCTCTTCAAAAACACCTGTAAAAATATCTGAACTTTTTTCTTCACCCATAGAAAAACCTTCAAGTTGTTCTGAAGATGTTACCTGAACATCTTTTGATAAACTTCCACTTATCAGTACATCCACTTTATCAGCATAGTAATCAAGCCCGAGTTTATACCTCGTTTCAACATAGTAAGGGTTCAACCTTAAAGCTTCCTTGGTGTATTTCAAAGCATCCTCATACCTTCCAACCTTAGTTAGTGTGAAAGCTAAGTTATAGTAAGCTTCGGCGAAATTCTCATCATATTGGATAGCTTTTTCAAAAACTTTTATAGCATCCTCATACTTCCCTTCCTCTCTATAAATTATTCCAAGATAGTTATAGGTTAAAGGATAATCTCCTTTTATTTCAAGAACTTTATCTATATATTTTTTTGCCTCAACAAAATTTTTATTTTCTATGAAAATTATTGATAGGTTCAAAAGTGCATCAACATAATCATCCCTTATTTGAAGTGATTTGTTGAACATCTTTAAAGCTTCATCAGTCTTATTTTTATGAAGCATCGCTATACCGAGATTGTTGTAAGCCATAACATAGGTTGGATCAATTTTTATCGATCTGTTATAACATTCTATTGCATTATCTATATCACCTTTTTTATGGAAAGCTATACCCATATCGTTGTAAGCTTTTGCTGCAAATGATTCATCCTTGAAAGCGAGTTTGTACTCTTCTATAGCTTTATCGTTCTCACCCAAAAGTAGATATATTTCTCCTATCTGGATATGTATCAAAGCTCTATCAGGTTCTACAGCTTCAGCTTTTTTGAACTCTTTCAAAGCTTCGTTGAAAAGTCCTTTGTTTCTGAAACCTATTCCGAGTGTAAAGTAAGTTAAAAAACTATTTGGCTGAATTGAAACATTAGATTCTTCCTGAACAAAATTCTGATACATACCCTGTTGGTAAAAATCTATTCCAAGATTTGCCTGTGTTTTTCCATAAGCAGGGTTAAGTTTGATCGCCTTTTTAGTTTCCTTGATAGCATCATCAAAAAGCCCCTTCTCTCCATAAACAAAACCTAAAAGGAAATGTGCCTCTGCAAGATTCGGATCAAGTTCTAAAGCTTTTTGGAACTCTTTAATAGCTGAATCTAAGATTCCTTTATTATAATAAACCTCTCCAAGCATAGAATGTATCTGTGCTGAATGGGGTTGTACCTTTAAAGATTTTCTGTACTCTTCTATAGAATCATCATACATACCTAACGATTTGTATATCTTTGCCAAATTCAATCTCGCATCGATAAAGGAAGGGTTAATCTTCAAAATCCTTTTGTATTCAGCTATAGCATCAAGTGATTTTCCCATATTGTTCAAAGCTTCAGCGAGTTTAAACCTTGTAGAAATATCCTCAGGGTCTTTTTCAAGTATATCTTTGTACTCTTTTATCTTCTCATCGTACATCCCTGTCTCTTTATAGATGAGTTCAAGGTTTTTCTTTGCAAGTGTGAATTTTGGATCTATAGCGAGAGCCTTTTCAAGTTCCTCTATCGCCTCATCGTACAAACCTTTGTTGTAATAAACAACAGCCAAATTGTTATGGGCACCAGCATCCTTTGGATCTATCCTTTGAGCAAAAGATTTTAAAACTTTCTTTTCAGCTTCTGAAATTTGAACCTGTTTTTTCATTCAACCTACCTGTTTAAAAAATCGAGAAGTTTTTTCAAAGAGATCGGATCAGGTAAAAGTATAAGATATCCTTTCAAAGGCTGTGGATCATCCTCAAAGGTGAATTCTGTCTCTACACAGAAAACCACATCCTTGTTAGAACTGAAATCTATATAAGCTGAAGTTATAACCGCTGATCCTATATCTATAACAAGATTTGGTACTGATGGGAGTATCAGCATGTTCAAAAAATCACTCATAGCTGTTAGGTATGAACTTATAACTATATTTGCAACCTCTTTGATAGCTGATTGCTCTATCTCACTTAAAATGGTTGTGGATCCAACAGTTTTTCCCATTACCATATCAACAAGAAGCATTGACTCATCTCTTGGGAATATGAGTAGAGTTCTACCTGTAAGATCACCAAGAAACTTAACAAGAACTCCGGTGACTATCTCATCCTGATTGTTTATTATTCTGTAAATCTCTTCAGAGGAGATTATGTGAACCTTTGGAACGGAAACCATAACCCTCTTATTTACAAGTTGGGAGAGAACCGTTGCGGCATGTCCTCCTCCAATATTAGATATCTCTTTGATACCATCAAGATGAAAATCTTTTAAGTTGTTAAAATCAATCATAAATTACCCCTCTTTAGCCATCGATACAACTCCGGGAACATCAACTATGAAAGATGGCATTCCATTGTTTAATATTGATACACCTGCAAGCCCATGGATACCTGAAAGTATCCCTTTTAAAGGCTTTACAACTACCTCAGATTGTTCCATAAAACTATCAACAAGTATCCCATAGAAAGACTCATCGACTTCAACAAGAACTATAGAATATTTTTCTCTCTCTCCAGTATTCTCACATTTGAAAATATTTGATAACCTAACAAGTGGTATAACCTCATCTCTCAAAACAAATACTTCTTTACCCATTATAGTGAAAATATCTTCCTTTTTAATATCTATTGTTTCAACTATATGTGATAGAGGAATTATATATGTCTCATCACTAACCTTAACTATCAATGTTTTTATTATTGCAAGTGTAAGAGGTAGTTTTAAAGTGAATGTTGTTCCCTTGTTTTTCTGTGATGAGATTTCAAGTGTTCCTCCTATCTGTTTTAGAACATTATAAACCGCACCAACTCCAACACCTCTTCCAGATATATCGTTTACTTCCTCTTTAGTTGAGAAACCTTCACTCGTGATGAAAGAATAGATATCGTTTTCACTCAGATGTTGAACCTTTTCTTCATCTACCAAATTCAAAGATAAAGCTTTTTCAATTATTTTATTTTTATCCAACCCTTTGCCATCATCTGAAACAATAATCAATACACCGTTTTTAACTCTCTTAGCTTCGAGAATAATATTACCTGTCTCATCCTTTTTGTTTTTCAACCTTTCTTCCGGGCTTTCTATACCATGATCAACAGCATTCTTTAAAAGATGCAACAAAGGATCAGCCAAAGAATTCAGAATAGCCCTATCAAGTTCAATATCCTTTCCCTTTATTATAAAGTTTATCTTTTTTTTCAATCTATTTGAAAGATCCCTGATATATCTTGGATACCTGTCAAAAACCTGTCCAACAGGGACCATCCTTATTTTCATTATCTCATCCTGAATGTTTGAAATGATCTTTGATGTTGAATTCAATGAATTTATCAACTCTTCGTTCTGTAAAGAGTAAGCTATCTGTTGTAACCTTCCTCTCGCTATTACAAGTTCGGAAGCATAATTTTGAAGGTTATCCAACCTTTCAAGTGAAACTTTTATATCCTTTTTTTCGATAACCGTTTCCTGTTCGTTTTTAATCTCCTCTTTTAAAACAAAAGCATCTTTTATTTCTGGAATCCCTTTTATCTCTTCTATTATACTGTTTATCTGGGGTGTATCTTTGATGAAGATCTTTATCTCATCTTTAAAGTTCTCCTTCATTATGGAATCAAAATCTGGATCACTTTTTATGTAAAGTTTTTTATCCTGTAAATTTTTAATCACCACAAACGCTCGTGCAGATTTTAATACAACATCGTCAGCAAAAATAATTTTAATAACCTTTTCTGAAAGTGAAATCCTTTCAGGTTCTTTTTTCTCTTTCCTTTCCTCAACTATATTCTTTTCCTTAATAGTTTCAGAACCTGTTTTTATAGATTCTATCACCTTTAAAAAACTTTTTATTATGTTCTCATCTATCTGACTTTTATGAACTAAAGATTGAATGTAGTCTGTTCCCTTTAAAAGTAGATCTACAAGTTCAGAACTGACCTGTAATTTTTCGCTCCTTATAAGATCCATAACATCTTCTATTGAGTGAGAAATTTTTGTTATAGAAGAATAGCCCATCGAAGCTGCCATGCCTTTTATAGTATGCATACCTCTAAAAATGGAATTTATAGCCTCGATGTCGTTCATATCCTTTTCAAGTTTCAAGATGGAATCTGAAACTTGTTCGAGGTATTCCTCAGCTTCACTTATGAACAATTCTTCATAGTTTGTCATATTCTATTTCAAATTTAACACTCTGTTAACAGATTCAAGAACTCTTGATGGTTGGAAAGGTTTTACTACAAAATCTTTAGCACCAGCCTGTATAGCTTCGACAACAAGTGATTGTTGCCCCATAGCTGAAACCATAAGAATTTTTGCGTTTGGAAACTCTTTGATGATTTCTCTTACAGCATCGATTCCAGACATATCTGGCATTATGATGTCCATAGTAACAAGATCAGGCTGCAATTCTCTATACATCTGAACAGCCTGTGATCCTGTACCAGCCTCTCCACAGATTTCGAACCCCTCTTTCTTCAAAATATCTGCGATCATCCTTCTCATAAAAATCGCGTCATCAACGATTAGCACCCTTGTAGACATATTTTTTCCTCCTAATTTTTATTGATGATATTTTTCAAATTTAATATTATAATCTCTTTACCATCTTTTTCAACAAATCCTTTTATATACTCACCTTCACTTTCTTCCTCTTTAACTTTGGTAACATTTATTATACCCTCTATATTATCAACAAGAAGTCCATATTTTTCTTTATCCTTTTCACAAATAATTATATAATTTTCTTCAACCTTTTTGTTTATCTTCAACTTTTTCTTCAAAGAGATCAAAACTACAACATCTCCTCTTAAATTTATAACACTCTCTATATAATCTTGGGCATTTGGAATCCTTATCCCATTCATTTTTTCATATATATCTATGATATCCGATATGTTTATCCCGTATATCTTTCCTTCAATTTTAAAAGTTATATACTGTTCATTTGCCATTTTCTTCAATCTCCTTCCAAGTGTATTCGATAGGCAAAGCACTTAAAGGATGTGCATAGAAGCCATGTACTTTTTCACTGATAGCGATCTGTTTATAGTTATGAGTTAAAAATACCCAGGGAGCATCATCTACTATAATTTTTTCAATATCCTGATAAAGTTTGTTTCTCTCTTCAAAGTTTGTAGTCATTCTCGCTTTCAAAATAAGATTATCAACCTCTCTGTTTGAATAGAATGAGTTGTTACCACCATCTCCAAAACTCTCACTATGGAAAAGTGGATAAAGGAAATTGTCTGGTTCACCTGTATCACCAGCCCATCCCATCATAAAAAGATCACATTTACCAGAATGCATCCTATCTAAAAGTTCAACCCACTTCAAAGGTACTATTTTTATTTTTATACCTATCTGTTGCCACATATCCTGTAAGAGTTCAGCCCTCTTCAAAACCCTTTCAGAATTTGAACATATCATCTCAAAATGGTGTTTTATACCGTCAGAAAAACCTGCCTTTATCATAAGTTCTTTTGCTTTTGATATGTTATAAGGATAACCTTCTTGCGATTTATTGTAACATTGGAGTGATGGTGGAAAAACTCCCTTGGAGATTATACCGAGCCCGAACATAGTTTCGTTTATATACCTCGATTTATCTGTAGCATAGTTTATCGCTTTTCTGACTTCTTTTGTAAGTGTGATCTCGTTTTTCCTTGAAAAGTTGAAGCCAACATATTGGACATCCAAGGAAGGAATAGTTAAAACTTTTATATCCAATCTGTTCAATTTTTTTAGTTTTTCAAGGTCCTCAGCGTTGACTGAACAATAATCAATATTTTTTGAAAGTAGTTCCTCAAATTCATCCTCTTCCCTTTTAATTTTAATTTCAACATTCTCTACAAAAGGTTCACCACCAAAATAATGTTTGTTTGATTCCATTAAAATTCTTTCGTCATCAACATATTTCATAACGAAAGGTCCACAACCTATACAGTTATTTTTCATCTTCTCATCTGAAAATTTAACCATATCCTTTTTAATTATGGAAAGAGATATAACAGCAAGGTTTGAAAGGAAAGGAATATATGGATAATCTAAAACGAACTTAACGGTATGGTCATCTATAACCTCTATACCTTCAACATCCCTTGCTCTCCTCTTTATATAGTTCTGTGCTCCTTTTATCATGTTAACGAAAGAAGAGTTTGGAGTCAAAAGGACATTTTTAAAACTCTCTTTTACATCCTCTGCTGTAACTGGAGTGCCATCATGGAAATAAGCGTTCTCCCTTAAGAAAAAAATCCATTCTGTTGCATCTGAGTTTATATGCCAATATTTTGCAAGTGCTGGAACAACATTGGTATCCTTTCCGAATTTTACAAGACCTGAATGTATCTGTTGTAAAATTGTGTTACTCGTAGAATCACCAACAAGTGCAGGATGCCAATGAACAGGAAGATTGTTCATTATAAACTTGAATCTGTTCTTCTCTGGATTCCTTTTAATTATAAATTTTTGTGAAATAGTATCCTGTATACCTCTTAACATCTTCAAAGAATCATCACTTTTTAAAATATCGTTTTTAAAAATCTTGTTTAGTTCTTCAGCCATCTGGTTTATTTTTTCAGATTTCGCTATTATATTTTTGTAAAGTTTTACTATATCATCCTTTAATTTTTCCTGCTGGGTGATAGAGTCGTATATCTCTTTTAAAAGATTTTTAAAATTCTCAGCTGAATCTTTTACATCGTTCACAACTTTACTACTCGTTTCTATTGAAAAGATTATCTTTTTAGCAGAATCGAGTTCTTTATCGACAATATTCAAAACATCCAAAAGAAGATTTTCCATATTCTTCACTATATTTTTTATCTCCAAAGAAGCGTCTGTGGCTTTTTTGATCAATTCCTTTGTTTGTGAAACTATAACCGCAAGATTCTGTTGATATTTGCCAGATCTTGCAGCCTCAATCGAAGCATAAAGTGAAAGCAGCCTTGTCTGTTCTGACAATTCTTTCAACTCAATACTGGTTTCAAAGATGAGTTTCAAATTTATCGATATATCGTTGAAATCATCTTTAAGGTTTAAAATCATATTGAGAGTTTTCTCTATTTCACTTTTAACATTGATAATACTTGTTGAGAACTCGTTAACAGCCCCAAGTAGCAGATTCAGATTATCCTCTATCTCACCAACATTTTTGATCATAAGTTGTTCGCTCTCTTCTATAGATTCTATAGCTTGGAAATAGTTCTTAACAACTTTTGATTGTTCCTCATTCCTCTCGATAAAATCCCTTATAACACTCATGGTCTGATCTATGATATTCTTACTGTTTTCAAGAGTTATCTCTATCTTTTTGAACATCTTCAACTCTGTAGATATTGAATTATCTATAGATTTTTTTCCGTATATAAGATCGGAAAGAGGATCAAGTTGTTGCATCAGATTCGACAATCCTATTTTAACATCAGATTGTGTTTTAACCATAGTGAGAAGTTTCTCTGTCGATTGTAATGAAACATCTACTATATTTTGGACACTCCTGTTAAGATCGTTTATGAGATTTTTGTTTTTATCCTGAATGTTTATATACTCTTTCATCCTATCAGATTTGGATACAATATCTAAAAGGTTCATCTGAACATTTTTCAACCTGAAACTCAAAAGATCTATATTTCTTTTTAAAGTGTCTATTTTGTATGAAACATTATCAACTGATTCAACAACTTTTTCAGTTTTCACTTTTATATTTTCTATACTTTCAGGAATCCTTTTTGGTAGGTTGAATGTTTTATTTGCGAGAAGAAGCATCCTGTCAGCTATAACCTCAAATCCCTTTCCACTCTCTCCAGCATGGTAAGATTTAATACCAGCGTTCCTTGCAGCTGATTCTGTCATCTGCGCTATTCCAATTATGATTTCAGTTATCTGTCCTATATGTTTTGAATAATCGTTGAAAGGTTTCACAATATCGAGTATCTTAGAAGAACCACTCGTAAATATGTTCAACTGGTTTATAACCTGATCGAATTCTGTAACACTATTTTTAATACTTTCTGTAGAATTTTTCGAATAATCTATTAAAACATCCGCTGCCTCTGAAACTATCTGTATTGATGCATAGAGTTTATTCCCTCTATCCTCAATTTTTTCTATCTCTTCTATAAGCCCTTTCTCTTCAACTGAAATTGAGGATAGTATAGAATGGGCATTCCTGTTTATCTCAAGGAGTTCATCATCTTCTATTTTTATTGTTTTCAAAGCATAGACAAAAGCTGTAGGATCAAACTCCTCTTCTTGGACAACTCCCTTTCTTTTTAAAAAATTAAAGAAAGAAACCATTTTAAGTCCTTTTTAAAAATAAAATATATCATAATAATAAAAATAAATCAATATGTGATATGGGGAATCAATCTAAATTCTGTCTCTTTTCAACAGAACATTGGAGTGTGAAATCATCTATATATTCGAAATCTGTACCAAAAGGTATTCCTCTTGCGATAGTTGTTATCCTTTCAACCTTATCCTTTAAAAGTTTAGTTAGATATATAGTTGTTGTTTCTCCCTCAGTTGAAGGTGAAAGTGCTATTATCACCTCTTTAATATTTCCCTTCTCAACTCTTTGTAAAAGTTTATCGAATGAGAGTTTTTCAGGTGTTATCCCATCCAATGGAGAGATAAGTCCCCCAAGAATATGGTAAAGTCCATTGAACCTTTTTGTCCTTTCAAAAATAAACAGATCCCTCGGCTTTTCAAGAACCATCAAAATATTCTCATCCCTTTTTCCATTGGAACAGATACTACATGGGTCAGTTTCATCTATACTTCCACATATAGAACAAACCTTCATATTTTCAGAGAGTTCAAGAATCGATTCCGATAACTCTTTCGAAAAATCTTTTCCTTTCGAGATCAAAAAGAATATAAGTCTTTCAGCTGATTTATCACCAATACCAGGCAGTTCTTTCAAATTTTTTTTCAACCTTTCAAAACTTGTCATATCAAAACCCTAAATTACCAGGCAGCTGAAAACCGCCTGTCAACTTTCCCATCTCTTCTTTGTTCAGTTGATCAACTTTGTTTTTAGCTTCGTTGAAAGCTGATTTTAAAAGATCCACAACTATGTTTGGATCCTCATTTTTTAGAATCTCTTCAGATATTTTTATATCTACAACATCATACTTACCATTCATCTTTACTGTAACCATACCACCACCAACACTAACATCTATTATAGTTTCTTTCAATTTTTCATCCATCTCTTCCATCATCTTTTGCATCTGTTGTGCCTGTTTCATAAGTTTTTTCATGTCCATAATTCCTCCTCAGTGAACTATCTCTCCATCGAACCTTTCAATTATTTTTAAGACATTTTCATTCTTTTCAAGACCATTGTTAATAATCTTGTTATCATCTTTTACATTTTTAAAAAAAAGAATTTCAAGATTTATTTTTTCGTTAAAATCTTTTATAAGATTTTTTATTTTATCCTCTTTTAAAACATATTCTAAAGAGTCGGGAAAAGAAATTTTAATATAATCTTTTTTCCTTTCAAGAAGATCACCATTTTCAAGTGCCGTTCCAACAACTGGATCTTTTCTTTTGCAAAACTCTATGAATTTTTCAAATACGAGATTCTCTTTCTCATCATCTTTTTTTTCTTCAACTTTTGTTTCTACCTTTTCTATCCTTTCATCGATTTTTTTTTCAACTATTTTTTTTTCTGTAAACTTTTTTTCGTTAAGAAGTCTTATTATCTCATCAATATCCCTTCCATCTATCATGAACGGAATCCTTGCAAGTTGATTCTCAACAACCATCTTTCTGTTTGAAGCGAACTTCAACTTGTTCGATAGTTCTATTAACTCTCTCGTTATCTGGTTTAAAGTAGTGTTGGAAAAATGTTTCGATTGCTCTTTCGCTTTTTCAAAGATTTCAGGATGTAGGGATGATATTTCATCTGTTGTTATATCATTTTTAAGAAGTGTAAGGTAGTGAAAATAGTTCGCGAACTCCGATACGAAAGTCTCTATATCAAAACCTTTCATCAAAAGTTCTTCAAAACTCTCTATTATTCCTTTCAAATCTTTTTCAATAACCTTTTGAACAAGTTTTACAAAAAAGTATGTATCCAAACGACCAAAGATAGAATTCACATCATCGTAGGTTATCTTTTTATGCATCAGTGCTATCTGATCAAGCATTGAGAGAGCATCCCTCATTCCTCCATCAGCCATCTGGGCTATAAGGTTTAGCCCTTCCAGTTCATATTCTATGTTTTGGTCCTTACAAATAATTTTCAGCTGCTTTACAATTTCAACTATAGGTAACCTTTTAAAATCGAATCTCTGACATCTTGAAAGAATTGTTGGAATAACATTGAAAGGTTCAGTTGTGCAGAAAATGAATTTTACATGCTCTGGAGGTTCTTCGAGTATCTTCAAAAGAGCGTTGAAAGCCTCCTTTGTCAACATATGAACTTCATCTATTATGAAAACCTTATTCTTTGCTGAAATTGCAACATACCCTGCCTTATCTCTAAGATCTCTTATTTCATCTATTCCCCTATTTGATGCTCCATCTATCTCAACAACATCGACATCTCTTCCCTCCATTATATCCCTGCAAGATTTACATTTAAGACATGGTTCTCCATCCTCAACATTCTCACAGTTTAGAGCCATAGCCAAAATTCTTGCTGTTGATGTTTTTCCGACACCTCTTGGACCAGAGAAAAGTAAAGCGTGTGGAATCCTGTTATTTTTAACAGCATTCTTTAAAACTTTTACTATATGATCCTGACCAATAACATCTTCAAATCTCTGAGGTCTATATTTTCTGGCAAAAACTATATAAGACATATATTTTCCTTTTTTTCAGGCGGCGGAGACAGAGGGCTTTTACTGCTGCTTCCTTTCGGATCTGACAGGGTTCAAGACATATCTCCCCGCCATTTTTATAATACCATTTATAAAACTATTTTCAAGATGAATCATTTTTTGTTTTTCCTCTGTGCCCTTATATGCTCTTTGTATGTTTTTGTGAAGGTGTGGGTTCCATCACCATTTGATACATAAAAGAGAAAATCATGTTTTTCTGGGTTCAAGGAAGCATCTATGGAAACTTTTCCAGGTGAACATATTGGAGTTGGAGGGAGTCCGGGATTTTTGTAAGTATTGTATGGAGAGTTTATCTCAAGATCTTTATAGGATAATATTCCACCTTCCCTTCCGAGTGCATAAAAAACTGTTGCACAACATTGAAGGTTCATCCCTTTTTTTAACCTGTTGTAATAAACACCGGAAATTGTATACTTTTCATCATCCAATTTTGCTTCCTTCTCTATTATTGATGCTAAAATAATATATGAGTACCTCGTAAAATTCAGATCATTTTTTTTAAAAATAGTTTCAGGATACTTCTCCTCAAAAAGTTTCAACATCTTCAGAACGATCTCCTTTGCCCCCATATCATCAGTAAAATAGTATGTTTCAGGGAGAAGGAAACCTTCACAATTTTTTCCTTCTATTCCATACTTTTTTAAGATCTCTTTGGATGAACATATCGAGAAAAACTCAAATGAATCTATATCGAGCTCTTCCTTCAACCTTCTAAAAATCTGTTTTAAAGTGAATCCTTCAGGTATAACGATCTTCTTTTGCAGAACTTTTCCTTTATAGATCTTGTTGAAAACAGAAAACTCATCCTGATCCTTCTCGAGAAGATAAACACCAGCCTTCAACTTCCTATCGGCATTAAAAACTTTTACAAAAAATTTAAAAAGTTTTGGATTTTTTATTACGCTGCTATCGATAAGAACTTTTTCAATATCTTTAAAACTCATCCCATTCTCTATTTCGATCTTAAAATGCTCTTTTGGAGTCATATCCTTGTCAACTTTAAAATTATTATAATTCAACTTTATTAAGATAACGGAAAAAATTATCAAAAGTAAAAAACCAAGATATTTACTTTTCCCTTTCAAAATTCAAATACTCCTTCATAATTATCATCGCCGATATAGAATCAACGATTTCCTCTTTTTTTTCTTTCAATCCACTCTCTCTTATCAACCTTTCAGATTCTTTGGTTGTTAACCTTTCGTTGAAAAAAATTTTATCTACTCCACAAATATTCATTTTTCCAACAAGATCCTTTACCCAAAGAGACATTTCATTATCTTTTCCATCTTTATCGAGAGGAACACCAAATATTATTTGTTCAATATTGTAATCCAAGATATACTGTTTTAAAACTTTTTCAAGTTCGTAAGTTTTTATTGCCTTTTGGGGTAAAATTATACCATCTAAACAAAGACATATACCTGTTCTTTTCTTTCCTATATCAACAGATAAAAGGTTTGACATACTCTTCAATTATCCCAATTAAAATTTTTAAAATCTCAAATCTTGAAAAACTTCTTGCCTTTCTGTTTCCAAGTTCTGAAATTTCGTAAAGTTTTTCTCTCTTTTCAAAAAGTTGATTTAAATTTTTTATTATTTCATCCTTATCATAATCAACTATTATGGCGCTGCCTTTATAGTTTTTTTCTATATCAAAACTTTTGGTAGAAATAACAACACATTTCGAAGCCATGGCTTCGAGTATAGTTCTTCCCTGCTGCTCTTTCCAAGAAGGTGTATCCTTGGATAGATTTAAAAATATATCAACATCCTTATAAAAATCTTTCATTTTCTCATGCTCAACGAATCCTAAAAACTGATATTCTATTTTTGAGCTTTTCAGAAAATCTATAAGAAACTTTTCATATCTCCCTTTACCTGCTATTTTAATTTTGAAATCAAATTTCAAATTTTTCAAAAGTTCGATTAAAAGAGTAACCCCCTTGCTCTCTTCCAACCTTCCCGCGAAACCTAATGTCAATTTATCATTTGAAAAATTTTTATCCTCATTTAAAAAGAAATCGTCAGGAACATGAAGAGGAACCATTTTAGACTCTTTGTTAAAAATCTTTTCAAGAACATCTTTCGAACCTTCTCCTACACCAACGAAAAGGTCTACTCTCTTTTTTACAAAACCGTATAAAATGTTCCTGAAAAAATCCCTTTTAAAAATGTTCTGAGCACCTCTTAAAATAGCTTTTTTATACCTTACATTTTTTAAAATAAAATATGTCTGTGGAAGATAAGGTTCCTCATCGATCCATAAAAGATCATATTCCTCTTTTTCTTTCAAAAAAGGTATATAACCATTTTTTGTAAAGGGAACTTTTAACTTTTTAAATCCGTTCTCATCAAAATATTTTTCTTCAAACTCTCCAATCCATTTTTTTGGATAAATTATCTTCACTTCATGCTCTTCCATAAGCATCTGGAAAACTTCCCTATTTTGGGGATTAGAGTGCATATGACCAACAACCAGAATTTTCATATTTCACCTCAAAATTTTGACATCACCCGCAAGAAAACTTTTCTTTCCTGAAAGTGTTTCCAAAACTATGGAGCCATCTTTTTCAAATCCAACAACTTTCCCTTCAAAAACCTCTTTCTGTAAAGTTAAACTAACATTTCTACCTACCATACCACTCTCATTTAAAAAGTTCAAAATCTCTTCAAAATCTTTCACACCCAATATATTTTTTAAAACAGAATAAAGAACATCCCAAAGATCTCTTCTTTTACCAGTTTTAAGATATATTGATGTTGCAACACTTTCGATACTATCGGGGAAAATATCGTTGTTGACATTTATACCTATTCCTGCAAGAATGATGTTATCAAAATATTCAAGAAGTATTCCAGATATCTTCCTATCATCACATAGAATATCGTTTGGCCATCTGTAAGTTAAATTGTCAATTTCTCCTTTCAGATAGTTGTAAACTCCCATACAACATACGATGGAGAAAAATTGAACAGGATAGGATAGATTTTTAGAATCAAAGGTAAAGGAGAAGTAGAGCCCTCCTTCATAAGATTCCCATCTTCTGTTGAATCTACCATACCCTTTATTCTGTTTTTTTGCAACTATCAAAAAATTTTTCTTCCCCTTCTTCAAAAGTTCAATACCTCTTAAATTGGTGGAATCCGTTTCATCAAAATATATATAATCTTCAAAATCGAATCCTTTTTTAATTTTTAAAAAATCAAACATTTTCAACCTTCATACTTATATCGAGAGCTTTCGCTGAATGTGTTATTTTCCCTATAGAAATGAAATCGGGATACTTTTGAGCGTAAAGTTCAATATTCTTTTCATCTATGTTACCAGAAATTTCAACCTGACATCTCCCATTTATCAATTTTATAGATTTTTCAACATTTTCGGGTGTCATGTTATCCAAAAGTATCCTATCAACAGGATAATTCAAAACTTTTTCTATCTCTTCGATATCTTTTACTTCAACTATTATCTTTTTATCCGGATATTTATTTTTCATTCTCTGGATAACTGTAAAGTCATCTTTCATAAATGAAAGATGGTTATCTTTGATCATTATCTGATCGTAAAGATCGAACCTATGGTTTATACCACCACCACATAAAACTGCATACTTTTCAAGTGCTCTGAGTCCAGGAGTTGTTTTTCTCGTATCAAGTATTTTAACATTGTACTTTTCAACAATTTTTACAAATTTTTGTGTATAAGTTGCTATACCTGAAAGATGTTGGATGAAATTAAGTATTGTCCTCTCAGCTGAAAGCATCCCTCTAATTTTTCCCTTCACTTTTGCGAGTTTATCACCCTTTTTTATATTTTCACCATCCTCAGCAAAATATTCAACAACATAAACACCAAAATTTTGAAGAACAATCTCTGCTATCTGTATCCCTGAAAGAACACCATTATCCTTCGCAATGATATTTGCAGTTCCTTCAGATTCCTCTGGAACACACATCTGTGTAGTTATATCTGTAAATGCTCTATCTTCCTTTATCGATTCCATAACTACAAACTCTATGCTTGCTCTATCAACAATTTTAAAAATGTTCAAGAAACACCCCCTTTTCATCTATCACGATATAACTTCCATTCTCTTTGAAATCCGATAAAGCGTAAATCCTTTTATCCTCCGAAACAAAATCTAAATGGTAATGACCAACAACAATTTTTTGAAAATCCTTTTCGAAATTTTTTTTAAAACTCTCTTCCAACCTTTTCATCTTTTCCTTTTTATCTACCCTTCTTAAATTACAAAGGTTTGATACCAATATCCCGACTCTATATCCTAAACTCTCGGGCAGGAGTGAAAAAAGAAATCTATCGAATTTGTTTTCCAAAATGAAATAGAAAAATTTTTTCAACATACTATCATTTTTCAACAGATGCCCATGTGTCAAAAGAACTTTTCCCCAATCGTAATCAAAATATAACCTATCAACAACATCTTTGCAACCTGTAATTTCCTTAAAACCCTTTCCCAAGAAAATATCGTGGTTTCCTCTAATAAAAAAAATTTCATAATCTTTTGAGATATCCTTTAAAAAATCAAGTAAATCTATATTCTCTTTTTTATAAAACTTACCTTTAAATTCAAAAAAAAAAATCGAAAGTGTCTCCAAGAAAAATTACCTTTTTGAATTCATCCCTTTTTAAGAGTTCCTTAATCTTTGAAAAGATTTTATAATCACCTTTTCTGTAATGAATATCAGAAAGAACTACCAGTTTTGTCATAATTTTCAAAAATCCATTTTAAACTTTCCTCTATTGAATAACGATTTTTATAACCTGTTATACTTCTAAAAAGTTCCAAATCTCCAAAAAATTCTTCAGGCTCATTTTTTCTTAAAAGAGATTCGTCAGTTTCAAAAGTTATATTTTTGCCTGATAATTTAACAAGATAATCTGCAATATATTTTAAAGAATAGCTTTTTCCTGAACATATATTGTATATTCCATTTTTTAGTTCCATAGATAGAGAGTAAGCGTAAACCATATCCCTAACATCTGTGAAATCCCTTTTAAGATTAAGATTTCCAACTTTCACCTTTCCATCTTGAGTTTCTTTTATTTTCCTTATAAGAGATGGAATAAAAAAATTTTCATTCTGCCCAACACCTATATGGTTGAAGGCTCTTATGATTATATAATTTATACCGAACCTTTCATAACTTTCTATTATCTCTTCACATATTTTTTTTGAATTCGAATATGGGTTCTGTGGGTTGGTGGGATGTTTTTCATCTATTGGAAGATATTTGGGAAGACCATAAACATCGGATGTTGAGATGAATATAAATTTTGTTTTACTCTGATAGAGCCTTAAAGATTCTAAAATGTTCAAAGTTGAGTTTATATTTACATTGTAGGTAAGATATGGGTCTTTTAAAGATACTTTAGTTGAAGATTGTCCCGCGAGATGGAAGATAAAATCATAAGAGTTCTTTTCAAAAAATTCAAAAACATTTTTTTTATCAGTTAAATCGAGTTTATAAGATTTGTAACCTAAATCTTTTTCAACAAAATATGTCCCCTCAACATCATATTTTTCCTTTAACACTTTATAAAGAAAGGAAGCTACAAAACCTTCAGCTCCAGTTATCAAAACCTTTTTCATAATCCTTTCTCCAACCTTTCGGCGAGTATCTTTGGTAACTTTCTATCTTTAATCTTTTTCATAGCACTATTTATATCATATTCAACCCTATGAAATTTTACAACCATCCTGTCACTATCGAAGAGAACAAAAGAAGCTCTATTGTCACCATCCCTCGGTTGTCCAACAGAACCAACATTTATAATGTATCTCGATTTTTCTTCTATTTTTAACTCTTTAGGTTCTATAATTTTTACATTATAGGCATCCTTTTCATAAACTACAGGGATATGTGTGTGCCCTATGAAAAGTATTTTGAAATAATCATAATCGAACTCATCCTCAGCTTCATATATTGATGTTATATAATTCCAATATGATGGATTTTGGAAAGTTGAATGGGAGAACCTAAAATCTTCAAAGGAATAAGTGTAGTCAAGTTTTTTCAACCTTTCAGAATATTCCTTCTTAATAACCTTCCTTGTCCAAAGTATGGATTCCTTTGCGGAGTAGTTGAAAAAACCAATATTCGTTTTTCCAAGAACGCCACACTCATGGTTTCCGAGAAGTATTTTTTCTGTTAGTGAGAAAATCGTTTCGAGAGATTCGTTAGGCTCCGCACCGTAACCAACAATATCTCCAAGACAGATAATTTCAGTAAAATTGTTTTGATAATTTTTTTTAACAAAATCTAAAACTGATTTCAAAGCATCATAGTTCGAATGTATATCAGAAAGAATCAAAAATTTCATTTAAATTCCGATAAATATTTTTCCTTGTTTTTTAATATCTTATCAAGAATTCCATTCACAAAACCACCAGAATCAGAGGTTGAATAGAGTTTCGCAATCTCTATAGCTTCATCTATGGCAACAACATCGGGGACATTATCCTGAAAAAATATTTCAACCAATGCGATTCTCAAAATGTTCTTATCTATTATAGCCATCCTGTGTATAGACCAATTCTTTGTAACCCCATCTATTATTTCGTTCAATTTATCGAAAAAAAGTGTAACCTTTTTTATAAGATTTAAACTGTAATCTTTAACATCATCGGTCAGATTTTCTTCAAGTCTAAAAACTTCATCCACTATGTTGTCAAGGTTTGAAAAATCGTTGATCTCATATATGTATAAGATTTTTAAAGCGAGAACACGAGCCTTTCTTCTTTTACCCACATTCATATCCTTTTGTAAAGGTTTGCGAGTTCTAAAACAGTTTCAGCTGCATCGTAACCTTTGTTTCCTGATTTTGTTCCAGCTCTTTCAATAGCTTGATCGGTTGAGTCTGCTGTTATTATACCAAAAGATATTGGAATATCAACATCAAGATTCAACTTGGCTATCCCTTTTGATACCTCAGATGCTATGTAATCAAAATGTGGTGTTTCACCTCTTATAAGAGTCCCGAGACATATAATACCATTTAAATCTTTGTTTGTTTTTATAACCATCTTAGCTACCTGTGGTATTTCGAAAGCACCTGGAGCAATGTAAATTTTTATATCCTTCTGGTCAACATTGTGTCTTACAAGACAATCTACCGCACCATCTATAAGATTTTTTGAGATAAAATTGTTGAATCTTGAACAAACGATAGCAAATTTCATCCCTTTACCATCAAGTTTTCCTTCAAACCTTTCCATAAAACCTCCTATATATTTTTTAACAGGTGACCCAATTTTTTCTTTTTTGTTAAAAGGTAATCAAAATTGTTTTCATTAGGTTGTATCTCTATCGGAACCCTTTCCACAATCTTTATTCCATAACCTTCAAGTCCAACTATCTTTTTTGGATTGTTCGTTAAAAGCCTTATAGTGGTAAGCCCAAGATCCTTTAGAATCTGAGCACCGATTCCATAATCTCTAAGGTCTGCTGCAAATCCTAATTTTATGTTAGCTTCAACTGTATCGTATCCTTTTTCCTGAAGATGGTAAGCTTTTATTTTGTTAACAAGACCTATTCCTCTACCCTCCTGCTTTAGATATAGCAAAACTCCCTCTTTCTGGTTTTCTATCATCATAAGTGATCTCTCAAGTTGTTTTCCACAATCGCATTTCTGCGAATGGAATATATCTCCAGTGAAACACTCTGAATGAACTCTAACAAGAACATTCTTTTTACCTTTTACATTCCCTTTAATCAAAGCTGCATGTATATGGCTATCAACATCGTTGGAATACAAAACTATTTTAAACTTCCCAAAATCTGTTGGTAGTTTTGCTTCAGCCTCTTTGTGCACGAGTTTATCAGTTTTACATCTGTAAGAAATAAGATCTTTTATAGTTATTATCTTCATTTTAAACTTTTTAGCGATCTTCAAAAGTTTTGGAAGACGAGCCATCTTTCCATCATCATCCATTATCTCACAAAGAACACCTGCCGGTTTCAATCCAGCCATCCTTGCGAGATCGGTAACAGCTTCCGTGTGACCTGCCCTTTTTAAAACACCACCATTTTCTGCCTTCAAAGGGAAAACATGACCGGGTTTTGCAAAATCCTCAGGTTTGGAGTTATCATCGATAAGAAGTTTTATAGTGTATGCTCTATCGTATGCTGAAATACCCGTACTTATTCCCTCTTTAGCATCAACAGAAACAGTAAATTTTGTTCCGTGTAGTGCAGTGTTGTTCTCACACATAAGACGAAGGCCAAGTCTTGAAAGCATCTCTTCAGTCATAGAAACACATATAAGTCCCCTTCCCTCTTTAGCCATAAAATTTATCTTTTCTGGTGTAACTAACTGCGCAGCCATTATAAAATCACCTTCATTCTCTCTATCCTCATCATCAACAACTATTATTATCTTACCGTTTCTGATATCATCGATAGCATCTTCAATTCTGTTAAACATTATTCTTCTCCTTCAAAAATTTGTAAATACTTTTGGTTATCTGGTTTATTTCAACATTTACTCTTTCACCAACATTTAAATTTTTTAGATTGGTTATCTTTATAGTCTCAGGAATAATATTTAAAACGAAAGAATTTTCAAAAACACTTTTTATTGTTAAACTTATTCCGTTTACACTTATAGAATCATTCTCAACAAGGTATTTAGAAAATTTTGAACCAACATCTATTTCAATTTCGAGTTTGTTTCTATTCGGTTTTATGATTCTTTTTACATAACCTGTTGTATCCACATGTCCAAGTATCATATGTCCACCAAATCTATCATCAATCCTCATAGATTTTTCAAGATTAACTTCATCGTTTTTACTATAGAACCTTATTATAGTTTTTTCAGCTGACTGGCTAAGTGCATAGAATCTCATAAAACTTTCCCATACTTTTTCAACAGTTAGACATACCCCATCAACAGAAATAGAATCTCCCTCCTTAACATCTTTTAGAAAACCTTTGGAAACTTCAACGGTTAAAATATAGTCTTCTGATTTTCTTCCTATCTCTTTAATTTTCCCTGTCTCTTTTACTATTCCTGTAAACATATATACCTCTTAAAAATATCCTCTTTTATCTTTTTTTCTTCGATGAGTTTAAATTTTTCTTTTTTTAAAATCTTTTCAATATCAAACTTTATTCCTTTTGAAAGTTTTACCTCCGAACGGTATATCCATACCTCATCAATTACTTTGTTTTTCAAAGAATCTAAAAAAACTTTTTTGCCACCTTCAATCAAAAGAGAAATTATCCTGAAATCACATATTCTGTTTTTAACAAAATTCCAGCTTTCCTTTTTATTTTTAACAAAAATGTATCTTACATCCTTTTTGTCCTTTAACACCTTTTTAAATTTTTCAGAAACAATTATTATTTTTAACCTTTTTTTATCTTTAAAAATTTTTTTAGAATAATCAAGTTTGTTACTAAAATCGAGTATAACAACTTTTGGTTTATATTCACTTTTTATGTTCCTCGTATCAAGCAAAGGATCATCAACATTAACGGTGTTTGAGCCAACAAGGATACCATCAAATTCAAACCTTTTTCTATGTAGATCTATTCTCGATTCAAATGATGTTATATATCTTTCTTTAAAGTTTTTTGAATAGATAAAATTATCATTTGAAATTGCAACTTTTAAAACAATGTAAGTTTTTAAACATTTGATATAATTTTGAAAATATGGGTTGAGTTTCTTCACCTCATCTTCACATACTCCAACTTCAACTGTATAACCAGCATCCCTTAGGATTTTTATTGACCTTCCGTTAACTGAAGGATTTGGGTCTTTCATTCCTATAACAATTCTTTTGAATGGAATCTCTTTTATTGTTTCAACACAGGGTGGTGTTTTGCCCCATACAGAACAAGGTTCAAGAGTTACATACAGAGTAGAACCTGCCAATGGGACTGGGGCTGAATTTATAGCTTCAATCTCAGCATGAGGTTTTCCAAAACCTTTATGGTAACCTTTTGATATTACCTCTCCATCTTTAACTATAATTGCACCAACAAGAGGATTTGGAGATGTTTTCCCTTTAGCTTTAAGGGCTAACCTGATAGATTTTCTGATAAATTTTTCATCATCATTCTTATTCATAAAAAAACCCGATTTTACAATCGGGGCTTATTATCCTTCTTCCATCCTGACTTTACAGTCGGCACCGTAATTTCAACGGTTCAGCTTTCGCTCGCGGGCTTTACCGCCGGTCGGGATTTTCACCCAGCCCCGAAGGAAAAATGATTATAAAGGAAAAATAAAGTAAAGTCAATGCTAATAAAATCTTACCATATCTTATTAAAAATTTTAACTGAACGATCAGAATTGAAAAGATACGGTTAAGAATGGATTTATATGCTTTTGAAAATAGTTCAAACCATCAGAGTAAACAAGATTATATTTTAAACTCTTATAGTATCTCAAATCGGAACCTAAAGATATCCTTAAATTGAATATTTTAACCTCTGGCATAACAAAAATTCCGTAAGAAACAAAATCGTAAGAAGTGTTGCCATTTTCATAATTTGAAACATTGTAATAACCTGTATGTATACCACCTGTCAGATATAAAAAGTTTAAAAAAGTGTATGTGAAAAGAAAAGGTAACTCTGCACAATAGGTTTTATATTTTTCTACACTATTTTCGCTATACTTGAAAGTTGGGATAGTAGCGATTTTTAATCCTAACCTATCAAAAAATTTGTACTTTACTCCAACACCATAGACAGGATCATTTATGAAAGGGAATGAAGCACTTCCATATATATCAATATTTTTACTAATTCCAATACCTGCAAAAACTGAAGCCATAGGAACAAAAATTCCTAAGTCTAACAATGTATCGTTATTCAAAGTAGCATAACTTGAAAATCCACCAACAAAACCTATACCTCCCCTAAAATGGAGTGGACCAAGTGTATCTGCACTTCTGTAAGGTTCAAGTGAAACAGCTGTGCAAGAAGATAAAAAGGTAGTTATTAAAAGTATGAAAATAACATAAAATTTTTTCATAATACTCCTTTTTGATTATTTTATCCCAAATTTAAGAAATGTAAAGTTTTTTATTATATTGTAATTTCTTGACTTTTTTTAATATTCAATTATCATTTATTAGAGATGAGAGAAGATAAAGGGAATATTTTTTACACACGATTCAACTATGACAAACTTTTCTGGCTAATAAATATAAGAACAATAATTTTGATAAGTTTGGCAGTTATTTTCTTTTTTCTAAATATTTTTGGAATAAAAATAAATAACACCTTTTCACCAAAATATCTTCTATTTTGGCAATTAATTTCTATACTTATCAATCTTTTGCTTTTTTTTGATTTAAAATATCTTCAAAAAAATAAACACCTTATGATGAATGAGGAAAATTTCAAGTATTTAGGGATGATACAGATAGATTTTGACATACTTTATACGATTGTAACCATTTTTCTTTCAGGTGGAATAAAATCTCCCCTCCTTTTCCTTTTCGTTTACAACATAATAACATCCAACTTTTTGATTCAGGATAGAAATACCCTTTTTTACACTTTAATTCTTCTAATTCTTTTATTCGTATCTGAATTTAGATTCACCTTTAAGGAAACTTTTCCTTATATAGAGTATAGAACACTTGAAAAGTTTGAAAACATGATCCTTATATTTGTGATATACTTTTTTCTATTCTATCTTTCAAAATATGTTTCAGAAAAGCTGAATCAAAAACAGGAAGAGTTGAACCGCCTTTATCAGGAAACTTACAAACTTTCAATCACGGATAGGTTAACTGGACTTTACGATCAAACCTATTTTAGAGTTAGTGCAAAGGATGCTATAGATATTGCAAAAACTAACAACAACAAAATCGCAATAGTAATGTTCGATATAGATAATTTTAAAGAGTTCAACGATACAAATGGTCACCTTATGGGATCGAGAGCTTTGGTTCAGATAGCACAGATAATGAAACAAACTTTCAGAAAAACTGATATATTGGGGAAATATGGTGGAGATGAATTCATTCTACTTTTAAAGGATATAGATGAAAACTATATAACTTTTGTCCTTGAGAGGTTTAAAAGTAAGATTGAAAATTTCAATTTCAACCCTGAGACATCAAAAGTCTCCCATTTAACAATTTCAATAGGAGTTTCATTTTTCCCTAAAGATGGGGATAACCTTGAAACACTTATAGATAAATCTGATAAGGCTTTATATACAGCCAAGAATTTAGGGAAAAATAATCTATTCGTTTTTGAGGATAGCAAAAAGTAGTTTTACTATATCAGGATCGTATAGTTTACCTGAGTTATCGTTGAAAATCCCTTCAATATGTTTATCAGTCAATTTAAAAATATCTCTGAAAACACAATATTCTCCTGCAACTCTAACTATCCTTGCACCTACAGGTATCTTTTTTCCAACCAATCTGTTGAAGCCTGTTCCATCATAATTCTCATAAAGGTATTTTATTATTTTTTGGGCATCCTCAAGCATAACAAGAGGTGCTATAATATCTGCTCCAGAAACTATGGCTTGCTTGATCTCAACAGATTTTTCTGGATCAAAATATGTTGGGGCATTGAATATCTCTTTAGGTTTATTTAAAAGCCCTAAAAGGTGTAACAAAGCGGAGTACTGGACATCCTTTATCTCATCTTCTGAGAGTTCCATCCTTTTAGCTATTTTGACAGAAAGAGCTGAAACCTTTTCACTATGTTTCTTTAAACCGGGGAATATCCTTTTCTCAAGATACAAAAATGCGATAAGTGATTCAAGATAACTTCTCCTTGAATCCTCAAAAAATTTTGCTGAAGCCAAAGAATTGGTAATTACCAATCTCGCAATTTCAAAAAGAACCATCTTCTCATCCTTGACTTTTGAAGACTCTATATCAAAAATAAAAATACCGATTATGAGTTTACCTATAAATATTGGGAGTGTAACAGTTGAGTTCTCATTTCCTCCTTTCAAAGAGTATCCTATATTTATTTTTGAAGATTTAAAATAATCTGTGAACTGACTTTTATGTATCTTTGTTCCAACTGGAAACTCTTTTTCAAAGTTTCTCTCTTTTTTTACAACAAAATCTCCACTCTTTTCATCAAAGAGTAAAAGTACTATTGAATGGGGATTAAAAATCGTATCAAGCTTTTCAAATATGTTCAAAGAATTTGAATCAAAAGATTTTATAACAGAGATCATCTCTGAAAAGGTTTTTAGTTCATCTATACTCTTCAGTAGTTCTTTAAGATAGTTATCAAGTTTCTCCTTCTGCTCTGTTACAAGTTGGTTTGTGTTTAAAAGTTCTTCGTTCATCTTTTGGATATCTGCACTCAACTTTTCTTTATCAAGTAAGAGTTGCCTTTTCTCGTATGCGTTTCTTACAACCAAAAGCATGGTATCCGCAGTGAAAGGTTTCGAAACAAAATCGTAAGCTCCACTCCTTATACATGTCATTGCAAGGTTTATGTCTATAGTTGCTGATATAACTATTATTGGTGAAAATGGATTTTCCATAGAATAGTTGGAGATGAAATCAAAAACATCTATTCCCGGTAATGACAGATCAACTATTATTAATGAGTACTGGTTTAAGGACAAAAGATTTTTAAATTGTCCTCCATCGGTAGATATATCAACATCTACACTATCTTTCTTTTCATACTCAATTATTTTTTTTAAAAAATTTGCTACGGTGATTTCACCGTCAGCAACAAGGATCTTTTCTTTCATTTTAACTATTCTTTAACGGTAACCTTATTACAAAGGATACCCCATTTTCTCTGTTAACAGCGAAAATAGTTCCATTATGCTCTTTTACTATATTGAAAGATATCGCAAGTCCAAGCCCTGTTCCTCCACTTTTTGTTGTAAAAAATGGAGCGAAAATTTTAGAAAGATTTTCTTCAGGTATTTTGGGACCATCGTTATAAATATCTATAACAAGCCAACCATCTTCTTTTTTTAAAGAAATTTCTATATGACCATCTTTTCCAATAGATTGAACAGCGTTAAGAAGTATATTCATAAAAACTTCTATCATCTGCTCTTCATCTACCATTATCTCAAGGATATCATCATTGATGCTAACATTCAAAGAGATGTTCGCCTCTTCAAGTTTGTTTTTTACCATCTCGACAGCATGGTTTAAAACATCAAGTATATTTACTTTTGTAAGGAGTACAGTTTTTACTTTCGCAAATGAGGTCATATCGTTTACAAGTCTGTCTAACCTTTTTACCTCTTTTATAACGAGATCGATAGATTCTGTTAAAATATCATCCTCTTTTAGTTTCATTTTCAAAAATTCCATTCCGGTCAAAATTCCGGAGAGTGGATTTTTTATCTCATGTGCCATTCCAGCTGCCATTTGACCGAGCATAGCCAGATTCTCTTTAGCTTTCAATTCGTTCTGGATCCTTTTTATATTTGAAAGATCCTGTATTATACAAACAAGTTCAAGATCTTGCTCAAATTTTATTGGTGTTATACTTATACCACAAGGGATATTCCCTCTCTTTTTACTTTTTAAAATTATCTCATCCCTGAAAAGGGGCTTTTCTGTACTGAAAACATTTTTAATTATACCTTTTTTATCTTCAAAAAGATCTGTATAATCGATATTGTAAATCTCTTCAATATTGTATTCTCCTATTTTCAAAAGAGATTTGTTAAAATGTATAACTTTACCGTTTTTGTTTATATATATAACACCGGAAGGAATATTGTTCAAAATAAGGTCTGAGATCTGTAAATCTTTTGAAGATTTTTCAAATCTTGAAATCGCTATTATCGCAGTGTTTGCGAGTGTTTCGAGAAACTGTTTATCAGATTGATTGAAAAAGCCACTCTTTTTGTTATCAACACACAAAACTCCTATAGTTTTCCCAAGAAATTTTAATGGAACATATATTAAACTTTTTACCTCATAATAATTTTTTAAAGATTTTATCGGTTTAAAAAATTTACTTTTGGAAACATCGTTTAAAATAAGGGTATTGCCATTTTTAAAAACATATCCTGCAGCACTATCAGACATATCTTTTATTTTTTTCAACTTCCCAATATCTATGCCGAGTGATACTTTAAAAACAAGTTTTCCATTCTCCTCAAAAAGAAGGGAACCGTAAGTTCCATCAACTATCTCCACAGCAGATTCAAGAAGATATTTAAAGAACTCTTCTATACTTTTCACATAAATCAGTTTTTCCATCAGATTACTTATAATGTTGTACTGTCTCAATTTCCTTTCATTTTCATCAAAAAGCAAAGCACTCTCGAATTTTATATAAAGTTCCTGAACTATAGCGTTGAAAGTGTAATCGTATATTTTTGTTTTTAAATTACTATCAGTGAATATCAAAAGTAAAAATCTATTATTCTTGTTTATAAAAATAGGTAAAACTGTGGTATATTTAATTTTGTTTTTGAAAAACTCTTTACTTATCTTTGGATCATCGAAAAAGTTGGAAACACTTGGATTTATACTCTTTTCAAAATTGTAATTTTTTTTATTAAGAAGGATCGATTTAATCTGTTCATTTTCAAAGTAAGTCTCTTTTATGAAATATGTCTCATCTTTGTTTTTTTCAAGGAGTAAACACACTTTACTCTTAAAAAGACTACCAAGAGTTGTTGTAACAATTTTAGATAAAAAGTTAATATTTAAAGAACTTCTCAAACTTGTAAAAATTTTATATAGAATCGTTAACTGTTCGATCTTGTTCTCAGAATCTATCTGAAGGAGAAGGGATTTGATAAAACTTGCAGAATTGTTGGAAATTATTTTTACAAGTTCAAAATCCTTTTCGGTAAAAGGTTTTTTACCAAATCTTGTTAGCATCAAAACTCCAACAAGTTCACCCTTAAAAATTATAGGGACACAAATTCCCGCCTGTGCCTCTTTTTTATATCCTTTTGTGTACTCAACATTTGGAAATTTTAAAAGGTTATCAAGCATCAAAGGTTCTTTTTTTAAAGCAACGGTGCCTGAAACTCCCCTTCCAAATCTAAAATCTTTTTCCATCAACTCTTTCTCATCTATACCTATAGCTGAAACAGCCCTCAGTTTATCCTCTTCAGTTCTTACAAGGATAAATCCTCTATCAGCTCTTATCTCTGAAATTAGAAATTCGAGAAGATTTCTAAAACTCTTTTTGTAATCTTTATCCTGTGATAGTATTTTTGAAACTTTCAGTATAACTTCAAGTTTTTTTAAGCTCTCATTCTTCTCTTCATAAAGATAAGATTTATCGAAAATTATCCCAACCTGCTCATAAAAAGTTTCAATAAAATCCTTCTTGTACCTATCGTTAATAACCTCTTCAGAAAATTCAACAACTATTTTTCCAAAAATTTTCTTATTGTATGTTACAGGAATATATATAACATTTTTTACATTTTTTTTCGTCTGCAGTTCTTTCAACTTTGGACCATAAAAATATAGAATACTCTCATCTTTCAGATTTTTAAAATATTCAAGCAGAGAATCTTTTACATTCTGTAATTCAGTGGTAGCTGGGTTGATTTTATAATACTGATAATTCAAAATATCGATATAGAAGATATTTTTAGGTTTCAAATTTTTATAAAGGTATTTTAAAACTTGAGGAATTAAAAGATTTAAATCTATATTTGAAGAGAAGAGTTTATTTAAATCGTTCGCTATTTCACTCTTTTTTTGAACGAAATGATACTCCTCCTCAATAATCTTTTTTTCAGTTATATCCTCTATAAGAACAACAACTCCCACACATCTTCCATTCTCTATCAAAGGGTAACCGTAAAGGTTTTGAACAAGTTCCTTTTTAAGCCTTGAAGAATACCTTCTTATACCAAGTATCCTTTTAGTTTTTTTCGTTTCAATTATCTCTGCAAGAATTTTATCCAGTTTGAACTCAAGAAAATCAGGGAAAAGTTCAAAAATATTTTTCCCTATCATCTCTGAACTTGTAAACTTGTATTTTTCAGCGGTGAATTTGTTAAATTTAATTATGTTTCCTTCACGATCGATAACTATAAGACCTTGTGCTATAGCATCGAAAACAAGATTCTGTATCCTTTTCAATCCCTCTATCTCTTTATTCCATATCTCTTTTTCTTTGAGATCATAAATTATGACTATAGAATAATCTTCCCAAGGAAAGATACTCACCTTTACTGAATTTGGGTTCCCGTTGATATCATACATCTCAATAAAAAGTTCATCTTTTGATTTCTTTTTTAAAGAATTAATCGTTTTTTCAAGATGGTCAGGTAAAACATATTCACTGAAATAAGTTGCGTTACCTAAATATGTATCTCCATATTTTATTTGGAAAGTTTGGTTTGAAAGGATAACCTTAAAGTTATTATCGAGAAAACAAACTGCTGAATCTATACTATCAAGTAGTTCTGCAAGAAGATATATATCCATTATTGAAGAAACTGTTGTTTCATTTTTAAAAAATATTAATACCTTTTCATAATTTGGGAAATTAAGATAGTTGTAATCACCATAAGTGTTGGCAGTGAAAGTATCTTTTTTAAGTTTCAAATCTGATAAAAAGGATTTTAAATCAAAATTTTTCTTTAAAAAATTCTCACTATGAAAATCTGTAACTATTCTGCCATCATAGGTTGATAGAATAAAAGAAATATTTTTTAACTTTAAAAAATCGAGAAAGGATGTTAAAACATTTCTCATAAACTTCCCTAAATGTTTACTAATTTTTCGAGATGTTTTTTCGCATCTGTATTATCTCTATCGATTTCTAAAACTTTTTTGAAACATTCCTTTGCTTTTTCAATTTCGTTTATACTCTCGTAAACTATTCCAAGATTGTAATAGATATCAATGTCATTTGGGAACATCGATAAACCTTTCTCAAAAATTTTTATAGCTTTTTTAAACTTCTGGTTTTGGAAATAAAAGTAACCTGCTTCAAGTATTTTTTCTTTATCTGGTTCCATTATTATATATTATTATAATTTTTCAATCTTTTCAAGATGTTCTTTAAGTCCAACCATAACAAGAATGTCTCCCTCTATTATCCTTTCTTTTGGTGATGGTGATATTATTATACTCTCTTCAAAACTCAATTTATAAGTTTCTGTCGTTGAAGGTTGGTTTCTCTTTATAGCAATAATATTTATATCAAACCTTTTTCTTAAATCTATTTCTTCTAAAGTTTTTCCAACAAAAATATCTGGTGCTTTTATCTCTACAAGGTTGTGTGAAGATGAAAGTTCAATTATATCAAAAATCGATGGAGATATTAGATTGTTGGCTAACCTGTCAGCACTTTCAAGTTCAGGATATATTATTCTATCTACTCCGATTTTTTCAAGAACTTTACCATGCTTCTGATCACTCGCTTTTGCTACAACATATTTTATTTTTAAATCCTCTTTCAAAAATGATGAAAGCAGAATACTTGTTGCTATATCCTTTATAGCTATTATCGCTACATCAACATCCATAAGTCCTACTTCCCTTAATACTTTTTCATCGAGAGCATTCAACTGTATAGCATGTGTAACCTTATTTGAAATATCATCAACCTTATTTTCATCAATATCTATAGCAATAACCTCATACCCTTTTTCAGCTAATTTTGTGGCAACATAGTAACCGAAACTTCCAAGTCCTATAACAGCGAAAAACTTTTTTTCACCCATAAAACCTCCTTATCCTACAAGGACATTCGCCTTTGGATATTGGAAAGAATCTTTTTTATCTTTAGTTAAAAATATGTTCACAGCGGTTAAAACTCCAACCCTACCAACAAGCATAACGAAGATTATAATAATTTTTCCAAAAGGAGTGAAATTCGCAGCAAGTGATACATTTGGCAAATCTCCACCTAAAGATAGACCTACTGTTCCATACGCTGATACAACTTCGAAAAATATCTTAAATGGATCCTGATTTTCAGTAAACAAAAGTATGAGTATGGCAAGTATAAAGACCAAAATTGATATTGTAAAAATAAAGTATGATTTAGTTGTTATCTCTTCATCTATCCTTCTTCTGAAAATGTTCAGATTCTTTCTTCCCCTTAGGTTATTGACCATATAACTCACAACAAGATAAAAAGTTGTAGTTTTTATACCACCACCTGTTCCACCGGGTGATGCTCCAATAAACATCAGTATCATCAGAAGGAAAATGGTAGAGTTTTTCAATAAAGCAAAATTTATCGTGTTAAAACCAGCTGTTCTTGGAGTTATAATTTGAAAGATAGTGTTAAGTATTTTGCCGAAAATATCAAACTCCTTTAAGGAACTGTTTGTTTCAAAAATAAAAAATAGGAAAAATGGAATTATTATAAGAAGAGAAGTCATTATCAAAACTATCTTGGTGTGACTTTTCAATCTTTTGTAATAAAACTTGTTTTTGTATATATCCCTTATTGCAATAAAACCTAATCCACCTATTACTATTAGAGAAGAAACTGTTAAAACTATAAAAGGATCGTTTCTGTAATCGTAAAGGTTGGTTGAAAATGTTGAAAAGCCTGCATTACAGAATGCTGAAATTGAATGAAAAAGAGAATAGAACAAAACTTTCATAAAATCCGGATAAACTTTGCTAAATCTGAAAAACATTATAAAACTTCCCAAAAGTTCAACCGAGAAAACAAAAAGTAAAAGTTTTACCAGATAACTTCTTATCTCTTTACTCGAAAACTTTTGGAATTCCTGAAGAGTTTGGAATCTTATATTTGAATCGATCCTTTTGGTTATAGCCAAAGTGAAAAAGGTTGATATCATTATATAACCTAAACCACCTATCTGTATAAGGATCATGATTATAAGTTTACCAAAAGGTGAAAAGAATGTCGCGGTATCTTTTACAATAAGCCCTGTAACACACACCGCCGATGCAGATGTAAAAATAGCATCAACAAAATTTATACTCGATTTTGGGTCATTTAGAGAAATAGGTAAAGAGAGGAGAAGTGCTCCCGAAAGTATAAAAACTATAAACCCAAAAATTATAACAAGTGAAGGGTTAACCTTTTTAACCACAAAATCACTTTCAAAATAGTATTTTTGCTGTTTCATAAATACTGTTAACAAAATAAAATTTAAGATCCCTTCTTACCTTTAAAGGTATTCCTTTTAAATGAGTCATATTTTTCTGTGGAACAATTATATTTTTAATTCCATCTATCTGTGCCGCAACTATCTTTTCTAACAACCCTCCAACAGGCAGAACGTTTCCTGTTAAACTTATCTCTCCTGTCATAGCGAAATCATCTCTAACAGGTCTTTCTTTCAAAGCCGAAATCAAAGATACTACCAGAGTTATACCTGCAGATGGGCCATCCTTTGGAATAGCACCTTCAGGGATATGTATATGTATATCAAAATTTTTGTAAAAATCTTTATCTATACCGAACAACCTATAATTCTTTCTAAGGTAACTTATCGCTGTTGACGCTGATTCTTTCATAACATCTCCAAGCTGTCCTGTTAACTGAACATTTCCGTTACCTTCCAAAATTATAGTTTCAACTGTAAGAACTTTTCCACCGTTAGGTGTCCAAGCGAGACCGTTAACAACACCTGGGATATTTCCTTTTTCTTTTGTCCTTTCAATATAATCTTCAGGTCCAAGATATTTCAAAACCTCTTCCTTACCAATATTTTTATTTTTAACCTTTTCCCCAAGTGCAATTTCTTTTGCTCTTTTACCCATTATAGTTTGAATATTTTTTTCTAATCCCCTAATGCCAGATTCTGGAGAATAATTTCTTATTATTTTTACTATACCTTCATCCTCAAAAATTATATCTTGCTTTTTCAATCCAGACCTTTTCATGATTTTTGGTATAAGAAACCTTTTTGAAATTTCAACCTTTTCAAATTCAAGATAACCTGGTATTTTTATTATCTCCATCCTATCTTTCAAGGCTGGAGGAATTGTATGAGTCACATTTGCAGTGCAGATGAAAAGAACTTTTGACAGGTCGTATTCTATCTCAAGGTAATTATCAGAAAAACTGTTGTTTATCTGAGGGTCAAGTATTTCGAGTAAAGCGCTGGATGGATCACCTTTGAAATCACCACCAAGTTTATCTATCTCATCAAGCATAAAAACTGGGTTTACCACACCTGCTCTCTTCATCATTTGGATTATCCTTCCAGGCATTGCTCCAACATAAGTTCTTCTATGCCCTTTTATTTCTGATTCATCCTTTATTCCTCCCAAAGATATTCTTACAAATTTTCTTCCCATAGCTTCAGCTATTGATTGCCCCAAAGAAGTTTTTCCAACACCTGGTGCACCAACAAAACAGAGAATATGTCCTTTGCTGTTTTTTGAAAGTTTTAAAACTGAAAGGTATTCAAGAATCCTTTCTTTAACCTGTGTGAGTCCATAATGGTTCTTTGTTAAAATATTTTTTGCAAGTTTTATATCGAAGTTATCAAGAGTTACTCTGTTCCATGGAAGGGAAAGAATCCAATCAATATAATTTTTAATAATACTGTACTCAGCAGAATAAGTTGGAAGTGACTTTAACCTATGGGCTTCTTCGAGAGCTTTTTCTTTTGCATAATTGGAAAGATCAGATTTCAAAATCCTATTTTTCAATTTTAAGAATTCATCTTCAACATCAACATCCTGACCAAGTTCTCTGTTTATTATTTTCAACTGCTCTTTTAAAAAAACTTTTTTTGAATTCTCATTAATATTTTCCAAAACTTCATCATACAATCTTTCTTCCAGTTTTTTCTTTTCAATCTCTTCCTTTATGGTAAGCAGAATTTTTTTAAATCTTTTTTCCAAATCTGTTTCAAATACAAAACTATAAAATAAATCTTTATCAACCTCTAAAGATGATAAAACTATTTCTGAAAGTAAAAATGGATCATTTTCACTATCAACCTTTAATAACAGATCTTTATCGAGTTTGTAAAAAACTGATAACTCTTTAAAATTTTTCCTTAAAAGGTTCAAATATCCATTTTTTATATTTTCATCAGAGAAACCTTTAAAGAAAACTTTTTCACATTTAACTTTTTTATAGTTGTTATAATCTATAACCTTTTTTATCTGAACATAATCAACAGGTAAAACATATAACCTTTGAATCCTTTCACCCAAATTTTCTTTTTTTAAAACTTTTAGAAGTAAACCTGACATTTCGTCACTATTGAAACATTTTAAAACAAAATATTCATCTTCATAAATTTCAGTTTTTTTTAAATCGATATCAAATTTATCAACAATATCGATTCTTTTTAAAGTTTTTAAGGAAAACTTCTGATCACTCTTTTTTTCAGATATATCTATCAAAAGGAACAATGATTCATAAGAAAAATTTTCTTTTTCGATCATATCAATTATTCTTATAGAATTCTTTAAGATCCTTTTCTGTTACTTTTACAACTTTAATATCATCCCTCTCTGGTAATTCAAACATAATATCAAGCATATACGATTCTATTATGGATTTCAAGCCTCTGGCTCCAGTTTTTTTCTCTTCAGCCTTTTTCGCTATAAAATCCAAAGCACCTTCTGTAAATTCAAGTTTTTTTCCATCAAGTATAAAAAGTTTTTCATACTGTTTTATAACAGAATTTTCCGGTTCATAAAGAATCTTTACAAGTTCAGAATGTGTAAGATCGAAAAGTGGTGCTATAACTGGAAACCTTCCGATGAATTCAGGAATCATACCAAAATTTACAAAATCCCTATGCTCTATCTTTTTAAGTATCATCCTTTCCAGATCATCGTTTCGAACATCTTTATTTTTAAAACCTATTGTTGTTTTATCAAGTCGATCTTTAATTATCTGATCCAAAGAGTTAAACGCCCCTCCAGCTATAAAAAGAATATTTGTAGTATCAAGTTGAATGTATTTTTGTTCAGGATGTTTTCTCCCACCATAAGGTGGGATGTTTGCGATAGTTCCCTCAAGTATCTTTAGAAGTGCCTGCTGTACTCCCTCACCTGAAACATCCCTTGTTATAGATGGATTACCAGCATTCTTACTTCCTATCTTATCTATCTCATCTATATAACATATACCTATTTTTGCTCTTTCAAGGTCAAAATCTGATGAAATTATCAACCTTAAAAGTATATTCTCAACATCTTCTCCAACATAACCAGCCTCAGTTAATGAGGTAGCATCTGCTATCGCAAAAGGAACATTCAATATCTTTGCTAATGTTTGTGCTAAAAGAGTTTTACCACTACCAGTTGGCCCAATTAAAAGGATGTTACTCTTTTGCAATTCTACATCATCAAATTTTTGCGCAGAATTAATTCTCTTATAATGATTGTACACAGCAACAGACAACGTTCTTTTAGCAGTCTCTTGCCCTATAACATATTGGTCTAAAATTTCTTTAATTCCTTGAGGCTTTGGGACATCTTGAAGGTTTATGTTCTCTTCATGTCCAATTTCCTCTTCAATAATTTCATTGCACAATTCAATACACTCATCACAGATATATACCCCAGGTCCCGCTACCAATTTACGGACTTGATCCTGGGATTTTCCGCAGAATGAACACTTTAATGTTCCTTTTTCATCATTAAATTTAAACACTTACACTTACACCCCTTTCAATCAGGTATCTTCCCATTTACAATTATAACCACTTTTTATTATTGTAACATAAAGCAACGCTTTATTCAGAAGGAGTTTTTTGATAAATGTCAGAAAAATTAAATACCATTTGTTAAAATAAAGGCACGGGTTTCCGTGCCTTTATTATTTTTATTTATTATATCTTATACTTCTTTACTTTGTTCAGCAAGAAAACTAATGGTTTTACGAATTCTAACATCTTCCTTCAAACCATCTAATCCATTTGGTCGTGAAGTAAAGATTGTGCGAATTTCTTCAACATCACGCTTATACATTTCAGCTAATTGTTGAACTTCATTTTCCACATCTTCGTCAGTTACTTCAATTCCCTCTGCTTTAGCAATTGCTTCAATAGTAAGGTTTGTTTTAACCCTTAACTCAGCATCATTTTTAAATTGCTCTTTTAATTGCTCTTCATTTGTACCAGAGAATTGGTAATATAAATCAAGATTTAATCCTTGATAGGATAACTGTTGTTCAAACTCCTGCTTCATTTGATCGATTTCTTGGTCAATCATAGCTTGTGGAATTTCAACAATAGCATTTTCTACTGCCTTATGAATAGCAGCATCTTTTAGATAATGTTCAGCATCATGCTTTGCTTTTTCCTCTAGCTTAGCACGAGTATCTGCTTTTAGCTCATCGATTGTTTCAAAATCTACATCCTTCGCAAAATCATCATTTAACTCAGGAAGTTTTTTACGCTTGATATCATGCAATTTGATTTTGAAGATTACTTCTTGACCAGCAAGCTCTTCACTATGGTAGTTTTCAGGGAAAGTTACAGTAATATCTTTTTCCTCACCCTTTTTCATACCAATTAATTGGTCCTCAAAACCAGGAATAAAGGAACCTGATCCGATTTCTAAGGAATATTTCTCCCCTTTTCCACCTTCAAAGGCAACGCCATCTTTAAATCCTTCAAAGTCGATAACTGTTGTATCTCCTTTTTCTACCTCACCATCTTCTAAAACAACTAGCTCAGCATGACGGTTTTGAAGCTGCGTTAATTCTACATCTACCATTTCGTCGGTAACTTCGAAATCCTTTTTAGGAATCTCTAACCCTTTATATTCACCCAATTCAACTTCTGGTTTAACAATTACAGTTGCTTTAAAGATAAAGGTTTTTTCCTTTTCAAATTGTTCAACATCGATTTCTGGGCGATCTACAGGTTGAATTCCTGCTTCAGCAACTGCTTCTGCATATGCCTCAGGCAATAGAATATCTAGAGCATCATTGTATAATACCTCTATTCCAAAACGGGATTCGAAAATCTTACGAGGTACTTTTCCTTTTCTAAATCCTGGTACATTCACTTGCTTAACTACTTTTTTAAATGCTTGATCTAATGCTTCAGTTACCTTTTCAACTTCAACCTCTACTTGAAGAACTCCTTTGTTCTTCTCTATTTTTTCCCAACTAGTTTTCATTATTACTTTCCCCTCCTAAAACTCTTCAAAGCGACTGAAATTTTTAAAATGACACACTAACACACAGTATAACCATTATATTATAACATAAACATTTTTCTATTGAAATAATAGAAAAATATTCAACCAAAAAAGAAAATCTTCTAGTTTTGCACTAGAAGATTGTACTTATTATGTAATGGCGTCTCAGGAGGGATTCGAACCCCCGACACACGGCTTAGAAGGCCGTTGCTCTATCCTGCTGAGCTACTGAGACATATATGCAGTTCTTGGAGCGGATGATGGGAATCGAACCCACGCTACCGGCTTGGGAAGCCGATGTTCTACCATTGAACTACATCCGCTTATACAAGCGGTGTTTTTTGAAGACAAAAGTAAGTATAGCAAGATATGTTTTTTTAGTCAAGGGGATTTCTTTATTTTTTTTCTTCTAGCCATTGAATCAATTTTTTCATTGCTTTTCCACGATGACTAATTTGATTTTTTAAGTGAATATCAATTTCGGCCATCGTTTTTTGATAAGTGGGCAAATAAAAAAGCGGATCATAACCAAATCCTTTTTCTCCTTTTGGCTCCACTAAAATATACCCCTCCACAATATCTTCAAACCCAATAGTTGGCTCATCTGGAATCGCTAAAGCAATATGACTCACAAAACGAGCGGTTCGTTGTTCAAAGGGAATCCCTTTTAGCTCTAGAAGTAGTTTTTGATTATTGTCTTGATCACTCACTTTTTCTCCGGCATACCTTGCAGAATAAACTCCAGGTCTACCCCCTAATGCATCCACTTCCAATCCAGAATCATCAGCAATCGTAGGTATATGAGTAAAAGCACAAATCTCTTCTGCTTTTTTCCTTGCGTTCTGTGCAAAAGTTAGCCCATCCTCTATAACATCTGGAATATGTGCAAACTCATCTAATGCAACAATTTTGTTGGCAAAAGAAGAAAGGAGCTGTTGAAACTCCTTTACTTTCCCTTTATTTTTGGTTGCTACTATAATCGTTTCCCATTTCATCCTTATCCCCCAAGTTCCCTTTTATCATACATTTCGATTTAATCTGCTTTACCAATTAGGTTAACAATTTCGCCTAATGCTTCCTTCTGAATCTCAACTAGTTCAAAAACCCCTTTTTTGGCTAATGATAATAGCTGTGATAGCTCTTCCTCTGAAAAAGGAGCTTCTTCACCAGTTCCTTGAATTTCAATATATTTCCCTTCTCCAGTCATCACAACATTCATATCGACCTTTGCTTGGGAATCTTCTTCATATGATAAATCTAAGCGAGGCTCCTCTTCAATAATTCCCACACTTGTTGCTGCAATATAGGATTGAATTGGCATTTTCGAAAGCTTTCCTTCTTCAATTAGCTTATGGCAAGCGTCTACCAAAGCTACATAAGCACCAGTTATGGATGCAGTTCTTGTTCCTCCATCAGCTTGAATGACATCACAATCAATCCAGATCGTTTTTTCACCTAAGTCTGACAAATTAACAACAGAACGTAGTGCACGTCCGATTAAACGGGATATTTCCATTGTACGCCCGCTAACTTTGCCTTTGGTCGCTTCTCTCGCATTTCTTGTTTGTGTTGCTCTTGGAAGCATCGAATATTCAGCTGTTACCCAGCCCTTTCCTCCGCCTCTTAAAAAAGGAGGGACCTTATCCTCTATGGTAGCAGTACAAATTACCTTTGTTTCCCCTACCTCGATTAAAACTGAGCCTTCAGCATATTTATTATAATTTCGTGTAATATGTACTGGTCTTAATTGTTGATTATCTCTTTGATCCGGTCTCATCTAAAACCCTCCATTCTAAATACTAACCTTATTATGACCAATATTTCTTTGATATTGCAAGTAAAAACGCAAATTTTATGGTAATAACACAAAAGAGGTAGATTTCTACCTCCGTATGATGATTCTATTCACTTAGTTTTCCGTTTCATTTAGTAAGCTGATTTATTAATATTATTTGGTCTGAAGATTGGCTTAGCCAGTGCTTCTGATTGCTCAGTTTGTCCATTCACCATAATTTGTACAGATGAAGCTTCAGTATTTTCTGTTAATGATAAAACAATCATCTCAATAATCTCCTGAGAAACAGCATCATTAAAACCCAAGAGTTCCTTGTCAAAATCTGCTACTAATATATCATCCTGATAGCTCACATCCAGAACTTTTGTTGTTGGAAGTAGTGCTGGAATAAGTCTGCTATCTTGTTTGGGTCCTAGAATCAGCTGTTCTAACGTAGCTTTCGCAATATCCTCTGTTTGAGGAATTAATCTAGTCACTGGAATTAAATAGGACCCTGCCTCTGTTCCTTTTTGAAAATATAATGTAACAGGGGTAGTCTGGCCAATGTGAATATTATTGGCCAGCTCAAGATTAATTCCATCTAGACGACTTAATGGGCCTACAACTGGAGTATTCCAGGTTGGCATTACTTCTAAAGGATACCCATTAACGCGAATTTCAACCTGCTCTACAGTTGGAAATTCAGTTAAAGTCCAGGTAATTGCATCTAAAATCTTCTTTTCCTCTGCCGAATTGGCTGCTTGATAGGATAAAAACTCTTTTGAAAAATCAACAATTGCTAATTTTTGATCGAACTTAACATTCATATCAGAAACAGTGCCTGCTGGTAATACAGGTCTAAATCCCTCTGGTAGTGTTGCTTCTGCAGGTCCACCCATCGTCATAAAACGTAGTACCTCTTTACCAATTCCTTCAACCTTAGGAATTGCCATTGGTAATGGAACGACATCCCCCTGCTGGTCAAAATAATAGATTGTTAATGTTACCATTTCACTCGCATTTTCCGTTGAAGTAGAGCTAGTTTGGTTTCCACCTTCTGTATTCGTTACTTCAATCGTAGGATTTAAATCTTCAATTTCCAACGATGCTGGTGGTGGATCAATTTCCATTGCTTCTTCAGGGCCATATAAACCACAGCCTGATAATAAAATAACGATTAAACTTAGAATCAATAATGATCCAAGCCATTTATGTTTCAACATATCTTCCCCTCCTTAAGGATATCTATTCTTATGTATACGAGCCTTATTTCGAAATATAACTGTTTTGTCCAAAAAAAAAGAGAAGCTTTTAGCTTCTCTAAAAAATCATATATGGAGCAAATAATAAGTTAACAAGAATTAGATCGATCAGTACAAAATAGAAAAAGGATAAAAACGGGGAAGGTGTGCCAATCTTTTTCATAAATGCCCATGTTGGATATGCAATCAACAATCCTATTCCTAAGGGAATTATTAATTTACTACCTGTAAAGGTAAGCCATAAAGGCATAAACGGAACTAGATGGGGTTTATAAAAAAAGCCGAAATCTATCATCTGAATACTAACAAATAGGATGCTAGAAAGTAAGACAATAATTCGATACTTACGATCCATCAGTTCTGAATTGAAAATACTAAACCCGATTAACAATAATAATGGTCCTAATAACCATATTAATCCTTTTAACATGGATAAGATAATAATCCAAGAATCTTGGAAAGTATAGCCGAACGCTAATCCCCAATTCCCCTTCATCTTTTCATTTGCTACTGTTTTGAAAGGCTCACTATTACTACTTAATTGTAATTGATATCCGTTACTCATAA